>JAZNVS010000067.1:0-37613 GCA_045592965.1 Bacteroidales bacterium | reverse complement strand
CTTACCTTTCAGACTTTGCTTGGATCATTCGTTCAAAGAACTCCGCAAAACCTCCCGTCCCCGCTGGCCGTCTCCCCGTCGTTTTGCGAGTGCAAAGGTACGAAAAATTCCTTTCACGCAACACACTAACCAAACTTTTTTTCACTTTTTTTTGCTTTTTATTCCTATACGCTGTATATCAAGATGTTATATGATAAAAAATCTTCGTATCACACCCCATGAAACTGAAAAAACAACGCATTTTTGACGTGTTCCTGCGCGTTTTATCCCTCGTTCCATACATAAAATATCACAAAATCACATAAAACACGAAAAAAGAGATTTTTTTGGGTTCTTCATCTTTACTCATTTTTGTCATCGAATAAGGTAAACAATACATCTTTTTCAGTAATTTCTATTTTAACTAAATTTATCAAAGTAAAATTAACTAATATCTGTTCTGCTTCTTTTTTCCCAATTTCTGCTTTCTCTACAAATTCATCAATTGTGATTCTCTCGTTCTCATTTAAATATTTCAAAAGAAATTTCTCTGCATCGGTGAAGGTCACTTTTACACTCTGCTTATTATTCTCATATTTCCAAATTTTAAGCAGAATTCTATTGGCAATAATATTCTGGTCTTTTACACGAATATATACCTTATACGTATTATTATGGTCTGGAGCTTTATGTTTGTGATATTTACTTTTGGGAACATAAATTTCCAAAACTGTTCTCCCGTTAACAACCCATTCCTTAGCCTCAAATGCTACTTTTGGTTTACAAAACAAATCCGAAGCTGTCTGTATCATGTGTTTTTCCTCTTCAGATCTAATACCTGATATATTACCATTATCCTTTACACCTATAAGCAAACGTCCACCATCAGTATTTGCAAAAGCAACCAATGATCTGGCAATCTTTCTGCTATCAGAAATCTCGAACTTAAAATCGAGCATCTGATGTTCACCTTCTTTTATTAAATTCTGAATATAATTAGACATGACAACTATTTTATAATTTGCAAAAATAAGGAAAAAGCTAACAAATACTCAACTTCCAATTTAAAACATAGAGAAATACAGCTATTAATTAATAAGGTGTAAAATTTGTTCATAACTACAATTTATTACTTCAGATAGAAAAATCCTATTCTTCATATAAATCATAATTTTCACAGAACAATTCTTCAAATATTATCGTTATTTTTGCAAACTGACACTTGTGTCAAACATAATGGTCTTATCCAAACAGTATCATGAAGACTGCCAAATGGTGTAGCAGATGGAAAATTTGCTGAAAGTCGAATAATGATACAGAAAAAATTATTTATTTTGCATACTGATTTAAAACTTATAGAACAATGAAAGAAACACCAATTTTACTATTGACAGGTTATCTCGGAAGCGGTAAAACAACTCTTGTAAACAACATACTTACCAATAAAAAAGGTATCAGATTCGCTGTTATTGTCAACGACATAGGGGAAGTTAACATTGATGCTGACCTCATACAAAAAGGCGGCGTTGTTGGTCAGAAGGACGACAGTCTTGTTGCTCTTCAAAATGGATGTATCTGCTGCACTCTGCAATTGGATTTGGTAGAACAACTCAGCGACATTGTAAAAACAAACAAGTTCGACTATATCGTAATAGAAGCTAGCGGTATCTGCGAGCCAGAACCTATTGCAAGGACAATAGCTTCCATTCCAAATATGGAGAAGAGATATAGTGTTTACGGTCTGCCTAAACTCGACTGCATCGTCACCGTGGTTGATGCTCTGAGAATGAAGAGCGAATTTGAATGCGGCAACAAACTCGACAAACACGTTCTCGAAGAAGATGACATCGAGAACTTAGTGATACAGCAGATAGAATTCTGCAACATCGTGCTTCTCAACAAAACATCAGAAGTTAGTAAAGACGACTTAAACAAGATAAAATCCATTATCAACAACCTCCAACCTGACGTCGAGATTATTGAATGCGACTACACAAATATCGATTTGGAGAGAATCATCAACACTAACAAATTCGATTATTACAAGGTATCGGGAGCAGCTGGATGGATCAAGCATATTGAGGACAATGACATTGATAATGACCACGATCATCATCATCATCACGATGGTGATGAATGTCACGACGAGAATTGTCCTTGTCATCATCACCATCATCATGGTCATAGTCACGGCGATGAATATGGAATCAGCACTTTTGTATATTACAGACGCCAGTCGTTCGACACAAATAAATTTGATAAATTTATTAGCACTAAATGGCCTGAAAACATTATCCGCGCCAAAGGCATCTGTTATTTCTGCGACAATCCTGATATGACATATATCTTTGAACAAGCTGGCGTTCAGAAGAAACTCTCAGAAATCGGACTCTGGTTTGCAGCAGCACCTAAAGACGAATTTGAAGAACTTGTCAGTCAAGACCCAAGTATATTAAAAGACTGGGACGAGAAATACGGCGACAGAATGGCAAAAATCGTCTTCATCGGACAACATTTAGATACGGAAAAGATAAGCAAGGATTTAGATGAATGCCTCGTTGAGATCTTTTAAAATTTGAGAATCTATAATATGAGAAATTCAGATTCTTGAATTGGGTTCATTCTTTCGTAGATACAATTCCCACTTTCGTAGAAAATATCTTAGTCAGCATTATTTGTTTGAACATTATGTTATATTTTTGCATTTTACAGTAGTGTCAAACATAATTGTAAAAACAACAGATAATGTACAGAATAGGATTAGATATAGGCTCAACAACAGCCAAGATCGTCGTGATTGATGAGAACAACAATATCATTTATAACAAATATGAAAGGCATAACGCTCAGATGCTGAACGTTGTGCTTTCCTTTTTAAATGAACTGAAATCTATTATCGGCAATGATGATATCATTTTTAAAGTCAGCGGTTCCATCGGAATGGGTTTCGCCGAACGTTACGGCATTCCTTTCGTGCAGGAAGTCGTGGCAGCATCTAAGACGATACAACGTTTCTATCATATCACCAACACCATGATAGACATCGGTGGCGAAGATGCCAAAATCGTCTTCTTTAAAAACGGCGACACCGACGAACTCAGAATGAACGGCAACTGCGCTGGCGGCACTGGAGCCTTCATCGACCAGATGGCGATACTGTTGGGAATAACGACTTCTGAATTAAACGACTTGGCTCTCAACGCTCAGAGCATCTATCCTATCGCTTCACGCTGCGGAGTGTTCTGCAAGACCGACATACAAAACCTCATCGCGAAGAACGTAAATAGAGAAGACATAGCGGCATCAATATTTCACGCAGTGGCTGTGCAGACAGTATCGACATTAGCTCACGGCATCGACATCAAAACCCCTATCCTATTCTGCGGCGGTCCTTTATCTTTTATCCCTGCTTTAAGAAAAGCATTCATCGACTACTTAGGCATAAGTGAATCGGACATCATCATGCCCGAACATGGAGAGCTGATAACCGCGATAGGAACAGCCTTGATGAAATCTAAAGAAGAACAGATTACTTCTTTAAACAAGATTATCAATTTGTTAAGTCAATGTGACATTGTAACTACGAGACAACAAGTTAAGGGACTGAAGCCAATATTTGAAGATGCAGAATCTTATTCTTTATGGAAAGAACGTATTTCTAAAAATAAATTAAGTAAAGCTAAATTAAGTAAAGGCAGGCATGATGCTTATTTAGGAATCGACTCCGGTTCCACCACGACTAAGATTGTGGTTCTCAACGAAAAGTCAGAATTACTATTTTCTTTTTATAAGAACAACGAAGGCAAGCCTATCGAGGCTGTCAAGGAAGGAATTTTGCTGTTGAAAGAAGAATGTGAGAGAAACGATGTCGAATTAATTTTCAGAGGCAGCTGCTCAACAGGTTACGGCGAAGATCTGATGAAAGCAGCTTTCAAGTTAAATCACGGCATTGTAGAGACTATGGCGCATTATATAGCAGCGCGTCATTTAGACAAAGACGTCTCTTTCATACTCGACATCGGAGGTCAGGATATGAAAGCGATTTTCGTCAACAAAGGCATCATTGAGCGGATAGAAATCAACGAGGCTTGTTCGTCGGGATGCGGCTCTTTCATTGAGACCTTCGCAAAAAGTTTAGGACACAGCACTTCCGACTTCGCATTGAAAGCCACCGAGTCAAAAACACCATGCGACTTAGGAACTCGGTGCACAGTCTTCATGAACTCTAAAGTGAAACAGGTACTTCGCGAAGGAGCTACCATAAACGACATCTCTGCTGGACTATCATATTCCGTAGTAAAGAACTGTCTTTATAAAGTCTTGAAAATAAAAGACATCTCAGCATTAGGAAATCATATCGTATTGCAAGGTGGCACTATGCGCAACGACTCCATCGTGAGAGCCTTTGAGATTTTATGCGAGAAAGAAGTCTCACGCTGCGACTATCCAGAACTCATGGGTGCTCTCGGATGCGCCTTGTATGCTATAAGTCAAAAGAATAACGATACAACAAGTCAACAAGTGAGTCTTGATGATTTATTAAATTTATCTTCTTATTCGACGAAGACATTGAACTGCAAAGGCTGTGAAAACAGCTGCGCTGTAAGATGTTACGACTTCGGTAACGGAAGAAGATATTTCTCTGGCAACAGATGCGAGAAACATTTCAGCAACGGTGAGTCGGCGAAGAATGCAGGACGTAATATGTATGAAATTAAGGAACGACTGTTATTTTCAAATTCAACGTCAAAGTCAGTGCCAGTGTCTGAGTT
Source organism: Bacteroidales bacterium (assembly GCA_045592965.1). Lineage (GTDB taxonomy): Bacteria > Bacteroidota > Bacteroidia > Bacteroidales > F082 > Limimorpha. The sequence continues at coordinate 32,862 of JAZNVS010000067.1, read as the reverse complement.
AATTATCGGCATTCCTCGTGTTCTTAATATGTTTGAGGAATATCCTTTCTGGCACACCTTGTTCTCCTCATGCGGAATAAAAGTTATTTTATCAAATCCGTCGAATTATACAAATTACGAAAGAAACGTAAGAATGGTGATGTCGGATAATATCTGTTTCCCTGCAAAATTGGTTCACAGTCACATAGAAGATCTGCAGAAACAAAATGTCGATAGGATTTTCATGCCTTTCGTGATTTATGAAAGCGACGACAAGAAACAGCAGAACTCTTACAACTGTCCCATTGTGACGGGATATTCAACCGTCGTAAAAAATGTCCAACCGTCAGACATTCCCATCGACACTCCAACTATAAGTTTCAAAGACAGAGAGATGCTTTTGAAACAATGCAAGGAATATCTTACATCATTATGCGTAAACGATAAAACTATAGAGAAAGCATTCGTAGAGGCTGAGAAAGAATACCTTAATTTCAAGAAAGAATTGGTAAGACATAATGAAGAGATTTTAAGTTCAGCCACAAAAAACAACGAACTGACTATATTACTTGCAGGTCGTCCTTATCACAGCGACCCGCTCATACAACATAAGATTTCCAATATGCTCAGTGAGATGGGCATCAACGTCATCACTGATGATATTGTGAGAGACAAAGACGTGGAAATCAAGGACACGCATTTTCTGTCGCAATGGTCATATCCGAACAGAATCATGAAAGCCGTGAAATGGACTGCGAAATATAACGAACAATCTACGATGAACAATATACAGTTTGTGCAGATGACTTCATTCGGTTGCGGTCCCGACGCCTTCTTCATCGACGAGGTAAGAGATTTATTGTTAAGAAATAATTGCACTTACACCTTATTGAAATTAGACGACATCAACAATATAGGCTCTATGAAACTCCGTGTCCGTTCTTTGGTGGAAAGTCTGAAATTAGCTAATAATGAAAGTCACAGGAAGAATGAAGCCCATGATTTTCAGACCACGCCTATTTATGACGAAAGATTTAAAAACAAAAAGATAATAGTTCCGTTCTTCACTTCTTTTGTCTCGCCTCTAATTCCAGCAGTCTTCAGCAACTTAGGATATGACATTGAAAACCTGCCGTTAAGCGACGAAGCCTCCGGAGAATGGGGATTGAAATATGCCAACAACGAGGTTTGTTATCCCGCGACTTTGGTTGTTGGCGATGTCATCAAAGCATTTAAAGAAGGAAGATATAATCCAGATGAAAGCGTCGTATGTATCACACAGACAGGAGGTCAATGTCGCGCTTCAAATTATCTTCCATTGCTTAAGAAAGCCTTAGTCGATGCAGGATATTTTAACACACCTGTCATTTCATTTTCTGTCGACAACGATTTAGACAACAATCAGCCAGCATTCAAAATCAATTGGTTGAAGCTATTGAAGATGGCGATACCTGCGATATTATACAGCGATTGCATCAGTAAGTTCTATTACGCTTCTGTTGTTAGAGAGAATGAGAAAGGCAAAGCGAAAATGCTACGCGACAAATACTTAGACTTAGGCGATATGCTGATAAGAAATCGTCAGAGCGACAAATTATATCAGCATCTCGACATTGCCGCAAAAGATTTCGATTCAATTTGTCAGAATAAAGATACCAATAAAGTCGGTGTCGTTGGAGAGATTTATCTGAAACACAATTCGTTTGCGCAGCGCAACATTTTAGAATGGCTCATGGAACAAGACATCGAGGTTGTTCCTCCATTGCTGATGGGATTCTTCATACAGTTTTTTGTCAACAGGAAAGTAAATCAAAAGACATATTTAGAGAAAAGTGAGATCAGCGATGTGATTGTCGATATGTTTTATAAAGTCATAAAGAGACATATTAATAAGGTAAATAAAATTGCATCAAAGTTCAGATATTACATTCCATTCAACGACATTTTCGAGGAAGCTGAGGAAGCCGCCAATGTCATCACCTTGAACGCACAATTTGGAGAAGGATGGCTGTTGCCTGCCGAGATAATCTCGTATATCAACTGCGGCACCAACAATATCGTAAGTCTGCAGCCTTTCGGTTGTATCGCAAACCACATCATTTCCAAAGGCATAGAAAAGAAACTAAAAAATTTGTATCCAGCAATAAATTTACTATCTTTGGACTTTGATAGCGGAGTGAGCGATGTAAACATCAAAAACAGGCTGTTACTTTTTGTAGAGAAAATCAACAAGGCTTCAAACAAATAAATTCAGAATATGGAAAATAAGATTATTGAAATAGCCAAGAATGTATTTATCGAGAAAGGCTACGCGGAGACGAGCATGAGTGAGATTGCGGCTAAAGTCGGTATTAACCGCCCTGGCTTACATTATTATTTCCGCACTAAAGACAAGATGTTTGAAGCTGTATTTGGAGATATTATCATGTCGATAATTCCCAAAGTCTTTGATATTTTAATACAGAAAGACAAGAAAATCGGGAAACGCATTGAAGAGATTATCGACACCTATTACAAACTGTTTTTAGAAAATCCAAAGCTGCCGATGTTTGTCATAAGAGAAATTAACAGAGACGCTAATTTATTGATAAACACAGCCGAGAAGTTACATCTTCCAGAGAGGTTCTTCGGTGCGTTGCATTCTATCGAAGAAGAGATGAAAGAAGGGAAGCTGAAGCAAGTCCCGATTCGATTTATATTTTATAATTTATACAGCCTTCTGTCGATTCCTTTCCTCTCGCAAGATCTAACATATTCATTGTTATTAGATGAGAACGAAAGTTTTGAAGACCTGCTCAACGACTGGAAGCCATACATCGTAAGTCAGATGGAAAATCTATTAGAAATCAAATAAGAAAATTACTCATTGGTTTCCTAATGGTGCGTTATCGAAATTATGTTTCCAACGGCGATGACTCCAGAGCCAATAAGGAGGATTAGATTTAATAGTGTCTTCTAAGAGTTCTGTGTAGCGTTGCATTATCGCGCCATCAGGAAGCTCGCTCGGCTTCTCGCAAATCACTTCCACATCGATGCGGTAATGTCCCCATCTTTCTTTTATCACCTTATAATATAATACAGGAAGATCATATTTCCTCGCGAATCCCTCTGAGCCTCTGATAAAACCAGTCTTCTGATTTAAGAAATCTGCAACATAACAACGTTTCGGATTACTCGGATTCTGGTCGGCGAGAATCATATAAGCTGCAGGAATATGATTATCTTCGTGATAAGCCATTACTTCACGAACATTATCATGAAAGACGACTTGAGTTCCGTAACGCGTTCTCGCACGATTGATAAGTTTCTCGAACACCTTATTGGTGTTATGCGCGCCCACTCCTATCCCGTGATGCTTGAACTGCATATCCAAACTCAGAACCATCCATTCCCAATTGTTATAATGACTTGAAGTCAGAATTACGCTCTTGCCTTCATCAAAAAATTTATTAACAACCTCAGGATTGGAACAATGATAACGACGCATGACATTCTTCTTCGACATCGAAATCATCTTCAGCATTTCAATTCCCAACTGAGTAAGATGCCAATAATATCTGATCCTCAATCGTCTTATTTCTTTTTTACTTAACTCTGGAAAAGACTTTATGAAATTAGCATCAATGACCTTTCTTCTATAACGGACCATAAATGCAAGTATGAGATAAAAAGGAAAAGCGATGATATATAATATGTACAAAGGAAGTACCGAAATCGGGTAAAAAATCAGATAAAACAGGATTCTTGTCAACATTACGCAACACTCTTAAAACTCTGTAAAAATACGATATTTTTCAAACAAAAAAGGATATTTTTTATTAAAATGAAAATAATGTAAATAAAATTTTTTTTATCTATCTAATTTACTATTTTTGCATAGTCAAAGAATCAATAAATATAGTACTTATGGCAAAAAATATCAATGAAATCAAGGAAGCATTAGCATCTTACGGAATTGTGGATGTTAATGAAGTAATTTATAATCCATCTTATGAAGAGCTTTATAAAGACGAAATCAATCCTGAACTAACAGGATATGAAAAAGGTGTCGAGACAGAACTCGGAGCTATCAACGTAATGACAGGTATCTACACAGGACGTTCTCCTAAAGACAAATATTTCGTCATGGACGATGTTAGCCGCGACACAGTTTGGTGGACATCAGACGAATATAAAAACGACAACAAACCGATCACTCCAGAAGTTTGGAAAGAATTAAAACAAATAGCCATCAACCAATTATCCAACAAGAAACTTTACGTCGTTGACGGTTTCTCTGGCGCCAACAAAAACACCCGCTTGAAGATTCGTTTCATCATGGAAGTAGCATGGCAAGCTCACTTCGTGAAGAATATGTTCATCCGTCCAACAGAAGAAGAACTTGAAAACTTCGGCGAACCAGACTTCATCGTTTATACAGCTTCAAAAGCTAAGGTTGAGAATTACAAAGAACTAGGTCTCAACTCTGAGACTGCTGTCGTTTTCAACTTGACAGAAAAGGCACAAATCATCCTTAACACATGGTACGGCGGTGAGATGAAAAAAGGCATGTTCTCCATTATGAACTACCTCCTTCCATTGAGAGGCATCGCTGCAATGCACTGCTCAGCCAACACCAACGAAAAAGGCGAGACAGCTATTTTCTTCGGTCTCTCAGGAACAGGTAAGACCACCTTATCGACAGATCCTAAGAGAGCTTTGATTGGCGACGACGAACACGGCTGGGACGACGATGGCATATTCAATTTTGAAGGCGGTTGTTACGCTAAAGTCATCAACTTAGACAAAGAAAGCGAGCCAGACATCTATCACGCTATCAAGAGAAACGCTTTGTTGGAAAATGTCACTGTCGATGAAAACGGCAAGTTGGATTTCAAAGACAAGAGCGTCACCGAAAACACACGCGTCTCCTACCCTATCTATCACATCGAAAATATCGTTAAACCTATATCAAAAGCTCCTGACGCAAAGAAAGTCATCTTCTTGTCAGCTGACGCTTTCGGAGTATTGCCTCCAGTATCAATCCTCACACCTGAACAGACAAAATACTATTTCTTGTCAGGTTTCACAGCTAAGTTAGCAGGTACAGAACGTGGCATCACAGAACCTACGCCAACATTCTCAGCATGTTTCGGTGCTGCATTCCTCTCATTGCACCCAACAAAATACGCTGAAGAATTAGTTAAGAAGATGGAGAAAGTAGGCGCTACAGCATACTTGGTAAACACAGGATGGAACGGCACTGGCAAACGTATCTCGATTAAAGACACAAGAGCAATCATAGACGCTATCTTAGACGGCTCAATCGATAAAGCAGAAACCAAGGTCATACCATATTTCGACTTCAAAGTTCCTACATATCTGCACGATGTCAATCCAGACATCCTCGATCCACGCGACACCTACGCCACAGCAGAAGAATGGAATGAGAAGGCAGAAGACTTGGCTGGACGTTTCATCAAGAACTTCGAGAAATTCACTCACAACGAAGCAGGCAAGGCATTGGTTGCAGCAGGACCTAAGATTTGAATCTGAAAACCTAAAAATCTGAGAATCTGAGAATATTTTCAGGTTTTCAGATTTTCAATTTCTCAAGTTAAAAAAAGTCGTTCAGGATTTTCTGAGCGACTTTTTTGTTGTGATTATATAACAACTATTTATTCAACTACATCTGTAACAGGGCGGATCGAACATCCCACACAGAAGAAGTGAAGTAGCATTTCTTTAATATTTGCACCAAATCCAAGATAATATGCATAGCTATCACCATCATAACCTCCACTCTGCGTAGAACTCCAGTAGTAAGCAGAATCACCGTCACCATAAAGTCCAATACCAATACGACCGCCTGTAGCAGGCAAGAAAATATTACGTCCGTTTGGTCCAGTTACCTTATATCCGTTCACTTCTTTTTGTGTAGTCCATTCCCATGTACATTCATCCAATAATTCTTTCCACTCAATAGCTTTTGGTGTTCTCCACGTCTCTCCCCAATGAGCTGTAGCAGCATCATATTCTACATTACCGCTAAAATCAGGCATGCTATTACCATAATTCAAACAACTTGCATCATCATACGTTTCCTTTGTTTCAGTTTCGCCCCATGCGAAATAATCACCATATTTTTCCGATGACTTCGCTCCGACATTACAAGTCGCCCACTTCAAACCTGAAGGTAATCCAAGATCGACATATTCATGACCATCAGTCTTACCATCACCTTCTTTGCTACCACATGACACCATCATCATACAAGCGAGTGCCATGATAAAATAAATTTTCTTCATGATTTGTTTAATTATTTAAGTTTATTAATAGTTTTTAATACTCTTACAAATATATATAATTAAACTATAATAAAACACTTACACCATAAAAAAAACCATTCATCGGGGGGGGTAAAATCATAACTACCAATTAGTTATAAAAAGACAAAAGAATTTCCAACCTGTTTAAATACGATTATTTATTAAAAAAAATAAAAAAAATATCACAAAATCTACATTTGACTACCAACTAATCAACAAGTAGAGACTCGTCAATGTATCATGCTATGAAACACATTGACACGTCTTCTCAAGATAAATCAAAAAAGTCGTTCAGGATTTCTGAGCGACTTTTTTTGATTTCTGTGTTTACTGAGATAAAGCTAGGCGGAAGCCGAAGCTGATGTCCCTGTGGACGGGAAGGTTGATGCCACGAAACGACACTCGGCAGTACTTCGCGCTGTAGTACCAGCTACCACCACGAAGCACGCGGTCAGAGCCAGATGACGGTCCCATCGGATTCGTCTGCGAACCGCTGCTATAGCTTCCGTGCCAGTCCTCACACCATTCCCATACATTGCCACTCATATCGTAAATACCGAGTTCATTTGGCGTTTTTGTCTTTACGTCATGTGTTTTGGATGAACTGTTATCTGTGTACCATGCCACATTGCCTATTGTATTGCTTCCGCTGTATTTATAGCCTTTAGATTTGTTTCCGCCTCGTGCCGCATATTCCCATTCTGCTTCCGTTGGAAGGCGGAAGTTCTTGCCTGTAAGTCTATTTAACTTTGTAATAAATTCCTTACAATCGTTCCATGAGACGTGCTCAACAGGTTTTTGAGAACCTTTGAAATAGCTTGGATTACTTCCCATCACAGCCTCCCACAATTCCTGTGTCACCTCTGTCTCGCCTATGTAATAGTCTGAAAGCGTCACTGAATGAACAGGACTTTCATCACCATTAGCATCGCCGCCTTGCTCTGAGGTTGCTCCCATATTGAAAGTGCCGCCTTCAACTTTTATCATCGTAAAGCTAACGCCGTTTACTGTAAAGGTTTCGTTACCTCCTGCATTCCCCGAAGCCTGTTGTCTTACACCACCCAAAAGACTAAACGCTAACTCATTGCAGCCTCTCTGTATGGCATCTGCATTTATAGAAATCAATTTGTTATCTGTGCGGTCTGTCTTGGCAGTCTCAACATCAACAATCTTCGCTGTAATAAAGAGATTGTTGGCATCAGCTTTTGCAGCCTCTGCTATCAGCACGTACGAAGCTCCCGTCATCACGCCGATACGTTTAATCTGTTCCTCGCTAACCATACCTGTACGCTGGAAATCGTGTTCCGACATAACCTGGTCAATATCGGTTCTGTCGTAGGCTTCATATCCTGGTGTATTGGTAATGGCTTTCGTAAGGTTTGCTCTCAACATCAGCTCGTGCACATAATCCACCTTGTTCTCCTTGTCGACGGTCTCTAAGATAGCCACTTTCTTTACGTTCTGCGCCATCATGGAGAAGGCTGCAAAGAAAAGAAGCATGGTCAAAAAACACTTTTTCATCATTTTATATTTTCAGTAACTAAATTAATAATCTTAGGTGTTATCTTTTTATAGGCGTCTCTTGCAGCCTCCTTGAAGTCGCGTGTATGGGCGCCTTTTTCTGTAATCATATCCTCATAGACTCGCTGTGCCGTCATGACTTTTTCAAGCGTTATCTCAGCATCGACGTATGAGAAATAGCTTGAAGTGCTGCCATAATCCACCTTATTATATTCGCGGCTGTTGGCACTGACGATTATCGCCCAGTCGGCTGCACTCTTGTCATCTACAAAGTTACATTCCATTGTGTTAGACAATGCGGCTTTCAGTTCCTTTGAAAGATTCATGTAATTCTGTCCGAACATATCGGCTGCGCATTGCACGTAGATGTCGGTTCCGTATTTCATGTCGGTAATCTTTCTCTTCGTTGTCTGTTCCAGTTCGTTATGTCTTTGCAACACGCTTTGAAGCTCGTATTCAGGGCAGTCGAAGACAGTGAGAAAGAATATCGGTTTTTCAAGTTTCTTAAATTCATTGTCAGTTTTTGCTATCTCTTCTTCAGCTTTGGCAATAAAGCCCGTCTCGATATAATCATCTGCAATGGCAATATGTTTCTCCACTGCAGAGAAGACCACGTCAATCTGTCTCTTATAGAAACGGACGGCATCCTCCTTGTTTATATATGCCATCACATACATCTTATTTGAATGAGGATTAAAATGCGACTTTGTAAGCACGAGATTCACATCAATATCTGTTGCATAAGTCGTTTTTCCTTTTACGGAAGAATTGCCTTCAACCTTAATCTGAATTTGTTTCGCTATATTGGTTCTCGCCACTTCGAGGAGAGTGTTCACGAGTTCAGTATCCGACCTATCAGCATTTTTTCTCTCGCTTTGTATGTCGTAGATGAAATTATGGGAGGTGAAGTTTTTCCATTCGTCGGGATATTTATCCAAAGCCTTCGCCTTGTTATAATCGTCAATCATCTTTGCTAAATCCTGCGTGGTGAGAGGATAAAGGATATAATAGTCGTAATAAGATTCTTTGGTTTTCTTATTATAGTAGCGTTCCCAATATATTTGAGCCTTCGACAGGCTGATTCCTTGTAGAGCCGGCATCTCCGCTATTTCGACAGAGGTAGTGCTTTGAATATTCTCCGAGTACACGCTCTTGCCGTCTTTGATTTCCTCTTCTTTCGTCGTATCAGTCTTACCTGTCACTTTCACGGCTATAGACGAGGCGATATTCTCACGAAGCGATGTCATTGCTGCATCTTCAGCTTCTTTTAAGGTCGGCATTCTGTTAGCTTGCACCATTAATACATCTCTGACATTACTTTCTGTAACCCAATTAGGTTTCTCTTTAGGATTTTGTTCTGCAAGCTTGAAGTCATTCTGAGCGAACGACAACAAAGGCAGCAGCAACATCAATAGCAACAAACTTTTCTTCATAATCATCGAAACAATTAAATATGATACAAACTTTCTCCAAGTGCAAATATAAATATAATTAGTGTTGGTATTGAATAATGATGAAAATAAAAATGATAAGATAAAAAAAGGCCGCCGTCAATTTAACAGCAGCCTCTATCTTTATTTTCAATTTTAATTGTGTTAACTAAGGATGACAGACGACGCGGAAGCCGTTAATTTCGCGACGGCCACCCGGACTACCGCCGTCACGACCCGACACCCGGCAGTACTTCGCATCGTAGTTCCAGCTGCCACCGCGGAGCACGCGGCGAGAGCCTGACGAAGCTCCCGTTGGGTTGTCGGTGTCGTATGAACGATAATCGCCAGACCAGTCTTCACACCATTCACAAACGTTACCGCTCATGTCGTAAATACCGAGTTCGTTAGCATTTTTTGTTCCAACAGCATGTGTTTTACCACCGCTATTACTCGTGTACCAACCTACATAGTCTAATGAGTAACCTCCTGCATATTTGGTATTCTGTGTCTTCTTACCTCCACGTGCTGCATACTCCCATTCAGCCTCTGTCGGCAGACGATATGCCTTACCTGTCTGCTGACTAAGTCGGCGGCAAAACTCCTTAGCCTCCTCCCATGAGACGTAATACATAGGATAGTCGTTACCTGTGCCGTATGTCGAACTTTCGCCAGCCTTGCTCTGTTGTTGATAAACAGAGGTTCCCATAACAGCCTGCCATTGAGCCTGTGTTATCTCAAACTGTCCTATATAGAAGTCGGATACTGTTACATAACGTACTGTCTTCTCATTATCATAGCAGTCGCTGCCTTGTTCGCCAGTGCAGCCCATATTATAGGAGCCGCCTTGCACATAGACCATTTTCATATTAATGCCGAAAGCGTTTTCGGTATAGTTCTGTCCTGAAGCTGCATTACCATAATAACTATTGCCATTTCCTACAGGTTGATAACTATTGCCAGCATTTACGCCTTCCATTTTTTTCACTGCTGCTGTAACACATTTCCTCAGATCGGCAGGAGTTGAATAATTAGTATTCTCGGCATCGCCGGCTCGCTGTGATGTTGCTACCGTAACATCAATCATACGAGTGGCAACATATAAGTAATTATCAACTTTAGTAATATCGACAACACAAACACAGTCGGCACCATATTGTTTACCAAGTTCTGCTATCTGGTTGTCATCAACAGCACCTGAGCGTTGGTAGTTCTGTTCTTCAGAAACGAATCTAAGGAATTCTGACGAGCGCTCTATCATCTGGTAACGTCCGCAATTAACCAATTCCGTTGATGCGTTGTTCTGAGCTATGTTCTTAAGCAAATTGTCAACATTTCCCGTCGCATATACAGCAAGTTTCAGCTTTTGGCTCTGTGACTGAAGCGGATTGACAATTACCGTAAATAAAATTACTAATGTCAATAGATACTTTTTCATTGTTTAAACATTTTATATTTCTGTAACTGAGATATTAATCGTATTATACCATCAAACTTTCTCCAAGTGCAAATATAAATATAATTAGTGTTGGTATTGAATAATGATGAAAATAAAAATGATAAGATAAAAAAGGCCGCCGTCAATTTAACAGCAGCCTCTATCTTTAGACTTTCATCTTTAGACTTTATCACATTATTTCCCCATTCCATAACATCTTAAGAAATTCCGTTGCCGGGATAACTTCAATTCCATTAAGAATTCTTTTATTGCGGTCTAAAGAAACTATAATTTTTCTCGCCTCTGGAAAATCTTCTTCAAATGCTTTCAGTCCTTTGGTATGCTTCGACTGAACTTCATCAGAGCTTTTAAATTCAATAGCGACACGTGCATCGCCTATGATAGCATCGACCTCATATCCTCCAGCTGTTCTCCAATATGAAAGTTTTTCCTTCTTCTCATAATAAGACAAATACGCTATTATTTCCTGAATTATAAAATGCTCAAAAGCATGACCAAAATCGATTGAGCCAGGTTGTAAATTAGAACGATTCAACAGATGATTTACGACACCAATATCAAAGTAATAGAATTTCCTTGTTGTGATTGCCCGTCTCTTTTTTGTCAAAGTAAAGGCTGGTATCATATAACCGATAAGTGTTTGTTCGAGAATATTAAAATATTCTTTAATGGTCACAGCGCTCACACCACAATCCTGAGCTATATTTGTATAATTAATCATTTCCCCATCACATTGAGCAGCAACATCTAAAAATCTGTTAAACGAAGATAATTGTCGCACCACAGCTTCTTCCTGTATTTCCTCTTTGAGATAAACGCCTATATACGCTTCAAGACGTTTTTGAGGATTTTTTGACATATAATGACGAGGTATCATTCCATTGTTTATAGCATGAAACAAATCAAAGTCTGGTATTTCAGCACTAACCAATGGAAATAAAGATACCGACAATGCCCTACCGCCCAACAAATTAGTTCCTACACGTTTCAGTTTGCGAGCACTCGACCCACATAATATAAACCTTATTCCGTTATTAACAATCAACCAATGAACCTCATCCAACAGCGCAGGTATCTTCTGTATCTCATCAATGACAACCAAGGTATTTTCATCGAAAGACAGCAGTTCCTCTCTAAGCAATTGCGGTCGACGCATCAAACGATAATATTCATCACTTTTGAGCAAATCATAAACTATTGCATTTGGGAAAAGTCTTTTTACCAAAGTACTCTTACCGACTTGTCTTGCACCCCATAAAAAGACGCTATCATCTTGCACATCAAGTATCTTCTGTATTCTATCATATTCTTTCATATCCAATTAGATTTAAATAATATTCTGATAAACTAAAGTTGAACTTGCAAATATACAAATAAATCAAAGCAAAAGTTCACTCAATAGAGATTTTATTTGACACTGACGCTGACTTATAAAAAAAGGCCGCCGTCAATTTAACAGCAGCCTCTATCTTCATTTTCAATTTTCAATTTTCAACTTTCAACTTTCAACTTTCAATTTTCAATTAGTTAAGCATCACCGGCATCAAGAGCATCAAGATGTCTTCGTCGGCATTTTGATTGTCGACTGGCATGATAAGACCAGCTCTGTTTGGAGCCGACATCTCCAGCAAGACTTCTGTCTGGTTGAGATTACCTAACATTTCTTGGAAGAAACGTGAGTTGAATCCTATTTCCATATCGTCGCCTTCATAGTTACATGAAAGTCTTTCTTTTGCTTCGTTGTAATAATCAAGGTCTTCAGCTGTCAAAGTGAGTTCCTGACCTGCTATCTTGAAACGAATCTGATGTGTTGCCTTGCTTGAGAAGATAGCCACACGACGTATTGCCGAGAGAAGCAACTGACGATCGATTGTCAGTTTGTTAGGATTTGACTTTGGAATAACAGCTTCATAATTAGGATAACGTCCGTCGATGAGACGGCAAACGAGTTTAAATCCCGACATTGTAAATGAAGCGTTAGTCTTATTAAACTCAACTATAACAGTCTCGTCGGCTTTTCCTGCTAAAGCGTTCTTCAATTGGTTGATAGGTTTCTTTGGAACTATGAACGATTCTTTCACATCTGATTTGATATCCAATCTTCTGTAGCGTACCAATTTATGAGCGTCAGTAGCTACGAAGTTAAGACCATTCTCTGTCATCTCCATAAAGACGCCAGTCATCACAGGACGAATCTCGTCGTTACCTGTAGCGAACACTGTCTTCTCAAAACCGCACACGAGGACGTCAGCTGGGATTTCCCATCTCATAGGTTCTGTCAAGACAGGCACTTGAGGGAATTCATCGCTCTTATGACCTGCCATCTTATAACGACCTTCGCCTGTTGTTATCTCGATAGCTAATGTTTCTTCATCAATATTGAAAGAGACTGGAATGTCAGGGAAATTCTTCAAGATGTCTATGAGCAAACGAGCTGGAATCGTGACTTCACCCGCACCTTCAACCATATCAGGTTGTATCGACACAACCATCGTTGTCTCTAAATCCGATGCAGTGATTCTCAATTCGTTCTCTGAGATGTTAAAGAGGAAATCATCCAATATAGGCAATGTGTTACTAGAATTGATAACGCCACTCAGCGACTGCACCGCTTTTAATAATTTTAAACTTGAGAGTATGAATTTCATAATTACAGTATTTTTCGGTTTGTAAAATTACAAAAAAAGATATATCTGCGGCTCAAAAAACGAGCTTATTTTTTTATTTATTTTTCTTTTTGATGAATTTATTTTCCGTTCCGTTTTTCAAGCGTTTGATATTCTCTCTGTGAGTCAAAGGAACGAAAATCGCTACGGCTATTGTCAATATCAGCAAGAGCGGACTTTCCGGCATAACGAAGAAGTATGTCACGAAAGGTAAGGTCACTGTTGCAGTTATACTTGCGAGTGAGACGTAACCGAAAGCCAACAATACCGCGATGAATATTCCCAATGCTATCAGAGTTGGAATCGGTATGAGGCCAAAGCCTACGCCGAGTAATGTAGCCACGCCTTTACCACCTCTGAAACCAGCGAATATAGGGAAGATATGACCAACAACAGCAGTGGCAGCAGCTACAACTCTCATAAACTCGGGCATCTCCACCGAGGGGAAATATCCAAAAATAATCTTCACCATATAAACTGCGAACCAACCTTTCAAAGCGTCGATGATAAAGACAGGGATGCCCGCTTTATATCCTAACACTCTGATAGTATTTGTTGTTCCTGCATTTCCAGAGCCATGCTCTCTGACGTCTATTTTATAAAAAGCCTTTCCAATCCACACCGAGCTCGGGATAGATCCTAAAAGATAAGCTATCAATATTGTTATAAGTATAGGTAACCACATAATTATTTCACGAAAACTGCTGCTGTCCAATTATTTTTTGTCACATGATTCACATATTTCAAACCAAGACGTTCCGCTTCTTTAGTGATGAGAACCAAGTCTTCCTCATAGAAACCGCTAAAGAAAATTTTTCCTCCATCAACCAAACATTTCACATATTCCTTCATGTCTCTGAGGAGTATGTTTCTGTTTATGTTAGCGAGGATGACATCGAACCGTCTATCATTTAAAGAATTCGCATCGCCTAGTTCTACGATTATTTCGTTTTCATCGTTGAGGCGTATGTTATCGAGCGCGTTACGGTAAGCCCACTCGTCATTGTCTATCGCCACTGTCGTTGCAGAGCCTAGTTTTTTTGCCAAGATTGCGAGTACTCCTGTTCCAGAGCCCATATCCAAGAGATTGAGACCTGTGAAGTCTGACTGAAGCATAAGCTCTATGATTTGAGATGTTGTTTCGTGATGTGCTGTTCCGAACGACATTTTTGGTTCTATGACGAGGTCGTATTTATAAGAGCCTTCCACCTGATGGAAAGGCGCTCTTATCCTGCAAAACTCGTTGATAATGACAGGCTCGTATGATGCTTCCCAAGTAGCGTTCCAATCTTGATCAGGGATGAGTTCTTTTTTTAAGAACTTGATATTTGCAAACTGTTCCATCTGCAATATCTCGTTGAGTTCTGTCTCATCGAGAGAAGGTTCTTGGCAGTAGGCATCGAAACCTTCATCGGTATCCATGAAACTGTCGAAACCGATAGTCCCGAGCAGTTCCATGAACATATCTTTCAGATTATCATTCTCAGGGTTAGAGAACGAACAAGCGTAATAATTCATAATCAATTATTTTGAAGCCTGCACTGCGATACTTACGAAATCTTCTGCTTTGAGAGAAGCGCCGCCTATCAAGCCTCCGTCAATGTCAGCCTGAGCGAACAAGTCAGCAGCGTTTTTAGCGTTGCAGCTGCCGCCATAGAGGATACGCAATTGTTCAGCGATGTCTTCGCCATATTTTTCAGAAACAAGGGTGCGGATAAATTTATGCACTTCTTCTGCCTGTTGTGGAGTTGCAGTCTTGCCTGTTCCGATTGCCCATACTGGCTCGTAAGCTATCACAACGTTTTCCATATCAGCGACATCTAAATGGAACAAACCTTCCTCAACTTGTTTCTTGATGACATCGAAGTGAGTTCCAGCTTCTCTTTCTTCCAAGACTTCACCGACGCAATAAATTGGAACGATTTGGTATTCTAACAATTTCTTGATCTTAATTGCTAAAACAGCATTGTCTTCGTTGAAATATTTTCTTCTTTCGCTATGACCCACGATACAGAAATTTGTTCCAAGAGAGTCGAGCATCTTGGCAGAGACTTCGCCAGTATATGCACCAGATTCGTTTTCGTTAACATTTTGTGCGCCGACGTAGAAACATTGGCAGTCGTCTGCCATATCTGTTGCGAGTTCCAAATATAGGTATGGAGGACATACAATTATATCGCAATCAGGTTGTTGGTCTTCACAAAGGTTAGCGATGTTTTCTACGAGGTCTTGAGCTTCTTGAAAATCAAGATTCATCTTCCAGTTTCCTGCCACAATTTTTCTTCTCATAATTCAATATTTTATTTAATTAACAATTCTTAATGCTTAATGTATAATTATCTCTGCAAATTTATGAAAAAATCATCAAAATTCATACGATTATAAAACAAAATATCAATCGTACCAACACTAATACACTCTCACTCTCGGATCTAAAATTCCGTAAATGATATCAACTACAATGTTAATTATTATTAACATAAATCCTATCAAAAGAACGGCTCCCATTATGACAGGGAAGTCGAAAGTATCGAGGGCATCGACGATGATGACGCCAATACCTTTCCAGTCGAAGACATATTCCACGAAAACAGCTCCCGCAAGTAACGATGCGAACCATCCCGAAATCGCGGTAACTACCGGTGTCATGGCGTTTCTCAAAGCATGTACACTAACGACGCGCCATTGTCTCAAGCCTTTAGCTCTTGCCGTCCTTATGTAATCCATAGAAAGCGCCTCTAACAATGAAGTACGCGTAAGCTCTACAACAACCGCCAACGGACGCAATCCCAAGGTGAAAGCTGGCAAAATCAAATTTTTAATATCTAAATAAGAGCCATTGCCATAATCGTCGACCGAATAGAGATTACCAGTCATGCTTAATCCTGTAAACGACTCCCAGACATAACCGAAGAGCCATGCAACCAATATCGCTGCAAAGAAAGAAGGCAGCGACATTCCTATTGTGGTGATAAACAATGTTAATTTATTTAAGAACTCGGTGTTGAAGACAGCTGTCAGCACTCCGATGAAAACTCCGATCACTAAAGCAAATGCTATTGCTACCGCCGCTAATATCAATGTGTTAGGAAAGGCTTCCGACAATATAGTTCCCACTGGTCTTTTGCTCTGATAGGAATATCTCAGATAAGGTACTTTCAAAACCACATCAACATCGCCTATCGTTGCCATTACGCAGTGACGTTTGAATCTGCTATAATCATTCTGCGATATTGTACGAACGTGGCTTGTCGCGTCCTTACCTACAGAATTCCTATAAAACGAAAGCGGCATCAAATCATTAAGATAATCGGTATATTGTTTAAAGACAGACTGATTAAGACCGAGTTCCTCTCTGATTGCCTGCACGTCTGCTTCATCGGCACGCTGTCCTAACATCATCCTAACAGGATCGCCAGGAACGATATTAAAAAGGAAAAACACCAAAGTCACGACGCCCCATAGCACCGCCAAACCGTATAATATTTTCCTGATGATGTAAGAAGTCATATTTTTAAGTCAACAGACAATTTTTAGTTTAAAGTTTAAGGTTTAAAGTTTAAAGTAGTTTTATAGTTGAAAGTCTTTAAGTTTTAAAGTATATTAAATCAAGCCTTAAACAAAATTTTTCAGATTTTCAGATTCTCAGATTTTCAGATTCTAAAAAATCTTTTTCGCATGGAAAATCGATCTTACTCCATTTATCGATGATTACTCCATTATCCATGAGGATAAGTCCTGGATTGGAACGCACCATCGACTTCAACTCTAACTCGTCGCCAAAATAAACTTCATCGAACATATAATATTTATCTTGAAGCTCATAAACATATTCCGGATTGACTGATGTAATCCATAAATAATTGTAACCATGTTCATTAGCCAAATCATAAATACGCTGACACTCAGCTAAGTCTTCCTCTGTCACATTATCGAGATATGGAGCTACAAAAACAAACAATTTCTCAGTCTCGAAAAGAAGATAAGTATAGTCATCGCCATCTTCATTCAATATAGAAAAACCAAGTGACTGAGTTCCACCCTCTTGACGCTGCGATACAAATTCCCACTGCGACATCCACACAGAGTCGTTCCAAGGATAATTAGGCGAGAGAAATTCTTCTGTAGCGCCAGTCTCTAGGTTTTTAAAAGTAAGATAAATCTCTGCAGGTTCAACCTCTTCAGCAGGCTTCATATCGCGACCTACTTTCCAGTCCATGAAATCTATGACAGGAAGATGACGTACGTTATAAATCTCGAACCACACGAAGAGTCCAATGAATAAAAATGTAAATAATGTTTGTCCTAATATAGTAACCCTCTTATTTACAAGCGACTTATTGTTAAATATCAGAGGAATAAGTACGGCAAGTATTATCAGGTTTTTGAAGAAAGTCTGCCAGTTGCTCATTTTTATCGCTGTTCCGAAGCATCCGCAGTCAGGGACGAGATTATACATCGCGTCGAAAAATGTTGAGATGGTGAAGAAAATCATGAGTAAGGAAGCGCCGAGCGTAGCGAGGCGCGGCAAGAGATTTAGCATCAGGCAGATACCAACAATAAACTCCGCCATTATCAGAGCTATGGCAAGGACAAGAGCGAGACTGTTGAGCCACTCTATATTATACGCGATGAAATAGTCGAGCATCTTGTATTTAGTCCCGAGAGGGTCAACGCCTTTCATGAAGCTGCTGAAGACAAAAAGCGCTCCTACCAAGAAACGGCATAAATTCAGACCTGCTTTGTTATAATAACCGCTAAACAGCATCGATGCCGTTATCGGAATTAAAATGGCTATCAGCGTGAGCCATGAGAAATTAGGAAAGAATCCTACAAAGACGGCACAAATCAATGCCCATATCGTAATTGCAAATGAAAGAAATCCTGATTTAGTGTAGTCTTTTCTCATAATCATTTCTCGGTTTGTTCAGATAATAAAATCATACAAAATACAGCATAATTGATGATATCGAAATAGTTGGCATCCAATCCTTCTGAGATTATCGTCTTACCGTCATGGTCTTCTATCTCTTTTATTCTTAAAAGTTTCATCAAAATCAAGTCCGTCATCGAACTGACGCGCATACTTCTCCAAGCCTCGTCGTAATCGTGGTTCTTGCATTGCATCAAGTCGAAGGCTTCTTGAAGAACGCCTCTGTAAAGCTCAGCAGCCTTCTGTGGCTCGAGGTCTGGCTTATCCACAACGCCAAGACGCAACTGTATGATAGCCATAGCCGAATAATTGATGATACCAATAAATTCTGATTCCACGCCTTCGTTGACGAGATGTTCTGCTTTTGTTTGAAGGCTTCTGATTCTGTTTGCCTTGATAAAAATTTGGTCGGTGACTGAAGTAGTTCTCATAATTCTCCAGGCCACACCGTAGTCCATCATCTTTTTCGTGAATATATCGCTACATTGTTCAACGACTTTTTTAAACTGATTTTGTGTATCTTTCATTTTATATTTTTTTATTTTTGCAGAAAATTCATTTGATATTTATCGACCTTAATCTCGATATTTTTAAAACGTAAAAATAAACATTTTTTGTTATGAAACTGAAGATTGGAGACGATTTTTTTTCATGGGACAGACCCGTCGTGATGGGTATTTTGAATATCACGCCCGACTCTTTTTATGACGGAGGTTCGCACAATACTATCGACGGGGTTTTGCATCATTGCGAGAAGTTGTTAAACGATGGCGCCGACATCATCGACATCGGTGCTTTCTCTTCGCGACCAGGAATGGAAATCATCAGCAGCGACGAAGAAATGGCACGACTTATCCCCTCTTTGACTGAAATCAAAAGAAACTTCCCTGAGACGATAATTTCCATCGACACATTTCGTAAGGATGTGGCACAGAAAGCCATAGAACACGGAGCTCACATCATAAACGACATCTCTGGCGGCGACTTCGACGAGGAGATGCTTCCTTACATCGGAAAGAATCATATACCTTATATTATGATGCACTGCGGAGGAAAAATCGACACACTTCATACTCAGAAAGTCGACGATAACGCTAACTTGACAGTCAAGAATTTCTTCGATGAGAGATGCCTTTTTCTGTCACAATACGGCGAACAGCAAATCATCCTCGACCCGGGAATAGGATTCAACAAAAGCATGAAAGCTAATTTCAGTCTGTTAAAAAATATTAACGACTACAGAATAAACGACCTTCCCGTCTTGATAGGAATATCACGTAAGTCGTTAATTTACAAAACACTGAAAACAACACCACAAGAAGCCTTGAACGGAACTACAGTCTTAAACACCATAGCTCTCATAAACGGAGCCGACATACTGAGAGTCCACGACGTAAAAGAAGCTGTAGAAGCCGTCAAATTAGTTAAAGAATTATATTAAAAATTTGTCCTTTATCTGTTGACTTTTTCTTATCTTTGGGAAATATTTTTCAAATCACTATTTCGTCATGACCGAGCTTTTTGTTAACGCATTCATACATATCAGAATCTGGGACATACTTGATATTTTATTGGTAGGACTTTTGTTCTACGGATTGTATTATCTCGTCAAAGGAACCACCGCCATCAAGATTTTCTTCGGTATCGTCGCCATCATCATCGGGCTTAAGATAGTCACCTTATTACACATGGAGCTCCTCAGCTACATACTTGGAGCTTTTGTCAATGTCGGATTCATCGCGTTGATAATCATTTTCCAGCCTGAGATAAGACGATTCCTTCTTGGCATCGGCAACACCAAAATAGCAGAAGCATTCAAGAATTTCATAGCAGGATTAGGATTTCACGTAAGAGAAGAATCCAACTTCGATTTAACACCTATCTGCGAGGCATGCGCCTCTATGTCACAGGACAAAGTCGGTGCTTTGATTCTTCTTACACAGGAAAACAACTTAAACGAGATTGTTGACACCGGAGTAAAAATTGACGCTTTGATAAGCAAGCCTTTGCTTGAGAACATATTCTTCAAGAATAGCCCTTTACACGACGGTGCCATGGTCATCTCCAACAACAAGATAGAGGCAGCCCGTTGCATCCTTCCTATCACTCAGAACACACATCTTCCTGGCAGCTACGGACTTCGTCACAGAGCTGGCATCGGCATAACAGAAAACAGCGACTGCATCGCTATCGTCGTTTCAGAAGAGACAGGAAGCATCAGAATAATCAAGAGCGGCAAAGTATATGATGTCAAGGCCTCCGAGATGAAAGCTAAAATCAAGGAGCTTAGCAGGAACTAAGATGAGCCTCTGAGTCACCGAGTGTAGAAACGTATCTATTACACCGATGATAATAAGCAATATGTAAGGCAGGAGTATTCTCATTGTTCCAGGCCTTACTCTTCCATCCTTATCAGCTTGTCTTTGTATGTGCCGTAAATGAACATCTCGTAAGGGTCATAGCGCAAGTACATATACTCCTCATCGTAGTCTTTTTCTTTTCTTATCATTTCCTTTCTGACATAATCGTTCATGAAGAAGTCGTAAGTATATCCTGCGTAAAGTCTTCCTAACATCACAGCGAAGTCATAAAAACCGTCAATGCTGAGTTGTTGCAACTCAGCGTTTATCACAAGATTATTCGCTGTATCTAAGGTGTAATAACAGTCTATTAAGTATTCGCCGTAGTTTTGTTCTGTGAAAAGACGATGCGAGTTATCATCGTTGATAAGCTCAAACCAAGAAGCCACATTGACAGTCGTCGATGGAAGGAACTCGTAATTTCCTTCCACACCACAATGTGTCAAGAGATGCTCAACTAACTCAACGACTTCAATATGCGACAGATCAACAACCCAATGCAAGGAATCTGGTTTTGTGTCTTCGGTTTCCCAATATTCGAGTTTCAGGTTATAGTCTTTCAATGTCTCTTCAAAAGAAGCTATCATGACATCAAGAAATCTCTCGTCATCTATCTTATTGACAATCTTAGTTCTTGCCTCTATAGTGTCGCGCAGCTGTTCTTCGTCTAAAGTAACTAAGTCAATATTGTTAGGGTTACAATCTTTTCTGATGTTTTCTTTTTTTAATTCTTTAGGAACATAGAAAGCCACCGCTGCCCCCTTCGACTTGTTGACGAAATCGTAGGCCAAGCGCTTTGGCTGCGAACACGATATTAGAACAATACAAAAAGTAATAATTGCTATTAGATTCTTGATTTTCATAATATGTCTTTTTATTCAAATAATGTCAACTGTACGCCGTCGTCTTCAGAGAAGAAGTTGTCATCGCTGCCGTTTGAAGCAGGATTCATATCATCAATATTATCTACTGCATCTTGTTCTGTATTTTCTTCCATTATCTCCTCCTCTACTTCATCCACATCTTCTTGCTGTGGTTCAAAAGGTTCGAGGAAAGTATATGACGAGACATCGTGTGTCGACAATCTCTTGCCTTTAGCTTTGTAGCTCTTTACTCCGATATATTCTGCCACGTTGAGTTCTTCGTCATCATATTGTTTTCCAGACGGGCTGTCGTTGAACTTAAGCAACAGACGCGGCAATATATCCATGTTAATCATGAGACATTGAGCGTCTTTATGTTCTCCGACGAACGAAATCCTCTTATTCAAAGGAGTGTCTTCATCTATCTCAAAACGTTTTATATACATCAGCTTCGTCTCACCCTCTATGTAGATAACGGTGAATGTCGTTGAAGGGTCGAACTTCATTATCTGTGTCATATCGTCGTCGAAATGCGTTGAGAGGTCATAGCCCGACAATCTAAATTCGCCATTGGAGAAAATCTGTAATATCTTGTCGTCGCCGGAGAATTCGCCTATCAAAGTTCCGCGTTTATCAGCGTTGAGACGTCCTACAGTGTCGTCGTACCAAATCTCGCGTGCTGCCAACGTAGAGACACCTTCATCGCGTTTGAATATTCGGTTGATAGGATGATTGGTGAGTTTGTTGCCTCTACTTGCGCGTCCTTTTATCATAAGATCCGCGAAGTTATAGTCGAAGGAAGTCTTCTTCAGTTTAGGCTGAGGACGAAGCATCACCTTGATGACTTCCGCTTCTCCATTAGGATTTGCGGAGAAATAAACCACCTTAGAGCCAGGCTCTCCCATGGTAAGGTCATAGTCTTTATCGTGTGTTATACCTTTAACAGAGAAACGCTTCACATAATAAGGCGAACCTGCCTTGCCAGAACGATATACCATATTATAGACAGTTCTGTCGTCGTTCTTATGGAAGACATCGGCATGGATAATCTTCTCTGGTCCCACAAAGCATTTTGGCTGGAGTTTGGTAACCATAAATGTTCCATTCTCACGGAAGACAATGATGTCGTCCAAATCAGAGCAGTCTGAAACGAAGGTATAGGCGTCTTTGTTCTGTTCTTTCTTCAAACCCGCTGAAGTACAGATGAAACTCTCTTCCTTATTGACGTAGAGTTTCTCGTTGTTAGCGGCGACAGCAACAGCAGAGATATTGTCGAAGTTACGTATCTCTGTCTTACGCTCGCGACCTTTACCATGTTTTCTCTTTATCTCGTTATAGAAGTTGATGGTATAATCGACTATATGGTCGAGGTCATATTTTACTTTTTCCATCTGATTCTCGATGTCAAGAATCTGTTCTTCTGCCTTCTTGATGTCAAACTTAGAGATCTTTCTAACAGGCTTTTCACAGAGGCGAAGTACGTCGTCGCGTGTTATCTCAGCCTTCAGCATCTGACGATAAGGATCGAATGCTCTTTCTATTTCAGTTATTTGCTCATCCCATGAGTCAGCATCTTTTTCCAAGATTTTATAGATACGTTTCTCGAAGAAAATCTTTTCGAGTGAAATCCAATGCCAATCTTTTTCCAATTCGTCGAGGCGTATCTTGAGTTCCCAGCTGAGGAGGTCAAGAGTTCTATCTGTGTTCTCTTTCAAGATGGCCGAGATGGTTGTGAACTCAGGATGTTGGTTTCTGATGACACAGGTGCATAGGCTGTTAAGCGACACCTGACATTGAGTAAAGGCATAAAGAGCGTCTATTGTCTGGTCGGGCGACACTCCGTTTGCGAGATGTATCACAATCTCTGCATTACGAGAAGTGTTATCATCGACGCGACGTATTTTTATCTGTCCCTTCTCACCTGCCTTAGTGATGGAATCTATCAGAGAGCCTGTCGTCGTTCCGTAAGGAATCTCAGTGATAACTAAAGTCTTCTTATCTAATTGATTTATCCTTGCTCTCACCTGCACCTTACATCCGCGGGCTCCGTCGTTGTATCCACGCACGTCTATCATGCCGCCAGTTTTAAAGTCAGGATATAAGACAAACGGCTCATCGCGGAGATATGCTATAGAAGCGTCGATGAGTTCGTTGAAGTTATGAGGAAGTATTTCCACCATGAGACCCACAGCAATACCCATCGCACCTTGAGCAAGCAAGAGTGGGAATTTAACAGGAAGAGTCACAGGTTCTTTGTTACGTCCGTCATATGAGAACTTCCACTCTGTTATTTTAGGATTATACACTACGTCCAAGGCGAATTTGGAAAGACGAGCCTCAATGTAACGAGGTGCAGCTGCCGGGTCGCCAGTCAGTATGTTACCCCAGTTACCTTGGGTGTCGATGAGAAGGTCTTTTTGTCCGAGATTCACCAGAGCATCTCCTATAGAAGCGTCGCCATGAGGGTGATATTTCATGGTGTTACCGACGATATTCGCGACTTTGTTATAACGGCCGTCTTCCAATTCTTTCATAGAATGGAGAATACGACGCTGCACTGGCTTGAAGCCGTCATTTATCTCCGGGACGGCTCTGTCCAAGATAACACTCGAAGCATAATCGATAAACCAGTTATCAATCAAGCCTTTGAGAGGAATAACTCTGAAAGTGTCACCTTGCCGAATACGAACACCGTCTTCAATATTATTCTGTTCTTCAATGTTATTTTGCTCTTCGATATTATTGTCTTTATTCTCTTCCATAAAACTTATCTCTTATGCGAATTATAATTCATATCGGATATCGTTTGTATCCATATTCTATCAAAAGCTCATCAGCGAGATATTCATCACTAAAGCAGTGCATATCCGCCACGCCGTTACTTATCAAATCGTAAGTCTGAGAGTCATAAAACTTACCCAGTGCGTCTTCATACGTCAGATTTGACATTTCTGCAAACATCTTTACGATTCGAGCGTACTTCATTTGTAATATTGCCTGATTTGCCTGCATAGCTACAATATTTCAGATGATTGAAAATGCAAATATTTATCAAGTACTTCCTGCGAAGTAATACATATCTGATGATTTGGATTCTTATATTTCAACTGATCAAGAGCTTGTTCTTTAGTGTATATTCCTGAAAAATACAAATCCACTGTATCAAACACCTGATCATCTGCTATACCACCTTCAATAATATCATATTCAATATGAGACAAACCCTTTCTGCAAGCCGTAACAAAATCCAACCATTCTCCATCGTATGCTGGAAATATTTTACGACTACAATCCTCACAAAAATCATCAAGAATAAATGTATTAATAACAGCAGACTCTCCTCTCCTTCGAAAACGTTCTCCATAGAGCTGAGCCTGACTTAAAAGAGATGTAAGATAAAAACCTTTTCCAAAATCAAGATACGGACGAGAATATATCAGATTCGGTTTTTGTATTTCTAATGTTGACGTATGATACAATATCATGATACCACTCCTTTCCTCCGCATAATTGAAATCAGATCATTAACAATATATTCCTTCGAAAATGTATGTAGCACATCGTAACATGGTACAATATAGTCATTGATAAGATCCGCATCCTGCATAAGATGATACACTTCCTTCGAACTCTTACCCAAATATATTGCGACATTATTCACACAGAAAATAGTAAATCTTAAACTCTTAAAATCCATATCAACCACTTACTTACATCTTCCTGCAAAGATAACGATTTAAATTAATTTTTCGACAACCACAACAAAAAACTTTTCAACAAAAAAATCATCATTTCCAGAATCGTAAAACCAAAATTTCTATCAACAATGCCATCAAGGCGATAACGACAAAAATCTTCCATAATGACGACTGATTTACAATATTTTCAACCACATCGTCAGACACACGTTCGTGTGCCTCTATAGGAGTTACCATCATCAACACATTAAGATTATTATCTTTCAACAACCCACTTAATTCTTCTTTATCATAAAACGACATCTTAGATTCATCGCGACTGTCGTTCCAAGCAACAGTCTTAACATATTCTTCATTTTTATATACATCATAAAATCCCGACGAAGGCAGATCTTCGAAGAAATACAAATAATTTACATTATTGCGATTCTCAACTATCGGGAATATCTCATACATGCCATTCTCGCTCCTAAGAATAATCTTATCGTCAAGCATCATCTGAATATCGTTGATATTAACATATTTATCAACGCCTAAGGTATATGACAAATCGGTGACACCGCCGCCGACCAAAGCCATCTTATACATCAAAGGAACAAACAAGGCATGACTGGTCAGGTCAGACCATTCTTCATCGAGATAAACCGTTGAGACAAAGACCTTTCCTTTTCCATGCTGACTCATCACAAAAAGTGGATCTCCGTTCTGTAGTGATATTATATTTAGGGCATTGCTGTTTCTAAGAATGTTAAAACGAATATGCTTATAAACCTCCGGCAAATCAGCATTGTCGGGAAGTTTCAAGAAAACATCATCGAAAAATGAGTTTCTGCTTGCTATATACTCAATCCTCGTAGGATTTTCATCTAGATAAGATTTCCTAAGTCCAAGTTTATCGTATAGATATGCGTTATCTGTATCCTCATTATTCACAACCAACAGGCTTCCACCTTGTGAGGCAAAGTCGAGCAATGACTGCTGCAGCGTCTCGTTGACATTGGCGTCAAGCACTATCATCTGAGCCTCGTTGATAACATTCTGGTCGATATTATATTGATTGATCGACTGATAATTAATGAGAGGATCGCCATCAAATAATAAATTAAGACTATTGGCTATTGGCTGTTGGCTGTTAGATGTTGAACTAATTTCGATCACATTAATTTCCGGACGTACTTTCAGCACTAAATTATATTCGTCGTCGAATGTGATTGGAGAGTCTTTGACAGAGACTTTCGCTTTTTTATAGCCGCCGTCCTCCACCACAAACTGCATATTGACATCTGCGTAAGAATCGGCTTTTATATCGCAGCTTGTGTAAGCGACAACATTTTCGTCAATCGAGAAATTAACAGGAAGACCTTTTATCTCGTTCTGAGTTTCATTGACGATACGAGCATTAAGTTCGTTAGTCATGTTTTTCTGTAGAACCGGCGATTGCAACCAAACGGAATCTATATAGATATTATTTTGGAAATCAGATTCGAGAGGAAAAACGACGATTTGAATTGTCGTATCGACTTTAAGATCACTGGAAGTCATCGTATTATTTTGGAAATCGGAATAAACAAAGAATGTAGCCGAGTTAAAATCATTTTTCTTTCTGATAAAGGAAAGGCTGTTATAAATATCCTCAAAAGTTGTTGATACCGATTCTGTTTTCATTTCGTTGAGACTAATCAACATCTCATCTTTGTTCATCGGATATTCGTTTTTCGGATCTCTGTCATTGGAAAGGAGAACATATTTCTGAGCTTGGTTGAGGTTCTCAACGAGTTTCATGGCGGAAGTACGAGCGTCTTCAAACAAAGTCTTTTCAGAAGAAAGCGACTGCATGCTCATCGAATTATCGATATAAACCGCGATGAGATTATCTACATTATTGTTAATGGTGTTATTATCTTTTTTATAGGGAAAAGCGAAAGCTATCACGAGAGCGGCGATGAACAACATTCTCGCGATAAGCGTAATGATATATTTCAATTTCTTGGTTTTAGAGTTTTCCTGCTCTATCGTCTTGAGAATTGATGTGTTGCTGAAATACACCAATTTATGTCGTCTGAAGTTAAACAGATGAATGACAATCGGGATTATCAGCGCGAAGAGCGCGTAAAGCATATTAGGATAAAGGAATTCCATAGTTTAAATATTTATTACAAAAAATCAGCGACTTAAATTCGACAAAGCATACAAAGGAATAATGTCAACTTTATCTATTTTTCCGAAGTTTTCCAATGAAGAACGAATGCCATAATCAAGGTTTTTGTCTATCATAAACTGATGCAGACTTTTCATAGAACCTTTTGTTCCGGCTTTAACTTCCAATGGCACAACTTTCATATTCTTCACGACAACATAATCTATTTCTGCTTGAGTACCGCGAGAGATATTTTGCCAATAATACAAATCATGACGTTGAGACGGCGTATTATATTTCAATAATTCCAAACCAGCAACCATTTCTGTGATATGACCTTTATTAACCAAATCATTAGCCGTTCCTATCAATATCATTTTAGTAATCTCAGATTGTCCATTGACATCTTCCAAACCTAACAAACGTAGTAACAGTCCGCTATCTAAGAAGATATATTTCACGAACTTATTATTTATCTCTGCACCTAAAGGCACACCATTCGCAGCTGTATGAACAACTTGCTTTATCAATCCTGCATCTTTCAACAACTCTAATGCATTCTTCACCTTTTCAACACGGTATCCGCCTTGTACATCAGAGAACACGAATTTGTTACCTATCTGCAACGCTATGCTTCTTAAGGTTTGTTTCAGTAAGATTGAATCCACTTTTGTATCATATTTAGAGAAATCATCTTCGTATGCCAACATTATATCATCCTGCACCCGTTGACATTTCATATAATCGCCCGTTTCCACCCAGTTTGACACAGCCTCCGGCATACCGCCTACCATCAAAAAAGTTCGAAACGTCTCAACTAATTTTCCATGTAATGCCTCAAAAACAGGATTATCCGGAGACGAATCGCGTATGACATTCAACCACGATTCATTGCCGAGTGCCATAAGAAATTCATCGAACGACATTGGGTACATGAATAATGAGCGGACTCGTCCAACTCCAAACGACGTCATTTTTTTCAGGGCGAATTCGAGCAAAGAACCAGCGGCAACGACGTGAAGTTCAGGATAGTCTTCATAAAAGAACCACAGACTATGGATAGCTTCGCTGCACGCTTGTATCTCATCAAAGAAAAGCAAGGTCTCACCCGGCACTATAGGTATCCCATAGAAAGCAGATATTCGGGAAGCTATATCCTTAGGTTTCAAATTACCTAAGAACAAGGATTTCACTTCCTTATCTCTCTCAAAATTAACCTCGATAAAATACTTAAACGAAGCACCTAAATTACAGACAGCCGAAGATTTTCCAACTTGTCGCGCTCCACGCAACAACAAAGGCTTATGTCTTTCTTCATTCTTCCATTCCAACAAGGACTTATCTATCAATCTTGGAAAATAACTTGTCATAACGTTCTCTAAATTTTTATGCAAAGATAATCATTTTGTAAAAAGTCAGAGATAAAAACAAGCATTTTTTGTAAAAAATCAGAGATAAAAACAAGCGTTATTTGTAAAAAGTCAGAGATATGCTTCAGGAAGTAGTTAATATTTCTTCGTAGCATATTATTTACAACTTTAGCAAAGGTAACAAATTATATAAGGTATTGCTGTAAAAGCTGCTTAGTTAAATTTTATTCCCATTTCTCTCCTCTGATTACAGGCATAAGATTCTGTTGGATGAAGGAAGAATAATTAGAGATATTTTTCTCCTTTTTACTCCAGATTTCGCTTGCGTCCATCAATTTGGAAACACTCATGATTTTTGTTGAAAACAACCGTTTCTTTATAATATAGACTTCATAGTCATTACATTCACAACCCTAATCAGAACCGCTGATATTGACAATAATCCTCAATTGATGATTTTTGAAAACTATAGATGGATACGAGCTCAATCCTATTGTCATATCTTTCACCGAAAAATGTTCGTATATTAAAAAATAAAAATGATTTAAAATCGAACTGATATTTTCTATTTGCAATTCCTTCATGACTTTATGATGATATAAATTCGTATTGTTTGTGAATCCTTCTACTTCTCTATTTTAACAAGTTCGCCAAACAACTCCTAACTCCTAATTCTTGAGACGCAGCAATTACATATTGTTCATTTTTTAAGGTGTAATTGATACGTCTCTACATTTATTTTTTATTCTTAATTATTTTCACTATTACCAATAAAAGCAATACAGCTGCTATAATCCAAAACCATTTCCTATTTCCACCATTATTTTCATCTTCAATATCTATTTGTTGTGGTTCAACTGCTGTTTCAATTTTCGGACGTTCGATATATTTGTTTTCTTCAATTAATTGTAATGTATAATTGAGAACTTTATCACCATTTCTGCATTCTATTTCTTCTAATGAAATTCTTACGGGATAATCTGGCAGCACGCCGCGTCCGTATGGAAACAGTTCGTTATAAACCGTGTCGGCAACAATTTTTACAAGTGGGAAGTTTATTATGTAAGAAGAATTTGGAAGAAAGATTTTCTCAAATTTAAGAGCTTTCATTTGATGATATGCGGTTCCTGTCTCGCGCCCAACAATGACACCCCTATCTTGTTTCTTTACCATCCCAGCAAAAGAAGAAGCGGCAGACATGGTTGATTCATTTGTAATGACATAAACCTTTCCAGAATAATTCACTGAAGTATCCGGCAAATACACTTCATTATGATACTTGACATAATAACCGGAATTCTCATCGTATTCATAATCATTAAAAAGTATGTCTCCCATAACGTGATTCGTACTATGCTTAAAGAAATCGAAATCACCTTTCTTTGTTACTATATTATACATTTCATGTTGAAAATCATCCTGAGCGATAAATGAATACAATTTATTCAAAACCTCAACATTTCCGCCAAAGTTATTTCTCATATCAATAATGAGATTATCGATATTGTCGCGACTAATCTGCTTGATAAAATCCGCCACTTCATCAAGCTGCTTTTCTTTCAAATCAAAAGTTTGTATTCCAAGATAAGCGATGCTTTCGTTTATATTCTTCATATTGACACCATTCAAACCTGGTCCGAAACGATTTATTATATACCAATCTTTTATATAAGGTTTTAATGATATACATTTGCCTCCGCCTATTGATTCCGCTTTGAAAGTTTGTGTCTCGCCATCTTCAAACTCTAATGTCAGGTCATGATTCCTTTCCAAATCTTGAATGTAACGACAATATCGTGAATCAAACATTACAGCTAAATCTTCTTCAATGCCAGACTGGTTATATCCGTCATACATTTGTATATAATCTTTTAACATCTTCATCAAAGAATCAGATTCTATTCCATCGACTGATTTCACCTTTTTTCCTTGATATTGCGAATAAGCAGGCACTGTCCTATGAACTATCAAACTGCCATCTATATAACTTAGTGATACCAAGTTCGTTTTTGGGTTTTCATCGTAAGGATTCTTCACTCTCGTATGACTATCTTTTATCTTATATAATGTTCCCATAACCGATCTATCAAATATTTCCATAGGAACATTCTCTGCAAAACCATCAAATTGTGTTTTTACATAATCATTAAATTCTTCTTCTGACACATAATCATATAGACCAGGAAATCCTTCTTTCAATGCATCAACAAGAATGGCGTAATCTTCAACAGCTTGTTCTTTGCTCAGCGATGTGGCTCTTTTAGTATTTTTAATTTTCTTAAAAGTTGTTTGTAATCCGAAAGGAGTCATCGGGTCACCAGCAGAAGTCTTTCCTTTTTCCGAAATCATTATGTTAATACATGGATGATTTATTATGTTATAATAATAACCGACATAACCTATTGTGTCGCCAGCTTTTACACTTTTTCCTGTAATGATGTTATCACAAGGTCTCAGTCCTGAAATCCAGATGTTTCTGCCATCTTTTGCGATTATCTTTGCACTTATGCCAATATGCTTTATATCGACATCGCCAAATTCAACAAACTTTAATGAATCATTATACCAGTCGCCGACTTCACCATAAGTCGTTGACCTTTGATATGCATCTTGATACGTATAATAATAAGAAGCAATTTCTCCGTCAGTTGGAGCCACAACTGGTGTCATAAATTCTGCTCGTATTATCAAATCCGCATAAAGAAGATTTCCATCCAAATAAGACTGCGGTTTATAGATGATATCATCACCAGCATTTTTCCCAGCGATTGGCCAAGTATAACTTTGCGAATATCCCAAGATAAACATTTGAGATAAGATTAAAAGGATAATGTGCTTTTTCATAGTGGTTTGTTTGACTCTGAGTGCTTAATTTTAATTACGGTGAATTCGCCATAATTAAAGGCAGGTTCTATTTATTCACTTTTTTCTCTTTAATTATGGGCAGAACCGCATTATTCCCATAACTGAAGATTTAATTTATTTTCAGTTCCGCAAAGATTATATTTTTTTATCAATTATCCAAACATTTTCCAATATTTTTTACAAAAATCGGGGGGGTAACTTATTGATTATCTATTATTTAATTCATAATCCAATCAGGATGGTACTTCTTTATCTGAACCAATCTGCACATATTATAGACCAGATTTGTATCTGTATCCTTTCTCTATTATCAGCGGGGTCAGACCTTTAGACTTCACCGTTTCCTCAGTACCGACATACGCCGAGTCGAACCAGCAGAATTCTCCTTCCTTTATCATCTTGTTCTCCTCACGGGTATTCTCGTCGGGAACGTCATCTACGCTCTGGATGTCGAGAAACTCTCTGAAGCTCATCCTGTCCTTTATCTGATATTCGACCTGATTGTCGCTGATGTTGTATAGTCTCTGAAAAAACAGCACCTTCAGCATGAAAACGGGATCGATAGGCTTGATTCTGTTTTCTTCTGATATTTAATATATTTTCAAATTTATCACAAATATAACAAAAATATCATTTCAATATAATGATTGTCAATGTTTTAATTTATAGAAGTTCTGTAAGGTATTGCTGTAAAAGCTGCTTAGTTAAATTTTATTCCCATTTCTCTCCTCTGATTACCGGCATAAGATTCTGTTGGATGAAGTCGGAATAGGAAATCAGCGAACAACTGTTTTTATGCCATTCATATTTATCAATTATATCCTTTACAGATATTGACTGTTTCAATCTTGCATTCTTTTTTTCTATGACAATATCACATTTGCAAGAAAGTGAACTCACTGATACTGTAACGTCTTGTTTTAATCTGTAATTGACGAATGTAAGCGAGACATTCTTTCCGATATTAAATTCAGAGCTATGATAACCTTCAATGCAAAGAAAACTGAATACATTATATATTTCCCAAAACAGTTTCTCTTCTTCCGATAAATCATTTATATCATTACATTTGACTTGATTATTCCTTAATCCTTGATATTGGCAATTATCAATTTGTTTCCACTTTTCACCTCTAACAATTGACACAAAGTTTTCACGTATAAATTGTGAATATGCAATCAATTGTTCAGTTAGGTTTAAATTTGCGAACAATTCCAAACGGTCTGTAATTGAAATCGTTTTTGTAAACAAGAAGACTTTTTTATTAATGATG
>JAZNVS010000066.1:0-6775 GCA_045592965.1 Bacteroidales bacterium | reverse complement strand
ACTATAGCGCGGAGGTCCACCTCTTCCCATTCCGAACAGAGAAGTTAAGCCCCGCAGCGCCGATGATACTGCATAAGAATTGTGGGAAAGTAGGTCGTCGCCACCCTCATAACGGAAGCCCCGGCATAGAGCTGGGGCTTTCCTGTTTTGTGCCCGTCCTGTCCGCGAAACGACACGAAATGACATGAACGAGTTGAATTTTTTTTATGTTGATTATTTTTACTTTGGTAATTTTAGTTTCATAAAATTGAGTATTTTTGTTAAATGAAAATAATTAGATATATATCAACCTTTTTATTAATTGTGTTTAACACAATTCTTTATGCTGATACTCTTCATATACATTGTGATAGTTTGTCGATTGATTCAACTTATGTCACCTATTTTAAACAAAATCTTAATCAATTAACTTTGGGAGATATTTCTGATTTTGATACAACTACTCTTTTATCTTCCTATTATGAACCTCAAGAAAAGCCATTCGTTTTATACCAATCATTGA
The DNA here is from genome assembly GCA_045592965.1 of Bacteroidales bacterium. Classification (GTDB taxonomy): domain Bacteria; phylum Bacteroidota; class Bacteroidia; order Bacteroidales; family F082; genus Limimorpha. The sequence continues at coordinate 6,273 of JAZNVS010000066.1, read as the reverse complement.
GTAATTCAGGTCTACCGCATAAAAATATCGAATTTTTATATCCTGTTTCACTCGGTTTTAATACAAATTTACAATCATTTTCTGCATATATAGATAAATCTTATAATATTATTTTTCCTATTGTTCTTCAACCTTTTGCCGAAGTTAATTATATGTCAGGAGATAAAAAAGAACAACATCTCGATGTTTTGTTTTGTAGAGAATTTTTACCTCGTTTTTTCATTTATCTACATTGTGATATTGATTTTTCTCCAGGAGTTTATAAGAGAAGTAAAATGCAAAACACCATTTTTAATGGAACTTTTCGTTATGTAACAAAGAATAATAGATATGGCGTCAGCGGCTATTATTTTAATAACAAATTTGACATACAAGAGAATGGTGGAATCAAGAATGACTCTGTTTTTATTAATAATATGGAATCAGATAGATCTGTAATAGATGTAAATCTTTCGAATGCAACGAATCTGATTAAAATTTCAGGCTTTGCCATTGACCAATATTTTAATATTTTAGCTCTTAATGTTAAGAAAACACAAGATAGTATCTATAAAGAAAGAAAAATTGATATAGGACGAATTAATCATCATTTTGAATATCAAAGAAATAAATATGTATATGACGATGCTAATCCGTTATCTTCATTTTATCAATCTTTTGATCCTGTTATAGACTCTACAAAAACGTTCGATAGTATTTATTTCCATAATATAAAGAATATTATATATTGGAATACATTAGGTTATAAGAAATATAACAATGATATTCCGTTCTATCTAACATTTGGAATAGAACATAATTTTTCACATCATGCAGGTTATTATGATTTACTAACACATGAACGTATAAATCAGCACAATCTTTCAAATTTGAGAGCAAATGCTGGTATTATTATTAATCTATTTAAATCTACAAGAATTACAGGTAATGCACAGTTGATAACTAATGGATATCATGCGGGAGATTTTTTTATTGATGGACAATGGAAACAATTCCTGGGAACATATAAAAAGAATATCGGAGCTCTTTCTTTTAATGTTAATTTAAATAGACAATCTGCGGATTGGTTTGAGGAATCGTATTATTCTAATAACTTCAGATGGGATAATGACTTCAACCCATCGACATCACTTTTGCTTAACGCATCATACGAGCTTCCTTTTGTGGCCATAGGCATAAAACATACAACAATAAATAATTATATTTATTTAGGAACTGATGTTAAGCCGGAGCAATACGATGGTACTTTGAATGTGAGTTCACTATACTCGACTTTTGATATTAAGTTTAATAGATTTGAATTTATAGGTTTTGCATCATTACAAACGACCAATAACAGTGATGTAATTCATATTCCAAGTTTTCAAAGTAAGATTAAATTAGCATACAATATAACTCTGGTAAAGAATGTTTCGATGATGCAACCGAGTATTGTGATTAAGTATTTTACAGAATATTATGCGGATGCATATATGCCTGCATTGAGAACATTTTATTTGCAAAATGAAATAAAGGTTGGTAATTATCCATATATAGATTTTTGTGTCACATTTAAGATAAAACAAGCAAACATTTTTGTTCAATATACAAATATGTATTCTTTGACAAAATATTTTAGATATTTTTCAACGCCACACTATCCTATGAGAGATAGCAGATTTTGTTTGGGTGTAAATTGGAGATTATATAAATAAAAGAAGACGCCACGGTGTGACGTCTCTACTATTAAAAACCTCTTTGTTTTTTTATTTTTTCGTATGCTTCATTCACTTCTTGAAGTTTCTGTTCTGCTGATTTTCTGACATCTTCACCAAGATAAGCAACTTTGTCAGGATGATATTTTTTTGCCATTTCTCTGTAAGCTTTTTTAATTTCATCATCCGTTGCATTTGGCTCGATTCCCAGAATTTTGTATGCGCTGTCAACTTGTTGGACGAACATTGCTTTAATTGATTGGAAATCAGAACTTGATATCCCCATGTACTTTGAAATAGTTGAAATAACATCAATTTCATTTTCATGAGTTGTTCCATCAGCACAAGCTATGCCAAACAAATAATGAAGCAATTGTAGTTTTGAAGAATAATCCATGAAACGTCCAACTTGTTGACTTACATCATATATTTGAATGTCTTGCTTTAAAATTTCACGAAGCATCAAAATATATTTTTCAGCACGTTCCTGACCGAAATTTCTTAAGAAGAATTTTTTAACGTAATCGAGCTCAGATTTTTTTACGGAACCATCAGCTTTCATTACAGCAGCCGAGAGAACCAAAAGACTTACGTTAAAATCCCTTTGTTGAGAAGTTTGTCCCACATATTCTTGAGAATTACTGTTGTTTCCAAAGAGCGAACCTAAAGCAAAACCTATAATAGCACCTAATGGTCCGCCGAAAGCCCATCCTAATCCTCCTCCTATCCATTTTCCGTAACTTCTTTTTCTTCCTCCGTTCTGATCTTGATTATCCATATTATTATCATTTCTGTTTTTTTGGTTTTTGTTAACGTTTTTGAATAATAAGTAAACTAATAAAGCTACTATTACGACTGCAATTAATGATGGCATATTACTTGTTTTTTTCGATTTTAAGACGTGCAGGTACGAACAAAAAATGTTCCAAAAAATTATTGAAAAAAAACATATATTTTTAATTTTACTCTTTCATTTGAGAAAATAAATATTTAAATTTGCAAACTCATTCTTGAAATGAGCGATTTTACGAAATTAATTTAAAACATTATAAATTATAAAACAATGGAAAAAACAAAGTATGTTTATTCTTTTGGCAATCGTACAGCTGAAGGAAACTCCACAATGAAAAATTTATTAGGTGGAAAAGGTGCTAACTTAGCAGAAATGTGTCATTTAGGTTTACCTGTTCCAGCTGGTATAACAATTACAACAGAATGTTGTACAGCTTATTATGCAAATAATTGCCAATTACCAGAAGGTCTCATGGACGAAGTAGCCGAAGGTATTAGAAATATGGAAAACATCATGGGTATGAAATACGGTGATGCTGAAAATCCATTATTAGTATCATGCCGTTCAGGTGCTCATCAATCAATGCCTGGTATGATGGATACAGTTTTGAACATAGGTCTTTGTTCAAAAACTATTCCTGGCTTAATCAAGAAAACTAACAATCCAAGATTCGTTTATGACTCATATCGTCGTCTCATTATGATGTATGCTGACGTCGTTATGGAAAAAGCTGAAGACAGAGAACCTGCAGAAGGTAAAGGTATTCGTAAGATTTTAGACGAAATGCTTGAAGAATTCAAAGAAGAAAGAGGCTATAAATTAGATACAGAAATTACAGCTGAAGAACTTCAAACATTGGCAGAAAGCTTCAAAGCTACTATCAAAAACGTTCTTGGTACAGAATTCCCAGACGATGCACAACTTCAATTAGAAGGTGGTATCAAAGCTGTTTTCAAGAGCTGGAATGGTAAAAAAGCTGTTTCATACAGAAGAATCGAAGGTATTCCAGAAGATTGGGGTACTGCAGTTAACGTTCAAACAATGGTATTCGGTAACATGGGTGAAAACTCAGCTACTGGCGTTGCTTTCACACGTGATCCCGCCACAGGTGACAACAAATTCTATGGTGAATGGTTAATCAATGCACAAGGTGAAGACGTTGTTGCTGGTATCAGAACTCCAAACCCATTGAACGACGATACAAAGAATGAAAAGAACAAGAATATGCACTCAATGCAAGAGCTCATGCCAGAAACATATAAAGAACTCTGTGACATCCGTACTATTCTTGAAGATTTCTACAAAGATATGCTTGATATCGAGTTTACTATCCAAGATGGTAAATTATATATGTTACAATGCCGTACAGGTAAACGTACAGGTCTTGCAGCTGTAAATATGGCTATCGATATGCTCAACGAAGGTCGTATCGATGAAGCAACAGCAGTTATGAGACTTAACGTTAATCAAATTGACGAATTGTTACACCCAATCCTTGACTCAAATGCTGAAAAATCACATACTGTTATAGCTAAGGGTTTACCAGCAGGTCCTGGTGGTGCTGTAGGTAAGATAGCTTTATCATGTGAAAAAGCTATTGAATATCAATCTAAAGGTATCTCAACAATCTTGGTTCGTGAAGAAACAAACCCAGAAGACGTTGAAGGTATGCGCGCTGCAAACGGTATCCTTACCTCAAAAGGTGGTATGACATCACACGCTGCATTGGTTGCTCGTGGCTGGGGTAAATGCTGTATCGTTGGTTGTGATGATGTTCGCATCAGCAAAACAAATGAAAACGAAGTCGCTATTGGTGACAGAGTTTTCAAAGAAGGTGATGTTATCAGCTTGAACGGAACAAGAGGTTGGATTTACGCAGAAGAAGTAGCTATGATTGATGCAACAGAAAACAAAGTGTTCCAAGAATTCATGAAGTTGGTTGACAAATATCGTAAAATGGGTGTTCGTACAAATGCTGACAATCCAAAAGATGCTCAAAAAGCTGTTGATTTCGGCGCTGAAGGTATTGGTTTGTTCCGTATTGAACACATGTTCTATGGAGAAAACAGCGAAAAACCTCTCGCAAAATTGCGTAACATGATTCTTGCTGACTCTACAGAAGAACGCGTTGCAGCTTTAGCAGAACTTGAACCATATATCCGTGAAGCTGCTAAAGGAACTTTGAAAGTTATGAATGGCAAACCTGTGACATTCCGTCTCATGGACCCTCCATTACATGAATTCGTTCCTCATACATTAGATAAACAACAAGAACTTGCTGACAGCCGCGGCATGGATATTAAAGAATTACAAAAACGTATCGATGCATTGCACGAAGTCAACCCAATGATGGGCTTGCGTGGTGTTCGTCTTGGTATCGTTTATCCAGAGATTACAGAAACACAATTCCGCGCTTTATTTGAAGCTACAGCTCAATTGAAACAAGAAGGCAATGATCCTCACCTCGAAATTATGGTTCCTCTCACAATCAATGTTAATGAGTTGAAACATCAAAAAACTATAGCTGAAAGAGTTAAGGCAGAAGTTGAAGCTAAATATGGAATGACAATAGATTATATGTATGGTACAATGATTGAAATTCCACGCGCAACATTGGTTGCTGATCAAATTGCTGACGTAGCTCAATTCTTCTCATTCGGTACAAATGACTTAACACAAATGACATTCGGTTTCTCACGTGATGACGTTAACGCTATCGTTGGTACTTACCTCGAAGAAAAGATTATCCCTGCAGACCCATTCAACACATTGGATCAAGAAGGCGTTGGTCAATTAGTTAAGTTAGGCGTAGAACGTGGTCGTTCAACAAGAAATAACTTGAAGTGCGGAGTTTGCGGTGAACACGGCGGTGACCCTGCATCGGTAGAATTCTTCTACAATACTGGTCTCAACTACGTATCATGCTCACCATTCCGCGTACCTGTTGCTAGATTAGCTTCTGCACAAGCAGCAATCAAAGCTGACAGAAAAAAATGATAAGATAAAAGATTATCAATAAATGAAGCGGCGAGTCTTGTAAACTCGCCGCTTTTTTTTATCATCAAAAGAAGATTTCAGAGTAGGAAAGAATATGTTATTTCTACAAACGTGAGCGTTAGGGATTGAAGCGGCATCCTTTGCGAGCTCTCTTGAGAACGTACGTAGGGTGCGGGGACGGGGCACTGAGCTTGTCGAAGTGACCAGAGTTTCGACAAATTCAACATCTGAGAGCGGGGAAAGGAAGCGAGCAAAGATATAGCGGAAAGCCCGACGGCGATAGCCGGAACGCCCTCGTTATACAGTTTAGAGTTCATAGTGTAGAGTTTAGAGTAGTTGGAAAGTTGATAGTTGTAAGTTATAAAGTTTATGTACATAGTCCAAGAAATATGTGTAGAGCGTAAAAATAAATTAAGTGTTGAAGCAGAGTAGAAGTGATATTAATGATTTTAAAGGCATATAAGCGACGTTGTATTTTTGACTATATTCTTACACAAAAAAGCAAAAATAGTGGCCTAAAAGCGTTTTTTAATTTTCTAAAATTATATTCACAAAAATAAACAATACATTCACAAAGAAACACCATTCAAGGATAAATAATTAAAATACAATATAATACACAAAAGTATACTTATTTACAATTAAACATAACGAATCGACGTTTTTATTACAAATGTATAAATATCTTAATCTTAATATAAATTAACATAATATATTGTAAAACAATGTAATATATCTTTTATATTAATATTTACTTTAAAAATAAGACAAATTGTCATTACTTTATGT
>JAZNVS010000065.1:0-2954 GCA_045592965.1 Bacteroidales bacterium | reverse complement strand
ATGTCTTGCAAAGATAATAAACATCATCGAAAAAAGCAAGAGAGATTTGGAGATTCTTCTCCCACAAATCTCTCTGATGCTCACGGATTCCTCAACTCTCAATTTTCAATTTTCAATTTTCAACTTTCAATTTTCAATTTTAAAAAAAACTACTCGCGGCATTTATCTCGTCTCGTTTCTCTCTTCGCTCCGCTCCGCTCGTGCTCCACTCCTTAATGCCGCTCGGTTTCTCTAGCTTAAGACAATTTCCTGATTTCTGTGTTTACTGAGACAATGCGAGGCGGAAGCCGCTGCTGCTGCGCCTGCTGATGGGATAGTAGTAGTTACGAAGAGACACTCGGCATGAATCCGCGTAGTTGTCCCTGCTACCACCACGAAGCACGCGGTAAGAGCCAGTTGACGGTCCAGTAGGATTGGTCTGAGAACCGCTGCTGTAATTTCCATACCAGTCCTCACACCATTCCCATACGTTGCCGCTCATATCGTATGTGCCGAGCTCGTTAGGCGATTTTGTCTTTACATTATATGTTGCTGAATCGCTGTTATCCCAATACCAAGCGACATTGCCTATTGTGTTGCCGCCGCTGTATTTGTAGCCTTGAGATTTGTTTCCTCCTCGCGCCGCATACTCCCATTCAGCTTCTGTCGGCAAACGGAAGTTCATGCCTGTAAGATTATTCAAGTTTGTTATAAATTCCTTGCACTCGTACCATGAAACATATTCCACTGGTCTTTGAGGATTGCCCGAGAAATCACTTGGGTTAGTTCCCATAACCGCTTCCCATAGTTCTTGAGTCACTTCTGTCTCGCCTATGTAATAGTCTGAAAGCGTAACTGAGTGTACAGGTTCTTCACCAGATAAAGCATCACCGTCGTAGTTTGTTCCGCTCGGGTCAGTAGATTGCGCTCCCATTTGGAAAGTACCGCCTTCAACAGCTATCATGGTAAAGGTAACGCCATTAACAGATATTGTTTGGTATACAGGTAATGTCTTAAAGCTCTTCTCTTCTCCATAACTCGTTCCTTTTTCATTTGTAGCGTACGCTCTGACGTAATAGGTGGTGTTTTCTGTAAGGTTTGTAAGGTTAGATGTGAAGTCTCCTGTTCCACTGCCGTCACTTGTTTTATTGTCATTTATCGTAGGATTAGGTTTTGTGCTCCAGCATACTCCTCTTGCCGTTATGCTTCCATTACCGTAAGAAGCAACATTACCGCCGCATGTAGCTGAATTAGTTGTTATATCTGAAACATCTTTTGTCGTCACCATAAGTTGGGTCAACATATCAACCACTCCTCCGTCAGAAACGGGGCGAACGGAGAGACCGCTGCGGAGATCGTAGTACCAACCCACGTTCTGACCGCCGCTATCGAAGTCAAGGCCGTACGCGCGATTGCTACCGCCCTCGTATGGCGTAGAACTCCAATAGAATCCGTACTCTCCGGCGTCGTAGAGCGATGACCCGTAACGGTAGCCCGCAGCAGGAAGGAAGATATGGTTGCCATTCGGTCCTGTAACCTTGTAACCATAGCCCGTCCAAGTCCAGGTACAATTGTCCTCCAGCTCTTGCCATTCCTCACTTGTTGGCATTCGCCAGCTTCCACCCCAGTTGGCAGTAGCCGCATCGTGTGATGGAGTGAGATTGCCTACGCTATCTATGTACCCTTGTGCTTGCAATTCTGATATGCCAAGTCCGTACGTAAGACTATTTTCTTGAGTATATTCTTCTTTGGGTTCTGTCTCGCCCCATGCGTAATAGTTACCGTAGTCTTCTGGAAAGAGCGCTCCCACATTACAGCTCGCCCATTTCACGCTCAATCCCAAATCGACAGGAAACTGTCCTATAACAGTTCCTTCTTCATATACAGGGTCTTTCTTGCATCCAACAAAACCAAGAATTATTGCTCCTAATATCAATAATGTTTTTTTCATACTATTTCATTTTTAAAGTTCTGATTGTTAACCGTCATTTGTTAACTGTCAATTGTTAATTCTATTAAGTCCGAATCCTACCTTTATTTCCAATGTCTCGAATTTTGTTGTCACGGCATCGACGCTTACGCTATAGTCCTTCAGGTTGAGTTGCAGTCCTGCTGTAAGGTCCAATCCTTTGTATGTTCCGGTTTGAGAGACGTACCACTTTCCGTTGTCGCCTTTCCATGACTTAGTTCTCATACCATAGCCGGCACCTGCTCTCACACATACCGGTCCTGCCACTTTTAGCATCAAGCCTCCCATCAGCGACAAGCGTGCAGAAGAGCTTCTTCCGGTGAGCACAACATTTTCAGTCGTGCTTCTCTCTCCGCCAAACCTAAAACTGAAACCAGACATCACTGTAGCAAACCAGCCGAATCTCTTCACAGAACCCACTGTAACACCGACCGTTGTCTGAGGCTGCACAGAATAAGCCACGTTGATGGCTGCGAATTCTATAGTATTAAGTTGTAATTTCTCTTTCATCTGTTTGGTCTCATGGTTTAAGATATTGATGGGTTTGGTCAAGGTGACTCTTCCTTTTTTCACGAGTTTAAGCTCGTGTTCGCCAGGCGTCAGGTAATGAATGATATTAGGAGTCTGTCCGTAGAGTTTATCGTCAACATACACATCCGCTTTTGTCGGAAAACTTCTGACATATAATGAGCCGTATTCCTGTTCTTGAACATTCTGGATAATTTGTACAGCCTCATTCTGCAGCACCATCTCATAAGCGCAGAAGTCTTTTAGATTTTGAGGAAACCAATATTCTGTTTTGCCGTAATCCGGATGATGAATCTCGATGAATGTTGCAGCCCGAGCTGTGATATAAAGATAAATCTCCGTTGGTTCAAAGTGTACGTCAAAATATGTAGCGAGATTACCTTTGAAGGTGATGCGGCGGCGCTCTTCAGCCTTTATGTTTTCCGTAGAAATCTTTATCAATGCCATAGGAGCATTATTCATATCCAAATGTTCGTTC
>JAZNVS010000064.1:0-18864 GCA_045592965.1 Bacteroidales bacterium | reverse complement strand
ACAAGACCTAATGGCATGAGTGCCGACGGTAGCGTTGTTGTTGGTCATGGTACAGACGACATCGGTTATTGGACATTATGTTATTGGAAAGATGGCGAAATTTTCGAGATTCCAAATCAATACGGTGAAATCATGGCTGCTTCTCCAAGCGGAAAATATGTATGCGGTTATTTGAATGGAATGGAAGGTAACGCTTTCGTTTATGAAATTGACTCTGATACATTTACATCTATTGCAAATACATTAGAACCAGGTAACTCATTATCAGCTACATGTGTAACAGATAATGGCGACGCTTTCGGCTATATGTCAGGCGGTTTCCCTCCAATGCCTGATATGAGAAGAGCTTTCGCTTACGTAGGCGGTGAATTGATGTCATTCAACGACTATTTGTTAAGCAATGGCGTTGGCGAAACAGAAAACTGGACAATATATAGCGTTAACAATGTTACAGCCGATGGCATGACTTTCATCGGTGCTGCTAATGTGGATGGACAAGACTGCACTTTCATCATCACTCTCGAAGAATCATTGTGCGACGGTCCTACTAACTTGACATACGAAATTCCAGAAGACGATTATAACAATGTAATTCTCAGTTGGGATGCACCAGCTGATCCTGTTGATGTTACATACGAAATCTATACAGGTTACACAGCTACAGAACCTATCGTAGCCGACATCACAGAAACAACATTCGAAATAGAAGACTTAGAACCAGGCAACTACACATTCTTAGTCAGAGCTAACTGGGGCGGCGAATGCTTGTCGGGTGGTTCCAATACAGCAAAACCTACAATTTATCCTTGCCCAGCATCTCACATGTGTGAACTCACTTTCACTATGGTTGACGAATATGGCGATGGATGGAACGGCGGCTACATTGAAATAGTCGGTACATTAAGCGATATGATTTACAAAGTAGAACTCAAACAAGGCGGATATGTTGACGACCCTGCTGTCGAAACAATCTCATTATGCCAAGATACATACACATTCACATGGGTTAAAGGCGAATGGGACGCTGAAGTAGGTTTCACAATCACAATGGGAGATGAAGAAGTCTATAGCCTTGATATTGCTGGTATCCACGACACATTCGAATTAGAATTCTTGACATACGAAGTGAACTGCGGTGCAAGCATAGAAGAACCAATCTCAGAAAACAACTTCTCCATTATGCCAAATCCTGCAACAAACTATTTCAATATTGAAGGCGAGAATATCGCTAAGGTAGAAATTTACGATGCAATAGGTCAGATGATTGATGTTGTCAATGTTGAAAACGACAATATTCAAATAAGCACAGAAAACTATAACAACGGTATTTATTTTGTGAAAGCTACAACTACAAACGGTCAGGTTTCAGTACAAAAAGTTGTGGTCTCCAAGTAAAGGAATAAAAGTTTAAATGCAGTAAAGGGACAGAGTTTTATGGCTTTGTCCTTTTTTATTTTAACATATACGTAATTGTTCTTTAAAGGAAATAATCGTATCTTTGCAACAAAGAAATGTATTTATAAACTAATTAAAATTAGAAAATGAAAAGAACATTACAATTATTTCTTGCTATGTCATTATTTCTTTGTGGATTCAGTTTAAATGCACAAAGAGCGACCACTCCAAAAGTTAACGTATTGAATGAAAGAGGCGCTATCGTAATTCAGATAGATAACCAGTATCATTTCCCTTACGACATCTCCGACAACAAACAGCATGTAGCGATACAATCTTTTGAAGAAGGCGTTAGTTTCTATTGGTCAGAATCAACGGGTCTTGTTCAAATTAATGGTTACGCTTTTTCTGTCTCTGATGATGGTGTTGTCGCCGGTTATTATTTAGAACCATCATTAGGTGTTAATGCCGCTGGTTTATGGTATCCCGAAACACAGGAATGGGAGTTCTTAGGAATGAATCCAGATTTCCCAGAAGCGGCAGATCCTATGATGATGATAGATTATAATAACGCTTGGGCAATGACTAACGACGGTTCTACTGTGGCTGTCATGCACTCAGATGAAAACTGGAACTCATATTCTTACTTGTGGACAGAAGCCGGTGGTTATGTGAAATTAGAAACAAGTTGCTATTCATCAAGACCTAACGCATTAAGCAACGACGCTTCTGTCGTGGTAGGTCATGGCGTAGTCGATATGGGTTGGATTCCATGCTACTGGGTAGATGGCGAATATCATGATCTCGGCAGCAGTGTATATGGAGAAGCATTGGGTGTTTCAAGTGAAGGAAGATATATTTGCGGCTATTTAGACGGTGCGACACCAGGTGCTTTTACATACGATATCGTCAATGATGAATTAACTACATTGACAAATACCTTTAGCGCAGGTAACGCCATCTCAGCTACATGCGTCAACAATAACGGTGAAGTCTTCGGTTATTATGCTAACTCATTCCCGGCTTTCCCTGACGCAAGAAGAGCTTTCGCTTACGTTGAAGGTGAACTGATTGATTTTGCTGACTATCTCGCAATGAATGGTTTCGCAGAAGCCTTAAATTGGACAATATACAGCGTCAACAGCGTTACCGCCGACGGAACAGCATTCACAGCTGTGGCAAATATTGATGGCGTCGACTATAGTATCGTCATCATCATGGAACAATCGGAATGCGAAGGTCCTAAAAATTTGACCTACACTATCGATGAAGTAGATTATAATAATGTAACCCTCAACTGGGAAGCTCCTGAAAATCCCGTTGATGTAACATACGAAATCTATTCAAGTTATACATCAGAAGTTCCTTTATATTCAGGTATTACAGAAACAACATACACTGTCGAAGATTTGAATCCAGGACAATATACATTCATAGTCAAAGCCAACTGGGGTGGCGAATGCCTGTCGTCGGGTTCAAATTCCGTTAATGTCACTATCAATTCATGCGCTGAAAGCGATATGTGCGAACTTCGCTTTGAACTCAGAGACTCATTCGGCGACGGATGGAACAATGGTTATATTGAAATCGTTAATATTGACAATGATATAGTCTATAATGTCACATGTCCTGAAACTGGTGAAGAGCAGTCATACGAGTATTTGTTGAACCTTTGTCCTGGCGACTATCTGTTCTCATGGGTTGCAGGCCAGTATGATTCTGAGGTGGGTTTCACAATTTATTTCAATGATGAAGCTATTTTTAACGTTGATTACGAAGGAATAAATGAGTCATTCCCAATATTGTTCTTGGATTATACCATAGCATGTGGCGAAGACGTTAGCGAAATAGAAACAGAAAACAACTTCTCTATCATGCCAAATCCTGCTCAAAACTATTTCAACATTGAAGGCGAAAACATCGCTGAAGTTGAAGTTTACAATGCAACAGGCCAGATGATTGATGTTGTCATTGTTGAAAACGACAATGCTCAAGTAAGCACCGAAAACTATAACAACGGTATTTATTTTGTGAAAGCTACTACGACAAACGGTCAGGTTTCAGTACAGAAAGTTGTGGTTTCCAAATAAGTGTAATCATAAATAATGTATAAAGGCGATTTCGATGAGAAGTCGCCTTTATTTTTCTACATAAAATAGTGATATGTTTTTTTTGTATTTTTGTAGAAATAATGATTATTAATTTTATGAAAAGATATTTAGAATCGGTAAAGTCATTTTTAGTACCAAGCATCTGTTTTATAATAGTTCTTTTTCTTGTAAAAACATTTGAATTATTTTCTGCCGAAGCAAGTTTTAGCCATCTGGCAGAGATGATTCTGAGCAATACAGTTGCTTCACTAATACTGAGTCTCTGTATCTTTATTATTTTTAACATTATTTCTATATTCTCAAAAAAAGCGGCATTATATATATCGGCCGTCTTGTTTTCAATTATTGTAATCTCCGAAATAGGATTGATTTTCTATCATAATTCTACGGGTCTTGTGATGGGTCGTGAATTGATAGAACGACCTCTTTGGGAAACCGTTGTTACAATGATAAGTGTGATGAGATTCTGGATGATAGTGGTAACGATACTTTTTATATCAGGATTTATTTTCGTCGTGGCAAAACTAGCTGGAATCCAGGAGTCAAAATGCCATAGCAATTGGGGAATAGCTGCTATGATTCTTTTGATGACAGTCTCCATACCGGTGTTTGTTTTGATAAAACCTGACCAAAATGAAAATGCAGTCAACAAGATATGGTATTGTTTTCATTCCTGTTTCTTAGATAAAGAAGTGAAAGATGTTGACATAGTTTTGTCAAAATTAGAATTTGACAATGAAAAGATTGAAATGTATAAATCAATATTTCCAGACAGACAAATCTCCGACACAAGATATCCTCTGGAAAGAAAAGACAATATTAACAATGTGTTAGGAACTTATTTTAAAGAATCTGAGAAACAACCGAATATTGTTTTCATCGTTGTAGAATCCCTAGGCGCCGACTTGTTCGGTGTCAATGACTACGGTTATACTTTCACTCCGTTTTTGGATTCTTTGTCGCAACATTCTCTGTTGTGGACCAATTGTTTATCTACAACGCCACGTAGTTTTGGTGTAGTTCCAGCTATAACAGGTTCTGTACCTCACGGAACAAAAGGTTTTCAATTTGGAAACATACCAGAGTATAATTCTTTGATCAGTATCTTAAAAAACAATGATTATGAGACAAATGCATTCTATGCAGGTGAATATTCCTTCGACAAGGTCTATGATTATTTGGTATCGCAAAACATAGATTTCCTTGCTCCACTTCACGAAGATCAGAAAAAAAAGGAGAATAAAAATCTAGATTATACTTATTGGGGGTATCAAGACAAACCGATGTTTGACAAAAGCATGGAAATAATGGAACAACGCGATAATAACAAGTCGCATTTTGATTTGCTGATAACAATTTCGCAACATGACAATAGATTGAAACTTAATAACAAACAAGAGTCAGATTACTACTATAGTCAGGTTTCTGAAATCATTTCATCATTGCCGGAATCAGAACAAGCAAAAAAGAACGAGATAAGCGGGCATCTAGCAGCAATGCTTTATGGCGATGCAGCTATAAAGGATTTTGTAAAGAAATATTCAGAATTATATAAGGATGGCAATTATATTTTTGTCATTACTGGTGATCATAGTTTGAATCTAACGCCAGACAATCCGTTAGATGCGTTCCATGTGCCATTAATCATTTGGTCGCCATTATTGAAAAAGTCGGAACAATTCAATTCTGTTGTGTCGCATAACGACCTTGTTCCTACTTTAAATGCTTTGCTAAGAGATAATTACAATTTAACGACACCGAAAGAAGTTCATTGGGTTGGTGAAAGTTTGGATACAATCAAAGATTTTCATTGTGATTTGAAAACCTGTTTCTTGAGGTATACAAGAACTATTTTTGATGGAGTTTACGAGGATTATTATTACACTTTTGAGAAAAACAATAAGAAGGCATATAAGATAAAACACAATCTTGATTTGGAAGAAATTAGCGATACTAAGACTATCAATGATATTGATGAAAAGTTCAAGACACTCATATATATAGATAATTATGCTTATTCAAACAATAAGGTGACAAAGAAACCAATGTTTTCTCAAAACGATTCAAATATTATAGCTCAGTTTTTTGTTGATTCTGTTTATTGTGCTTCAAATTCTGAGAAGCCTAGCGTTGAGAAACCTAAGCAGATTAAAATATATAAAGAAGATATTGAATCAAGTTATGATAATATAAAAATCGTTATGACTGCTGATGTTGTTTACACAGGATCTGTTTGGCAAGATCAGTTTATTAATTTAGGAGTGAATTTAACTCACGACAAGAGACAGAAAATCAATAGTAGTGATAATATTTCAAAGAATTTCGTTGACAGGACATATCGTCCTAACGAATCGGTTAAACTAGAATTCACAAAGGTTTTTAATGTCAAAGGTTTTGACAGTAGTGATATTGAGATTTACTTAAAACCCACAGAAAAAGACTATATGTGGAATCCTGAGCATTCTGTTACGTTAAAAAACATTAACATCATGATATTAGGTAATTGAAAATTGAAAATTATTTTCAATTCTCAATTTTCAGTTTTCAATTTAAAATATCTCATCAGTAGGATAATCTACAAGAACTACTTTTACGCTCTCATGAGCGCAAAGTTTCTTTGTGAACTCGACATTTTCTGGTGTGTATTTTTTTGGTGTATCCCACAGGTGTATATTCTGTTCTGGGAAACTATCACAAAGCAGCTGATGCAAAGTATATTCACAGCTTATAGCATCAGGCTGAAGATCTTCTATTTGAGAACGGATTAATTTAACCAGATATACGGAATCTTTATGTTGTTTGGTTTTCCAGTAATTCAGATTCTCGACCCACAATAATGTATGGAATCCATTCTCTTTCACAATTTTGAGTGCATCAACACTCTTATTCTCCACAAAAGCATTTTCTTTTATCTTATATTTTTCATCTAAGGCATTTAAAACATCGAGGGCCTGTTGAGCATTCTTTTCAGAAAGATTTTTGAAGTCAATCCAATAACACATCTTGCTAGGGTTCTTCAACATTGCAAACCAATCGTCTAGAAATAATCTGTTTGATGTGTCTGCAAGAACGCGACCAACGTAAATGTTGTGCTGTTCAGGAGAATAAATGACATCGACTTCAAGTCCCTCGAAAATACTTTCAAGTTTCTGAGCATCGTATTTAGAATAAACACCATGTTTCCATAGTTTTGAATTAGGATAGTCATATTTTTTTATAACGCTGTCGTTCCTCGTGCATGAAACAAATACTAATGCGATAAGGAGTATATAAATGCGCTTCTTCATTTTTTATTTTTTACGATTTTTTATTATCCACTTGGCATCGTCAATAATAGCCTGCTCAAGAGTCTTGTTATTTTTTATTGCTTTCTGTTCTATCTGTTTTAGCAGTTTTTCGTTATTTTTAATCTCTGAGATGACCTTGCTAATTTCTGATGCATAGCTGATATCCTCTTCTGAAAAACCTTTGTCTTTAATAAGTTCGTTGTTATTAAGAATGTTGTCGACTTCTAATTCAACAACTTCATCTATCGACATATATGATTTCTGCGCATAGACATTTAAAGTCTTCATCCAGTTGCTGTCGGCGGCTATTTGTTTCTCAATGATTAATTTCTCCGTTCTTTTTGTTCTGATTGTAGGAATTTCCGGTCCAGAAAGTTCATCGTAATATCGTTCCGGATCAGACTTGATAATGCTACCCACGCTCTTGTTTATTTCTTTTCGGATTGCCACCGAATCTATGACACTGTCGCTATTTCTCATCATCGCTATTTTCTCTTTGTAGATGCTGTCCGTAACAATGTTCCTGACCTTATTGATTTTATCATCCTCTACACATAATCTTATCAGAGCGTCCTCTACGAAACCATAACTCGTTTTATACATCTGGCAACCATCAGTGTACCATACGACATAATCAGAATTTAAGATTGTTTTTAGTCTGTCAATCTCTGAAATGTCATTCTTTTTGCGTTTAAAACCAGAATAGGATGTGTGATTATAATACCAATGATTTATGTCTGAGAATATTTGATTTATAGGTATATAGTCATAAACTTGGAAGAGATAGGAATTTCCGACAAACAATACATTTGGTTTGAATGTAGTTGAATCACTTTTTATTGTAAACAATCTTTCTTTTGTCTCAAACTTTTTGTCAATAGGGTCTTCGAACAAGATATTCAGATACTCTTCAATATCAGTTTCAACATTCAGATAACGGTAAGAAGGCACTGCTTCCCCGTAAGAGAATTTTGCCAGGTTATCTCCTGTAAGATTTTCCATAAGTCTAAGCAGGGTGTCGACACCGTAGACACATGTATTATTCCAATGCGCTCCTTTTGAAGGCATTAATATGTAATCAGTTGTATCGCTCATTCTTATAAACATCTCTGTCATATCAATATTAGGGAATCCTTCTTCTGTCAGTCGTTTTACGTAGTAGTCGCGAGCATAGATTGTCGTGGTGTCATACTCTTGTTCGGGGAGATATTCCGGATATATGAAAGCCTTGTCAGGAGCCACAAATACAAGAAACTCGATGTCATATTCTTTTAAGACACCTCTTAGTTTTTTCATAAGTCTGATTTCTCTTTCGTAGCGTTCTATTGCAGTCTTGCTATCTTTCTGCCATCTGTACATCTCCTGTCCGTAATAATCGTCGACGTGATGTTTATAGAAGAGCCAACCTTCCTTTCCGGCAACTATATGATCCACATTCTCCTTTTTGTATGCCGACCAAATATACTGATTATATAATCGTATCGTAAACTCTCTAAATCCGTAGTTGTTAGAGAGATAAGTGTCGAGTTTAGACTGATAGCTTCCATCAGAGAAATCCTTGAAGTTTAAACTAGGAAGTTCCACTTTATCCGTTACACCTTCAAGTTTCTTGAATTTTAATGGATGCCATAAAGTTTGTGCTAATAAAATCACAAAGACAAGCATCGTCAATATAAATAATATTTTATGAAAGTTACTTTTCATCTTATCTTAAAATCTAAAGTAAATAAACGGGCTGAATCCTACAGAGTTGAAAGCTCCTAAACAGAATAATAACAGGAATATTGCAACTATCCAAACGATAATATGCTGCATTTTTGTGTATTTGCTGTAGAACACGAAATCTTGTATTTTCTTTCCAAATGGAAATAAGCAGATGAAAGAAAGAATAAGAGCGACGATGAGTGTAGCGTAAAATTGGCTGTCATATACAGTTTCTATTGTATTGAAATCGAAGGCGAACATTCTCGTTATGAATGTTATTGCATCGTTAAAACTCTCTATTCTGAAGAACACCCATCCAATTACTGCCAAAACGAATGTTATCAGCACGCTAGGTATTTTTCCTATTTTTTCGTAAAATTTCTTTAGACCCATTCTTTCGAGTACAAGCCATATTCCATGATATGCTCCCCATATTAAGAAATTCCAGTTGGCTCCATGCCAAAATCCTGAGAGGAGGAATACTATCCATAAATTGAAGTATGTTCTTGATTTAGAGCATCTGTTGCCACCAAGAGGAATATAAAGGTAATTACGCATAAATGAGCCGAGTGTGATATGCCATCTGCGCCAGAACTCCGTTATACTTCTAGAATTGTATGGGTTGTCAAAATTTTCCGGGAAATGAAATCCCATCATTTTTCCGAGACCGATAGCCATATCGGAATAACCGGAGAAGTCGAAATAAAGCTGCATTGTATAACCGATTATGGTAATCCATGCTGTACCAGAATCCATCATGGCAATATCACCAGCAAGCATTTTATCAACCTGAATACCGATAATATCAGAGATTATTACCTTTTTTGAGAGACCTATGATAAAACGGTAGAAACCATGCATGGCCTCTTCCCAATCATAATTGCGATGGCGAATCTCATGCTCTATGTCGCAATATCTTACGATAGGTCCCGCGATGAGTTGAGGAAACATCATGATATACAATACGTAATCGTGGAGTCTTTTCATAGGTTCATTATTACCTCTATAAGTGTCTATTACGTATGTTATGGATTGGAAGGTAAAGAAAGATATTCCTATAGGCAATAGTACTTTAGCAAATGTTATAGTGTGAGCTCCAAATGCTTCCAGCAACAGATTTATATTCTCTATGAAGAAGTTGGCGTATTTGTAGTAGATGAGAAGTCCCAGACTTATGATGATAGCAGCAGCGCAATATAATTTCTTAGCTAATTTGTTTGTAGATTTATGCATCAATTTCACGAGATAGAAATTTGCCACACACGAACCAACTAACAACAATACAAAGTCAGGCGCACCGTAGGCATAGAATATCAATGAAAATAATAATAACACTACATTTCTCCATCCCTTGGGACTTAAATAGTATGAGATGAAAAATATTGGTAGAAAAAATATTAGAAAAATATTACTGCTGAATACCATATAAATAATTTATTTCGAACGCAAATTTAACATAATTTATCATTAAAAATGATAACTTTGCAAAAAAAGACAAATTGTGTTAAATATGAATACTAAATCTAAAATCATCATCATGGGAAGCATGATTACAATGTTCGGATGCGGACAACAAACAACGAAATATTCTGTAGCAGAATATCCAGAAACAAGAAAAGACGCTGTCGTCGATGAATATTTTGGAACAAAAGTCGCCGACCCATATCGTTGGCTTGAAAATGACACAACAGCAGAAACGGCGCAATGGGTTGACGCACAACGCGCCGTGACAGAAGACTATCTCTCGCACATTCCTTATCGCGAGGACTTGAAAAACCGCATGACAGAGTTAATCAACTACGAGCGTTACAGCCTTCCTTCAAAACGTTTCAACCGTTATATCTTCTCGAAAAACGACGGGCTTCAAAATCAAAATGTCATCTATATCCAAAACTCCTTAAATGAGGAACCTTCCGTCTTGCTCGACCCTAATGCCTTGTCGGATGACGGAACTGTCGCTTTGTCGGGAACTTATCAATCTAACGACGGAAAATATTTAGCGTATTCTATTCAACGCAGCGGCTCCGACTGGGTTGAGTTTTATGTGATGGACATCGCCACTCGCGAGCTTCTCCCTGACCATATCCAATGGGCAAAGTTCACCGGCGCATCTTGGTATAAAGACGGTTTCTTCTATGGCGCATACGACCGTCCTGAAGAAGGTAAGGAGTTCAGCAACGTAAATGAAAATCATAAGATTTATTATCATAAACTCGGTACGTCACAAGAGGAAGATGTTTTGTTTTATGAGAATCCTGAGCAACCTCGTTATTTCCATCAACTTGGCTTGACAGAAGATGAGAATTATATGTTCTTGTATGAAAGCGGTCAAGGTGCAGGTCATACTTTATGGATTAAAGATGCTAAAAATCCTAAGAGCAAATTTGTTCAGATTGGTTTCGACATGAATTATTCTTACAGCCCAATTGACGTCATCGACGGAACATTGTATATTTTCACAAACTACAACGCTCCTAAAGGAAAGATTTGCAAAGTAGATGTGAAGAATCCTCAGATGGAAAATTGGATTGACGTAATTCCTGAATGCGAAAACGTTCTTGCAGGCATCAACCTCGCCGATGGTAAGATGATTGTAACATACGACCAAGACGCTTCAAACCATTCATACGTCTATACTATGGACGGAAAATTGTTACATGAGATTAAGTTTCCTACTTTGGGCTCTGTAGGTTTCAGCAGCGATTACGAAGACTCTGAAATTTTCTATGCCTTCACTTCTTTCGCTTTCCCAACAACGATTTACAGATATAACATCAACGACAATACTTCAGAAGTCTTCCGTGCTCCTGCAATAGACTTCAACTCCGAAGACTATACAACAGAACAAGTATTCGTCACTTCAAAAGACGGTACTAAAGTCCCTATGTTCTTGACTTACAAGAAAGGTTTGAAGAAAGACGGTAATAACCCAGCATTGCTTTACGGTTATGGTGGATTTAACATCACCTTGAATCCTGGCTTCTCAACCTCGCGACTTCCATTCCTGGAAAACGGCGGTATCTATGCCATGATGAATCTTCGCGGCGGCAACGAATATGGCGAGGAATGGCATATCGCAGGAACCAAGTTGCAAAAACAAAATGTCTTTGATGATTGTATCGCATGCGCTGAATATCTCATTGAAAACAACTACAGCAATCCTAAGTTGATGGCTGTCAACGGCGGTTCTAACGGCGGTTTGCTGGTAGGTGCTGTTGTTAACCAGCGTCCTGACTTATTCGCAGCTGCTGTTCCACAAGTCGGCGTTATGGATATGCTGCGTTATCATTTATTTACAATCGGTTGGAACTGGGCGAGCGACTATGGCACCAGCGACGAAAGCAAGGAGATGTTTGAGGCATTGTATGCTTATTCTCCATTACATACCATCCAAAATGGCGAAAATGTTAATTATCCAGCTATCATGGTAACGACAGCCGACCATGACGACCGCGTTGTTCCGGCACACTCTTTCAAATACGCAGCGGCATTGCAGGCAGCACAGACTGGCGACAATCCTAAGATTATCAGAATAGAAAGCAAGGCAGGTCATGGTGCAGGAAAACCAATCGCCAAAGTCATTGAAGAACAAGCCGACATCTATGCCTTCATTATGTACAACATGGGATTGGAATATAGTTTACAATGAACAATTGACAATTAATGATAGTAGAGACGTATCAATGTTTCCTGCTTATCAATGCACATTGATGCGTCCCATTAAGAATATAAAAATGATAAAGATCACAAATAGTTCTGGATTGATACTCGAGGGTGGAGGCATGAGAGGTGTCTTCACCTGTGGTGTCTTAGATTGCTTCATGGACAATGACATCCGTTTTCCCTATTCCATAGGCGTGAGTGCGGGCGCGTGCAATGGACTTTCATACGTGTCGAGGCAAAGAGGCAGAGCAAAGTTCAGCAACATCGATTTGTTGGAGAGATATAATTACATCGGCATTAAGCATCTCATAATGAAAGGCAACATCATGGATTTCGATTTGCTTTTCCATACTTTCCCTAATGAGATAATACCTTATGATTACGAAGAATTGGCCAAGACAGAGCAGCGTTTTGAGATGGTGACGACGAGTTGCAAGACAGGTGAGGCTTGTTATTTTGAGGAGAAACATAATCCAGAGAGAGTCATCGATATAGTGAAGGCATCGAGCAGTCTGCCTTTCGTTTGTCCGATTTCATACGTCGATGGCGAGCCTATGTTGGACGGCGGCATTGCAGATTCCATCCCGATAATGAGAGCGAGAGAGCTGGGTTATGATAATAATGTAGTTGTTCTTACTCGTAACAAAGGATATAGAAAGTCGGATAAAGACATGAAGATTGTGAATCTTTTCTACAGAAAATATCCTGCGATACGTAAGGCCATCATGATGAGAAACAAACTCTACAACGAGCAGATCTCCATGATAGAGAAGATGGAAGAACGAGGCGAGATTATGGTAATCCGTCCAGAAAAACCTATAGAGGTCGATAGGATGGAACGCGATGCGAAAAAGCTGTTGGCGTTATACGAAGAAGGATATAAGATAGCGGAGAGATTTATATCACCGAGTCTTTGAGTCACCATGGAGAATTTCCTGCAGAGTCACACGGACGTGTGACTGAATTAAAATTCCTGTATTTATGAGATTTAATCGAGGTTTAAATTCCCTAAAAATAGGGAGGTGACATTATTAATTTTATAAATATCTTTGCTACGTAGGAAAATTATATCATAATGAAAGACAACAAAGATAAGAAGCTTAGTTTAGCTGAGATGGAGACTGGTACGAAGTGCGTGATTGTCAAGGTTAACGGACACGGAGGTCTTCGTCATAGGCTGATGGAGTTGGGTTTTGTGAAAGGAGAGACGGTTACAGTCATCAAGAACGCGCCTCTCATGGACCCAGTGGAATATCAGGTGCTTCAGGCTCATATTTCTCTCCGTCGAAGCGAAGCCGATAAGATAGAGGTCGTAGATCTCGATGATTTTAAAATAAGTTCTTCAGATTATAATGGAACCATAAGTGACGACATCATCTCTGATGTCATCAAGGAGAAAACCAACAATATAACGGTGGCTTTAGTAGGCAATCCCAATGCGGGAAAGACGTCTTTCTTCAACCACGCCACCGGTCTTCACGAGAAAGTAGGTAACTATGGCGGCGTCACCGTCGATTTGAAAGAAGGTAAATTTTATCATAATGGATACACTATCAACCTCATCGACCTTCCTGGAACATATTCCATAACGGAGTTCTCTCCCGAAGAACGTTATGTGCGTGATTATCTCACCAAGAACAATCCCGATGTGGTGCTTAACGTTGTTGATGCCTCCAACTTGGAACGTAACCTCTTCCTCACGACGCAGCTCGTAGATATGAACGTACGTATCGTCATGGCGCTTAATATGTTCGACGAGATGACTTCCAAAGGCGACAAACTCGATTATAAGTCGCTCGGCAAGATGATGGGATTCCCAATCGTTCCGACGACAGCTGTCAAAGGAGTGGGAATAACAGAGGTTTTGGAAACCATCATCGACGTTTATGAAGAGAAGAAAAAACTCAGCAAACACATACATATCAACTATGGCCGCGACATCGAAGAAGCTATCGTGCCGATAAAGAAAAAGATTGAACTTAACAAAGACATCATCAATATTTATCCTGCTCGTTACATTGCTATCAATGCTTTAGAAAATTCTGAATCGACGATAGATGAGATAAGGAATCTCCCTAATGGTGAGGAAATCATTATGCTGTCGGAGGAGAAACGTCAGGAGTTGGAACGTGATTATCACGAAGACGTTTATACACTCCTGACGAACGCACGTTACGCTTTCATCAGAGGAGCATTGAACGAGACCTTCAAGAAAAGCGAGAAGAAGATAAAGAACTACGCCTATCAAGCCGATGACCTCTTGACCAACAAATGGTTAGGTTTCCCGATATTGATATTTTTTATGTGGGTGATGTTCCAAGCCACCTTCACTATCGGCGCTTATCCTCAGGAGTGGATTGAAGCAGGGGTGACTTGGTTTGGTGATAAGATAGCAGCGTTGATGAGCGACGGCATACTACGCGACTTGATAGTGGATGGTATCATTGCCGGAGTGGGAGGCGTGCTTGTTTTTCTTCCTAACATATTGATATTGTTCTTGTTTATTTCTATATTGGAAGACACAGGTTATATGGCGCGTGCTGCTTTCATCATGGACCGCCTGATGCATAAGATAGGACTTCATGGCAAGTCGTTCATTCCTTTCCTCATAGGATTCGGCTGCTCGGTGCCTGCTATCATGGCGACGCGCACATTGGAAAATCGCAAAGACAGAATAGTGACAGTTTTGGTTACTCCTTTCATGTCGTGTTCTGCAAGACTGCCAGTTTACCTTCTTTTCGTAGCGGCTTTCTTCCATAAAAATCAAGGACTTGTTTTGCTCAGCGTTTATCTCATAGGTGCGATAATAGCAATCCTTACAGCATTGTTGCTAAACAAGACCGCTTTCAAAGGATTGTCGGAACAGTTTGTTATGGAACTGCCTCCTTATCGTATTCCTACGATGCGTAACACTTTGATACACATGTGGGATAAGAGTGTTCAATATCTTCAAAAAATGGCGACTGTCATACTCGCAGCGTCTATCATAATCTGGGCTTTAGAATATTTTCCAAGAAACTCTAAAGATGCAGAGATGATAGTTCAAGAGATAGAACTCATTGAAAATAACGACAATATCTCCAAAGAAGAAAAGTCTGCAACTATCAGAGCTCTTGAACTACAACAAGATGCAGTTCTAAGCGAGAACTCTTACATGGGAAGATTAGGACACTTCATCGAACCTGTCGTCAGTCCTTGCGGATTCGACTGGAGAATGGGAGTGAGTCTGATGACAGGCATCGCCGCCAAGGAAGTGGTGGTCTCTACTCTCGGCGTATTGCTGCAAGCATCTGATGAAGAAGAAGGTACAACTTCATTGGTGGAGAAAGTTAAGACGCAGAAATGGACTTCGGGAGAGAAGAAGGGAGAGCTACTCTTCACGCCTTTGGTGGCGTATGGTTTTATGATATTCGTCTTGATATCAACGCCTTGCTTCGCTACCATCACTGCAGTGCGACGTGAGGTAGGGTGGAAAGGTGTTATTTTCACTTTGTTCTACAACACAAGTGTCGCCTGGTTTGTTTCATTCTTGATTTATCAGATAGGAGGATTGTTTTGATATGATTCAGAGTGTGATAGCATATATTATAGTAGGTGCTGCGGTAGGATATGCTGTTTATTCTTTAGTTAAGAAACTAAGGAAAAACGACAATATTAATTGCAGCGATTGCAGTTGTTGTAATAAAAAATTGAACTGTAGTAGAGACGTATCAATGTATCCTGCAAAAATGGATAAACATTGATATGTCTAAACGTTAAAAATATTAATAATGATTACGTTTGTAAATATGTTATGTCAGATGGCGCCATACCTCATACTAGGTTTTTTAATGGCGGGCGTGCTTCACGTCTTTGTACCATCAAATTTCTTTGAGAGACATCTTGCAAAAGAAAATTTTAAGTCGGTATTGTTGGCAGCTTTGATAGGTGTCCCTTTGCCTTTATGTTCATGCGGTGTCATCCCGACGGCTATCTCTTTGAGAAAAGACGGAGCTTCACGTGGCGCTACGGTAGCCTTCATGATTTCCACACCACAGATTGGTGTTGACTCAATCATCGCGACATATTCCATGATGGGACTGCCTTTTGCTATAGTGCGTCCGTTAGCAGCTTTATTGACATCCATAGCAGGCGGCGCAGTAACGACATGGTTTTCAAAAGATGAGATTATAGTCAGACAAAACTGCGCTTGCGAGGAAGAAGACAAAAAACAAAATAAATTTAAGGATTTCCTCAGATACAGTTTGGTCGATTTAGTTCAGAATATTGGAAAATGGTTAGTGATAGGATTGATAATAGGCAGTCTCATCACTGTTTTAGTTCCAGACTCATTCTTCACCGATTTAAATCTTCCATCTATAGTGACGATGCTGATAGTATTGGCGGTTGCTGTACCGATGTATGTCTGTTCCACGGGCAGCATTCCTATTGCAGCAGCGCTGATAATGAAAGGATTGTCGCCAGGAGCAGCCTTGGTTTTATTGATAGCAGGACCTGGAGTCAGTGTGGCGTCATTGTTGGTGGTAGGAAAATCGTTAGGAAGAAAGCAGCTGTTGTTTTATTTAGGATCTATCATCATAGGTTCGGTATCTGCAGGTCTTTTTATTGACTATTTCTTGCCAAGAGAGTGGTTTACAATAACATCCTTATGTGAGTCGGGAAGTCATTGCGCTATGGAAGGCAGCGGTTTGTCGGCATCGTGGTTTGAGATAATATCAGGAATAATATTAGTTTTACTTTTAATAAATGCATTTATGTTAAAATTATTTAAGAAAGAAAATACAATTGACGAGAATCAAGTGATTTATCGTATCGACGGAATGTCGTGCAACCATTGCAAGAACTCTGTAGAGAAAGCCGTCAGAGGCGTTGAAGGTGTTGAAGAAGTTGAAGTTATCTTAGGTAAGAAAGAAGCCGTGGTGACAGGAACTCCTGACGACGAAACCATAAAGAAAGTCGTTGAAGAGTTAGGCTTTGAATTTAAGGGAAGAAAATAAGGTCCTTTTGGAGAGACGTGATAGGATATTATCCTCGACTTAGTTGTCTATGAATGTAATGCCATTGTTGCATATATTTTGGGAGATAAGATAAATTTTCGTATCATCCCAAATTCTTTTTTTATTGATTAGAACAATATGTCGATGATACTTTATGAGGTAATTTTCACATTTTCAAGTTATTTCATTATCTTTGTTTTTTAAAAGATTCTTTATAGAAATATGATTTTTGTTAAAATATGATTATATAAATCACCTTAAAAATATCTCAAAAAGTTCAAAATTATTTTGTACCTTTGCCGACTCAAAAAAATGCAATTTTTTACATTATAAATTAACATGAACAACGAAGGTAACAAAGGCAAACGTACTCGTATTGCCACAAGAAAGACTGCAGGTGTGCGTAGATTCAGTGAAGAGAGATTAGAGCAGTTCGAGAGAGAACAGGCTTCTCGCCGCGATGGCGATAATGAAAGACCAAGAAAAAGCTTCAGACCAAGAAGAGACGATGACAGAAAAGAGTCGAACTTCGGAAGAAAAGAGTCGAATTTTGGCGATAGAAGCAGAAAATTTGGTGATAGACCTGTTAGAGAAAGAAAGTTTGAACGCGATGAGAATCGTAGTTTCAAAGGTTCCGATGAACGTCGTCCTAGAAGAGAGTTCGACGAAGATCGCGACAACAACCAATACGGCAATCGCCGTAACGCAAGAGGCGCTGCTCGTAACGAACGCAGCTTCGACAACAAAGGTCGTCGTGACGACAGACCAGAACGTAAAGAAAATGAACGTCGTGGTGGCGGCGGTGGCTTCAAGAGAAGAGAGAAAGACCCTCTCTACGACAGACCAAAAGCTACCGGACAAATCCGTCTTAACAAATACCTCGCCGACTCAGGCATCTGCTCACGCCGCGAAGCTGACGATCTTATCCTCGCTGGTGCAGTGTCTGTTAATGGAGAAGTGGTGACAGAGCTCGGCACTAAAGTCAACACTACCGACAAAGTGGTGTATGGCGGCGAAACTCTTAACCGCGAAAAACTTCGCTACGTCCTCCTTAACAAACCTAAAGGCGTTATCACAACATCAGACGACCCATACGAACGTCATACCGTTATGGAACTCGTCGAAGGCGCTTGTCAAGAACGTATCTACCCTGTTGGAAGATTGGACAGAAACACTATAGGTCTGCTCCTCCTCACCAACGATGGTGACCTTGCTAAAACTCTTACTCACCCAAGCCATGAAGTTAGAAAACTTTATCACGCAACATTAGATAAGCCACTTACCAAGAACGACTTGGCTAAGATAAGAGAAGGTCTCGTACTCGAGGACGGTCCTATCGAAGTTGATGGCATCGACTGGGTTGTAGATGATCCAACAAAACGCGAAATAGGAATTGAGATTCACTCAGGACGTAACCACATCGTTCGCCGTATCTTTGAAAGCCTCGGCTATGAGGTTGTTAAACTCGACAGAGTGATGTTCGCTGGATTGACTAAACAAAACCTTCCTCGCGGTCACTGGAGATTCCTCACACCATCTGAAATCAGCATTCTTAAAAGAATAAAATAAAAACTAAAGTTACCTCGAACATCGTTCGAGGCGACTTTTTATTGTACACATTCTCCATGTGTCCTTACGATTAAACAATTGATTACTTGGAAAGTTCTCCTTGTTATACCAAAGATAAATAACGACCTCCCCGGTCCT
>JAZNVS010000063.1:0-2627 GCA_045592965.1 Bacteroidales bacterium | reverse complement strand
ACGCTTATGATGAATCAGGTAGATTAGTTTCTATTGCTGAAATTAATGATGATAATCGATATCATCATAAGTATTTTTGTGTCGGGTGCGGAGCTGAACTCAAACCTAGGCTTGGAACTATAAATGCGCATCATTTCTACCATATTGACTCGATACACCCTTGCTCAGGTGAAACGTATCTTCATAAATTGGCTAAAAAGAAGCTGATAGAGCAATTTTACTCATCGAAGGAGTTTATTGTCGCATATTATCGTGTATTAACCTGTATGGATAAGAAAGAGTGTGAATTTTATTCATACAGGTCATGCAAGAAAGAAATTTTAGAGGAGTTTAATATTAAGAAATACTACGATACCTGCAAAGAAGAGCAGAGTGTAGATAATGGGAAATATCAAGCGGATATTTGCATCAGCGATAGCTCCGGCAAGCATTCTCCGATTCTGATAGAAATCTGTGTTTCACATAAATCTGAGAAAGAAAAGCTTGAGTCTGGACATAAAATCATAGAGATAAAAATTACTTCTGAAGAGGATATTGAATCCTTGTGCCATAGTAAAATAGTTGCTTCCAATAAATATTCAGAAAATTCGGAGCAAGTAGTATTTTATGGATTTAAGAAGGAATCATTGTTAAAAGAAACGCTACGTGCAAAGTTCTTGTCTCGTTTTATTCTATATGATTCAGGGAAGGCATATGTAAGTTCTTATGATCGTGAATTTATGTGTGATTCTAGGGACAGAAAGCATAGTTCACACTCCTTAATAGAATTCAATATTGATGAGGGAAATACCTATGGTAACTTATTGGTCATCGGACTTTTAAAAGCACAAGATTATGGTCATGCTGTGAGAAACTGTCAGCTATGTAAGTATCTGAAAGAAGCCTGGGAAGGACCAATGTTTTGTACTATGAGTAAAAATTATGGGACACCTCAACATCCTAATAATTCAGAAGCATTGACATGTAGCTACTATAGAATCAATAAAGAACGGATTGCTCAAGAAAGAGAAAACATGTCGAAGATGTTAATAACGCGTGTTGATTAACAAAGTAAGGTGCCCTAAATAGGCACCTTGTATGATTATTTCAGAGTAACTGGATTGAGCCATGATTCATCTGGCTTTGCAATCAACCTTGCATCTTGATATCCGGTTTCCAGGTCCAGGATGGTTCTAGTTATATAGATCTCATTCTCTGCATCTGTTTGCAATACCAACGCAAAATCCGGTGAGGTGTTGTATGTTCCATCTAAGAAAATCGGCATCAGGAATGAAATCCTGTCGAATTTTGGGTAATAGATAGGAACAATATATTTATAGTTTCTCTGAGCAATGGCAACAGCATAGTCTATCGCATCGTAAAGTTTCCTTGCCAGGGTGTATGGGTTCTGTTCTCTCATGTTGGCAGGGAACCTATCTTTTCTTTGCTCGATGATATGTGTTAAAGAGTCATAGTTCTTGTCAATCATCCATGAGGTGTTAAATATTACCTCGTTCACATCGTCAAAGAACTTCGGCGGCTCGGGAACCATACCTTCGAATCCATATCTTCTGAGTTCTGTATAACTCTCTTTGGAAGTACGAATAGGTTTCATGTAAACCTCAATGTCTTCTGCAGCGTGAACTTCGGCAATAATGTAGATATCCTGAAAGAATTTATTCAGAAGATTCGTATTGAAGATGATGTACTTACCATCCTTGCTTTTCAATACCTTGTTTTCCTTCTTGAGTCTTACAAATACTGTTTCCAGATAGCTCTTAAGAATAGGATGCTTAATCACTGTTGTCTTGTTACGATACTTCCAGCTTTCCGGAATTGTTGCCTGTGCGATGTCCTCCAAGAAGGCCTGACACTCATCAATGTTCTCAAAATAGAAATCTCCCATTTTGAAGAGATAGGACATCTTGTTTTTAAACTGTGCGTAAGCTCTCAACTGTTGCATCGTTCCCCAAGATACACCGTCAAATCTACCATTCTCATTCTTTTCGAACCAGCCATAGATAGGCTGCCCGTCCAGATCGTAACCTGTATCAAAAGCTTTGTAAATTGCAGTTGACTCCGTTACGGCCTTCTTTCTGGCATCCGTTTCGTAACCGTTTTTGTTAAGGAATAGAATCTTTGCGGTGTCCGCTCTTTCGCGGATCTCTTGAGAAGTTGGCTCGTGTTCAGTGTCGTTTAGCAACTCTTGGAGCTCTTTCATGTATATGCCGCCTTTCAGATTAGCGACAAACCCAATTTTGGGAAGACCATAGCGGTCTTTAGCAGGAGTTTCAATATTCTCCATATTTCAAAATCCCTTTCATGCCTGAATCATATTTGCTTCCAATCCGTCTCCGACATGAAAGGAGTTATTTGGAGAGTCGGTGAAGCTTTGAAAGTGGCTACAAACATGCCACTGTTTTCACTCATACTGTGACTCGCATCTCTATACAAAAGGGTGAGATGCACTGCTAAGCAAAGATATTATAATATTCTTTAAAATCCATGTGCTTAATCAGAAATATTTCTAAAGAGAGCGATTCACTGAAATAATCGTATCGCATATGAATAAACTTTCTCTAATTTGTTATGACGTTTAGAGAGACATTTGTGTTTTCGCTAAAACTCCCTACCTTTATAGCCCCAAC
>JAZNVS010000062.1:0-26621 GCA_045592965.1 Bacteroidales bacterium | reverse complement strand
CCGATAAAACTCATAAAGAGAAGCATCGAACGTTTCACTTCACATTATGAATATGAAGTCCCTACTGAGTTATATCTCACAGAAAACCAACTCAATCTTTTCGACCTTGACGAAATGAGCAATTGACAATTATGAATTAAGAATGTACAATTAAGAATTCTTCATTCTCCATTCTTCATTATACATTATTATAAGGTACTCTGTTAGTTATTGATCTTCCGAGTGTCACTTCGTCGGCGTATTCTAAGGCGTCGCCAACGGAGATTCCTTTCGCTATAGTCGTTATGTTTCCCTTAAAATCTTTTAACACTCTTGAGAGGTAAAAGTTAGTAGTGTCGCCTTCTATCGTTGCAGGCAGAGCCAAGATAATTTCCTTTATATCTTCTTTAATAGATCTTTCAAAAAGTTCATTGATGCGTAAGTCGTTAGGTGATATACCTTCGATAGGGTTTATGATACCACCGAGTACGTGATATAATCCGTTGAAGGAGCAGGTTCGTTCTATAGCGAGCACGTCTCTCATGTCGGCGACTACGCATAGCAGCGATTCATCGCGTTTGGGATTAGCACAAATTGAGCATAGAGGCTCATCGCTTATGTTATAGCAGCGTTTGCATAAAACAATATTATTTCTCATGTCAATCAACGATTTAGATAATTGCTCCGTCTTAATCTTGTCTTCTCCTAATAAATGCAATGCAAGTCGCAATGCCGTCTTCTTACCGATGCCTGGTAATTTTGATAATTCGTCAACAGCTTTCTCTAATAATATCGAAGAATATTCTGCCATATATGTAACAACTTTTTCTGCAAAGATACGTTAATTCTTAAAACTTTTTAACTTTGCAAAAAATAATAAAATCATGAGAAATTTATTAAGATTACTATCACTTTCATTAACATTTATATTTATTTCAACTATATCTCTTAACGCGCAGAATAATTATAATAAAACTGATAGTCAAGGTCGCAGACAAGGAAAATGGATTGATTTTCATCAGAATGGAAAGGTGAGATATGAAGGTGAATTTGAGAATAATGAACCTGTAGGTACGTTCCTTTATTATTCGGAAGATGGAGTTGTGCTTGCAAAAAATACTTATGTTAAAAAATCTAAAATTTCTGAAACTGAAGTGTATTCTCCTAATGGAAAAATAATCGCGAAGGGTAAGTATTTAGATAAGAAAAAACACGATAGGTGGGAATATTTTAATGAAGAGACTTCTGTTCTAATTATGGAAGAGAATTATGATAATGGTGTAGTTGTTGGAAAGACTCTGGTGTATTCGCCTGTGACACAGTTGGTAATTGAAGAAATTGAATATAATGGTGGAATTAAAAATGGAGTCTTTAATAAATATTACGACAATGGACGTCCGATGGTAAAGGCTTTTTATAAGAATGACGAACTTGATGGAACGTATGTTTCTTATTATCCAAATGGAGTAGCAAAAGAATCAGGTAATTTCGTTATGGGTCAGAAAGTAGGAGAGTGGACCACTTATGATATGGAAGAGAATATTATTTCTGTCGATAACTTTAACTTAGAATGATAATAACTCTTCGAGTCTGTCAATTGTTCTAAGCCCTTTTGACTCAAGTCTTTCTCTAGATACGTGACCTTGCGTATATAAAATACAATCGAAACCGCAGGTTGCTGCCACTTCAGCGTCATGTAATGTGTCTCCAATCATAACACATTCTTTAGGATTGAGTTTTAAGTCTTTGACGACATGTTTTCCCATGCTGATCTTCTCTCTGGCGAAGTCGTCTTTTATTCCAAAAATTCCGTTGAAGTAATCTGTAATTCCTGCATTAGCAATCATCTTCTTTAGATTGCCGTCTTCCATTGCGGAAAGCACAAACTGCTGATAACCTTTATCTTTCAAATAACTTAATGTCTTAATGACATCTGGAAAAAGTTGTGTCGTATGTTCTCCTGCGTGATATAAATTCATATATTTCCTTGCAGGTATTTCAAAAGGTTCCTTGCTGAAATCGAATCCTGCAGCTTCATAATATTTTATGACAGGAAAATTAAATATCTCTCTGTAACGCTCTACTGTAAGAGTAGGTAAATCTCTCTCCTTCAATAATACATTTACGGAATCTAAAGACAATTGTAAGTCATCTAGCAGAGTTCCGTTCCAATCCCATATTATAGTTTTAATCATTAACGGCAGTGTTTTGTGTAGTCTTCCATGTTAGGTCTGCCCTTAGCTTCTGCTATTTTGAAATAGTAGCAAGCCATGTCGTAGTCGTTTATACCTCTGTAGTACATACCGATATTGAAATAAGCTTGCAAATATTCTGGATTTATTTCAATGGTTTTCAGGTAGTCTTGTAAGGCCGTATCTTTTTGGTAATTGTTGTATTTAGCGCAACCGCGATGGAAATATGCTTCGTGGTTATTGTTGTCGTATTCTATTGCTTTATTAAATTGTTCTATAGCTTCTTCAAATTGAGAATGATATAGATAATCAACGCCTTTGTCGAAACATAATCTTGATTTTTCGACATTGCTTCCACAACTTGCTAATAAAAATAATACTGATAGTGCGATAATTTTAGTTAATTTTTTCATACTGATAAATTTGTGCAAATATAATTAAAATAGTGTTTTAATAATTAGTTCTACTTTAGAAATATAGCCAATGCCATGAGAATGATCCATGAGAGTCGCACATTATGGCAGGCATAGGAATCTTAATAAAACTTAGCACTTTCAACGTTGTTTTTAAAAAAATATTGTCTACAGGAATTCTTGTCAAGTCAATATCTGGCGAGAGTATGAATTGTCTTTTTCTGTCGTAATAAGGGATTTCTATTCCATTGTGCTGATTTACATTATGGAAAGCGCCTGTCATCCCGTTGCCGCTATAACCTAAAGCAAGGTTTATCCATGAAGGGAACTTACTTTCTTTATCTAAAAACGATTTAATATTGAAAGAGAGCCATATGGTTTGGCCGTTATAGTCTTTTAACATTCTTTCAGGGAGATTGCTGCCTAATAAATCAGGGCGATACTGAGGAAATTCAGTGTTATGATATGAATATTTCATTGAGATTCTTTGTTCGTGCCAGAGTGCCTGTTGTCCCATGAACAATCCGGTTCCGAAGGCATTAGCGGCGATGTCGCCCCATGAGAAACCCCATCCGTTTGATAAACCGTCGAAGATTTCTACTGTTGTAAGGAATACGAATCCTAATGGACCGCCATATAATAAGGAGCGTTTTTCGTCGCATCCGGCAAGTCTAAGCGCTTCGTAACCAATTAAACCAACGTGATATGCAGCTGTTGAGTGTCCCACTTTATCCATCTGTAACCATTCGCCGTTGTCGTTGTAGAAATGAAACGAAGATTGAGGATAGTCGGCATACCAAAGATAATACAGCCCACTCATTGAACCAGCGTATAAGGCGGCTTCGGTTCCTGTGACGATGCCAACGTTTCTGTTAATTTTTTTTAAGGAATCATTTTGAATCAAGTTCTCCTGAGAAAAAGTATTCAATGAGGTTAAAAATAATATTATAGTTACTAACTTAGAACTTGTTTTCATTAATATATTGATGAAGCCTTTGGTCATTATTCTTTATTCCTTAGTCGTTAATTATTTCCATATCTTTTTATTGTTCAAAGCTCTTCTGTATTTTTCTGCATTGATATTATGCTGTGTCATATTCTTTGCAAATACATGGTAACCAGATAAGTCGTCTTTAGCGCAGAAATAGAAAAATTTGTGTTTCTCAGCGTTTAATACAGCGTCGATAGCAGCAATGGAAGGGATGCAGATTGGTCCTGGAGGAAGTCCTATATATTTGTAGGTGTTGTAAGGAGATTCTATTTCTTTATGAACGTCCAAGACTCTCTTTATCTCAAAGTCGCCGATGGCGAAGACTAATGTTGGGTCGGCTTGAAGGAGCCAGTTCTTATTTAATCTGTTGAGATAAACTCCGGCTATGCGTGGCATTTCTGATACTTTAACAGTCTCTTTGTCGACGATAGATGCTAATATGCTAACTTCTATGGGAGATAATCCGATTGATTTGGCTTTGTTTTTTCTCTCATTGTTCCAAAATCTGTTATACTCCAGAATCATTCTCTCTATCAGTTCGTCGGCATCGATGTTCCAATATAATTCGTATGTGTTAGGGATGAATAATGCCGCGTAACTATCTTCATTGAACCCCATTTTTTTAAGAGTGGAGTTTTCTTTTATAGCGCTTATTATTGATAAAGAATCGGCATCGATTTGTTCGCTGAAGCGCCCTGCAAGTTGCTCTAACGTTCTTATATTATTGAAAGTTAAATCTATGGGAGTTTGAGCTCCACAACGAAGCATATTGAGTAGTCTGTTATTGTTCATTCCATCGTTGATGACGTAATGTCCTGATTTTATATATTTTGGGTAGTCTAATTTCTTGGCGAGCCATTCAAATCTTTTCTGATTAATTATTATGTCCTCAGAATATAATTTCTCTTTTACTTTTTTAAAGTCATCTTCAGAAGAAATATACAACGATAGTTTTTCTCCGTTAGGAATCAATACATTAGGATATAAGATGGCTTTATACATCTTGATAAAAAGTATCACAGACAATACTACGAGAACACTTAAAGTTGCAAAGACAAGACGTCTTGTCTTTGCAACCTTTTTATCCTTGTCTTTTAAGAATGTTCTTAATGTCTTCATTGATAGTTTTTATTAATGTATTGTAGTTCAATTTCATCGATAAATCCGTTGGGTGTTCTTATCCATTCTTTTCTATAGCCGCACTGCACGAATCCAATTTTTTTGAATAAGTTAAGGCTATCTTCGTTAAGAGAATCAATCAGGCAGTAAACCTGTTTAAGCATCAATATGTTAAAGCAATATTCAAGAAGTAAGGTTAGAGATTCTTTTGCAAAGCCGCGTTTTCTGTAATTCTCTTGTAATAGGATTCCAATTCCAGCCCTTTGATTAATAGGGTCGAAATCGTATATGTCGATGCATCCGATTTTTTCATTATCGTTCTTAGTCTCAATGATGAAACGTATCTGTCTGTTAGAGAATAAGTCGTTGTTATTGAATAGGAATTGTTCTATTTGATACATGGAGTAAGGCATATATGTCTCGCTTACTCTCCAGATACTTTGGTCATTTTCCCACTCATAAATCAGTTCTGCGTCGTTAGGTTCTGCTGCTCTGATGATTATATTTTCGTTCTGTGTAAACATCGGTAAAAATTATTTTGCAAAAATAAACAATCCGTCAAAAACGTGGGCTGCTGGACCTGACAAAACAACGTTTTTAAATGAATTATTTTCAATGTCAAAACGAACATTGAGTTTGGCTATCTGGGTGTAAATGTCAATGTCATTTCCACCGAACCAAAGTGAAGCTGCTATGGCAGAAGCTGTTACTCCAGTTCCGCAAGCTAATGTCTCGTTCTCGACCCCCCGTTCGTATGTCCTGATATGAATTTTTCCCTTGTCGTTGTAAAGGAAGTCTACGTTGACGCCATCTTCGGAGATTTTTTTGTCGTAACGAATCTCTGCGCCTTCACGATTGACGTCTAGACTCTGCCAATTGTTAATTTTTTTTACGAAATGAGGTGAACCTGTGTCAATAAGAAGACTGTTTTCATCGAGTTTATAAGACAAAATGTCACGCATTGTCAGTTCTACCTTATATTCATTGTGTGATGTAGGAAAAATTTTCGCCTTATGGATTCCATCGACGGCTTCGTATGTCGCTTCGTTTTCTATGATTCCTTGACGATGAGCGAATGCTGCAATACATCTTCCACCATTGCCGCAAAAAGTACTTTCTTTTCCATCGCAGTTGTAGTATCTCATCCTAAAATCGTGATTGTCAGAAGGCAATATAACAATCAATCCGTCTGCACCGATTCCGGTACGACGATTACACATTTTGAATATTAATTCCTCACTTAATAATAAATCGTTTTTCGTTGCGTTTATCATGATGAAATCATTGCCTGCACCATGAAATTTGCTAAAGTTAATGACTTGATTTATAGTATTATTCATTGTGTATCCTTGTTTGTTGACTTCCTTGTTTTGGCAGGAATTTTGATTGTAAAGATAGTAAATTTTTAAAAACAAACCATATCGAAAAAACAATCTTTACCACTAAAGAAATCGGGTTAAGATGTCTCCCGAAAATTAGTTTATTAAGAGTGAAAGACATCGATTATTTAACTAACTAATTTTTAATATGAAGAGTAAAACAAAAGTGTTATTCCTGACTTTAAGCGTGTTGGTAGTCGCTTTGAGTTTTTTTACAATCAACATGTATTTTTCACAACGCGAGATGAAGCAGTCTCTGGCAGAAACTGAGATTATAGCAGCGTCAAGTACCGACAATTCTGTTTCGATGATCCGTGCAGCTTACATGGCTAGTGGCGAAGAAAATAACTTCGTCGACGCTGCTGAAAATACAGTCAATGCTGTTGTTCACATCAGGACAGAAATTGTTTCTAGAGGTAATAGTTATTACGATTTCTTCGGTTCCTTGCTTGAACAATTATATGGTGGACAAATGCAAGTGCCTAATAATGTTTCTGTTGGATATGGTTCTGGAGTGGTGATTTCTCCTGACGGATATATAGTGACAAACAATCATGTTGTTGAAGGTGCAAGTAAGATTGAGGTCACATTCAACGATAAACATAAAAGAACCGCGACTATTATTGGTAACGACCCAAGTACAGACTTGGCTCTGATAAAAGTAGAGGCAACAGGTTTAGACTGCCTAACCTTTGCTGATTCTGATCAGGTTAAGGTTGGGGAGTGGGTGCTTGCTGTTGGAAATCCTTTTAACCTCACATCTACGGTGACAGCTGGTATCGTGAGTGCAAAGGCGCGTAACATTAATATATTAGGTGATGGTAGTACGATAGAATCCTTTATACAGACCGATGCTGCTATCAATCCTGGAAACAGTGGCGGCGCCTTGGTTAATATGGATGGTAAACTTGTTGGAATCAATGCAGCTATAGCTTCTAGAACAGGTAGTTATGAAGGCTATTCTTTTGCCATTCCTTCTAATATAGTAAAGAAAGTTGTAGAAGATTTCTTGCAATACGGAGCTATCCAACGTGCATACCTTGGAGTTACTATGACTGAGATAACAGAAGAACTTGCAGAATCAAAAGGTATTACAGAGATGTCTGGTGTGTATATCGTTGGTGTTGAAGAAAGAGGTGGCTCTAAAGCTGCAGGAATAAAAGAAGGTGATATCTTGCTAAGTGTCAATAATATCACGGTTAATTCAAATTCTCAATTGATAGGTGTTGTAAGTCAGTATCGTCCAGGCGACAAAGTGAAAGTTAAGATTCAGCGTAATGGCGATATTATGGAAAAAGAAGTGACTCTTAAGAATTTGGAAGGCACAGAAGAGATGCATAAAGATGGTGAGAGTTTCTATAATGAAGTGCTTGGCGTAAAAATGATGCCATTGCCTTCTTTCTTGAAGAGCGAACTCGGAATCAACCACGGGTTGAAGATTACAGAAATTAAAGAAGGTATATTCAGACAAAAAGGAATTACTGAGGATTTTATAATATTGACTGTCAATCACCAGAGAGTAAGTTCTGAGAACGATCTTAAGAAAGCGTTGAGCAATGATAGAAATGGTAAGGTACGTATCGAAGGTATTAATTCTACAGGTACTTACACCATTACTTTTGAATTCTATCGTTAAGACATTTGAATATTTTCAAAAATATTTGTTCATTGATAGATTGTGATAAAACAATTTCTCTTAATCATTGTTAGAATAGTAGTAATATAAATATGAGACAGTTAAAAATTTCAAAATCAATAACCAATAGAGAACTTGCTTCTCTTGATAAATATCTTTCAGATATATCGAGAGAAGAGATGGTGTCGGCGGAGGAGGAAGTCTTTTTGGCTCAGAAGATTAAAGCTGGCAATAAAGAAGCTCTTGAAAGATTAGTGAAGGCCAATCTGAGATTCGTAGTTTCTGTAGCAAAGCAATATCAGAATCAAGGTATTAGTCTTCCTGATTTGATTAATGAAGGTAATTTGGGCTTGATAAAGGCAGCTCAGCGTTTTGACGAGACCAAAGGCTTTAAGTTTATCTCGTATGCTGTATGGTGGATTCGTCAGTCGATATTGCAAGCCGTCGCAGAACAGTCGAGACTGGTACGTCTTCCTATGAATCAAGTTGGTTCATTGTCGAAGATTAAAAAGACGTCGTCACGACTAGAACAGCTTTATCATAGGCAGCCTACAACAAAAGAAATCGCTGATGAGTTGGACCTTCCGGAACATAAGGTGCTTGCGGCTTTTCGTATGAATACTAAAGAAATATCGATGGACGCTCCTATGGGAGATGACGATGATATGACATTTGTTGACACGCTGATACCAGAGGATGACTCATCTGCAGATGCAACAATAGTCCGTAAATTGGATAATGCTGAAATACATCGTTCTATGTCGATTCTCACCGACAAAGAACGTGAGATAATT
Organism: Bacteroidales bacterium; assembly: GCA_045592965.1. GTDB lineage: Bacteria > Bacteroidota > Bacteroidia > Bacteroidales > F082 > Limimorpha. The sequence continues at coordinate 18,118 of JAZNVS010000062.1, read as the reverse complement.
AATCTTTATTTTGGGTTGGATGTTAGTCATAGTTATACTCTCGAGGAGATTGCGTATAGACTTGACCTCACGAGAGAGCGTGTCCGTCAGATTAAAGATAAAGCTCTTAAGAAGTTGAAGCAAAATCCAAATAAGAATCTTCTTAAAATGTATCTCGAACAATAAAAGAAAAATCCCGCTTTACTAGGCGGGATTCTTTATTCTTAGAACTCGAAACTTCCTTGAACTTCTACTGTCTTTTGAGGCTTGTCTTTGCCTCCAATCATTTCTAAGAACTCATCTTCGCTTTTTATCTCGATTCCAAGGCTTTCGGCCTTCTTCCTTTTCTCGGGACCCATCTTGTCGCCGGCGACAATGAAACTCGTTTTCTTGGAAATTGATGAGACGTTCTTCCCACCTAAATCTTCAATGAGTTGTTTTATCTCATCTCTGCTCATCGTCTTGAAAACTCCGCTGACAACAATACTCAAACCTGAAAGAACCTGATTTTCATTGTTGACTTTTTGTTCTTGTTCAAACTGAAGTCCTGCTGCTTTTAAGTTGTTGATAATATTCAGATTTCTTTCATCGGTGAAGAATTCCTTTATAGATAATGCAATCTTTTCACCAACTTCTTCAATTTCTGTCAAATCTTCAACAGTAGCATTGATGATGTTGTCTATAGAACCCATTGCTTTGGCGATGAGTTTCGCTGTTGTCTCGCCGACATATTTTATACCTAAAGCGTAAAGGACTCTGGCAAAAGGAACCGATTTGGATTTTTCTATAGCATCGATGATGTTGTTTGAGGTCTTTTCTTTAAAGCTGACTCTACGAACGACATTCTCTTGCAATAGGTTATATTCATCTTTTACAATGATAACTTTTTCCAGTCCGAAAAGTTTGTCGTATGTTAAATCGTATAAGTCAGAATAATCTTTGATGAGTTGGTTGTCGAAGAGCACTTCAACTTTACCTTCGCCTAGGCTTTCTATATTCATTGCCTTACGACTGATGAAATGTTCGATGCGTCCTTTTATCTGAGGCGGACATCCGAGGCTGTTAGGACAATACCATGCAGCTTCGCCTTCGGCTTTAACAAGTTGGGTTCCGCATTCGGGACATTTGTCTATGAAACAGACTTTGTTGCTGTATTCTTTTCTTTGTTTTAAATCGACTGACGTAATCTTAGGAATAATCTCACCGCCTTTCTCTACGCTTACTATGTCGTCATAATGAAGGTCTAGTTGATTGATGAAGTCGGCATTGTGGAGTGTAGCTCTTTTCACTATTGTTCCTGCAAGATGAACAGGTTCAAGATTAGCGACGGGTGTTATTGTTCCGTGACGGCCTACTTGGAAATCGACGCCGAGGAGTTTTGTGTAAACTTCTTCTGCCTTAAATTTATAAGCGATTGCCCATCGAGGCGATTTTGCAGTAAAACCTAAAATCTCTCTTTGAGCGAAGTCGTTGACTTTTATTACAATCCCGTCTATATCGAAGGGAAGTTCTTTTCTTTTTTCGTTCCAATAGTTGATAAACTCTTCAATTTCATCGGCGTTTTTGCATATCGCCATATAATTTGACACATTGAAGCCCCATTGTTTGGCAGCGTTGAGACTTTCATAATGTGTCTTGAAAATCATCTTATCGTCGTCCATCATCATGAAATAGCAATAGTTGTCGAGTTTGCGTTTTGCCACTTCTGATGAGTTCTGCAGTTTTATTGTTCCTGCTGCTGCGTTTCTTGGGTTGGCGAATGCTTGCAGTCCGAGTTCTTCTCTTTCGGCATTAATGCTGTTGAAACTGCTATGTGGCATTATTATCTCGCCCCTCATCTCGAAGAAGTCGGGGTAGTTGCCTTTAAGACGAAGAGGTATTGAACGTATTGTCTTGATGTTTGTTGTGACATCGTCGCCTTGTGTTCCATCACCGCGAGTCACGGCCTTAACGAACAGACCATTATCGTAGGTGAGGCTGATAGAAACGCCGTCGAATTTAAGTTCGCAGACAAATTCAACATCCTCTTCAATACTTTTCTTTATTCTGGAAATGAAATCCTTGACCTCTTCGATATTGTATGAATTTGAGAGCGATAACATCGGATAGCGATGTTTTACTGTCTGGAATTCTTTCGTTATATCGCCTCCGACGCGTTGTGTGGGAGAGTCGGGGAGGATGAGGTCGGGAAACTGCTGCTCAAGCTCAATCAGCTCATTCATAAGCATATCGAAATCGAAATCGCTTATGGTAGGCTGTGCTAAGATATAATAGTTATAATTATGTGATTCAATAATATTGCTCAGTTCAGCAATCTTGGTTTTTGCTTCTTCTTTATTCATGACAGTAACTATTTTCTCCATTCCATTGAACATTCGACGTTGTCGGCGTGATATACAGTCTTGTAATAATCTGTGTAGGCTTCGCAATCTCTTTGAGAATAAACGCCGTAAAGTTCATCTGAGGCGCCATTGTCGAGGTTTCTGCAGATACAGCCTTTTTCGCATGATGAGACTAACATGCTTAAAGTAAAAATACCTAATAAAAGTTTTAAAGTTCTTTTCATTGTCTTGAATTTATTTAATGAGCAAAGATAATATTTATTTTAGAAATTATATCGAAATATGCTCTCATTTTTCTTTTGAAGTCAAAGAAAAAATCACTATCTTCGCGATGTTTTTATTAATAAGGTAAATTGTTGTATATTAAAAAATAAAGTATGAAAATCAAATCAATTATTTTGTTAGTTGTCGTGGCATTAACAATGAATGTCAAGGCGCAAGAAATTGCTGACTGGTGGAACGATGTGTCGGTCTGTGAAGTAAATAAGGTTGCACCGAGAACAAATGTCATTCCTTATCAAGATGAGGATGGTATAAAGAATCTTGAGTATAGACAATCTCCTTATTATCAATGTATCAATGGTAATTGGAAATTCAACTGGGTTGAAAGTCCAGATCAAAAACCTGTGGGTTTTTATGAAGAAGGTTATGACGTGTCTTCTTGGAATTCTATTCCGGTTCCTGGCAATTGGGAGTTGAATGGTTATGGTGTTCCTGTATATATCAACCAACAAAATGAATTCCCTTCAAATCAGCCTCATGCTCCAAAGGATTATAATCCTGTCGGATGCTATGTTCATAATTTTAGCATTCCTCAAGACTGGGAGGGAAGAAATGTTTACATTAACTTCGGTGCTGTAAAATCAGCGTTTTACCTTTGGATAAACGGTCAGTTTGTGGGTTATTCTGAAGATTCAAAAACACCTGCCGAATTCGATATTACACCATATCTTAATAAAAATGGCAGTAATACTTTGGCAGTAGAGGCTTATCGCTTCTCAGACGGTTCATACCTCGAATGTCAAGATTATTGGAGAATGAGTGGTATTACACGTGACGTGTTCATTTATTCAAAACCTAAAACTAATGTTTACGATTTCTTCGTAAAAGCAGGTCTCGACTCAAATTACTCAAAAGGCATTTTTGAAATCTTAATAGATGTTAACTATGGCAAGAAGCTTCCTAAAAAATTAAATGTTGAAGTTGAGATTGTCAGCGGAGAGAACGCTAAGTTTCTTGTGAATAAATTATATGTGGAAGAATTGACAAAGAAGGATATTCTTGCAAAACAAAAATCAGAGGGTCACTCAACAATTCGTATCAAGAAGATTATCGACCGTGTTGAACCTTGGTCGGCAGAGAAACCAAACCTCTATGACATGACAATCAGATTAAAGGATAAGAAAGGCAATGTGATTGAAGTTGTTGGCGCTAAGATTGGTTTCAGAACAACAGAAGTTAAAGATGGACAACTTAAAGTTAACGGCAAACCTATCATCATTAAGGGTGTTAACCGTCACGAACATGATGGAAGAACAGGTCAATGTGTTTCACGAGCAATGATGGAAAGAGACATTCAGCTTATGCTTCAACATAATATCAATACAGTTCGTACCTCACACTATCCTGTTGATGTTTATTGGTATGAGTTGTGCGATAAGTATGGATTATACGTAATCGACGAAGCAAATAACGAATCTCATGCTCAAGGTTATGGTGACGCTAGCTTGGCAAAAGACGAGCGTTGGACAACAGCATTCAAATACAGATGTAACAATATGGTTGGCAGAGATAAAAACCATCCTTCTGTGATTATCTGGTCGTTAGGTAACGAATGTGGTAATGGCGTATGTATGTATGAAGCATACGACATGGTTAAGAAAATCGACAATACACGTCCTGTCATTAACGAACGTTCAATATATGACTACAATAACGATATCATCGGTTTGATGTATTCAAGTCCAAGATATTTGGAAAGATTCGTAGAAGAAAAGTTGGATTCACTTGGACGTCCATTCATTATGGTTGAATATCTCCACGCAATGGGTAATAGCTGTGGCGGTATGCAGGATTATTGGGATGTCATCAACAAATACGACCAATTGCAAGGCGGTTGTATTTGGGATTGGTGCGACCAAAGTCTGATAATGATAGATGAGAAAACCGGTACAAAATGGTATGCTGCCGGAGGTGATTTAGGTGAACTCGAAGGAATTGGTAATGACGATAGTTTCTGTGTTAATGGTGTGGTTACTAGCGACAGACGTCCTCACCATCATGCTGAAGAAGTGAAGAAGGTTTATCAAAATATTACTGTGACACCTGTCGATATTGAAAAAGGCGTGTTTGAGGTTAAGAATAATTTCTTCTTCAGAAGACTTAATGAATTTGAATGCTCTTATGTAATTTACACTAACGAAAAAAGCAGAATACAAAGCAAGACAATGGATTTGGATGTCTCTCCTCAAGGTTCAAAGACAATAAACATATCGATACCAAAACCTAAATTGAGTGCTGAAAATGGCGATAGATTTGCTAAGCAAGAATACTTTATCGAATTCTCTTTCAAAGAGAAGAATGGTAATAAGATGAGACCTGCAGGTACCGAAGTAGCATACGAAGTATTCAATCTTAATGTTGAGACTCCTAATGGTACGGCATTGAAAGATATTCCGTCTGTGAGGATGGAAGATGAAACAAACGACATTACAATATCTAACGATATTTTCTCATTCGTCATCGATAAGAAACAAGGTGTTCCTGTGTCATTTATTTACAGAGGCGAACAAATGCTTGCCGGAGCAATAAAACCAAACTTCTGGCGTGCACCGACTCTTAATGATGATGTCGACCGTAATGCTCTTCCTAAATGGTTGAATGCTAACCTCAACGAATTGACAATAGTTCCAAAGTCGATAACAACAAAACGTATCGATAACTCAAGGGTTTCTGTTGTCGCTTTGTTAGATTTGAATAATCCTGCTTGTGAAACAATTATCACCCTTGAACAAGTATTTGAAATCAACGGTTATGGCGATGTCGTTATCTCAAGCAATATTCAACCAAACGAAAAGGTTACTACATTCCCTAAGATTGGTACTCAGTTCCTTATGCCATTGCAATTTAATAATGTGAGGTTCTTTGGAAAAAATACAGAAAACTATCCTGACAGAAATTCATCTGGTAAGACAAATGTATATTCAATGAATGCCAAAGAATTCTTTGAGTTGCACGAAGAACCGCAAGATAATGGTAACCATTCGGAAACTCGCTGGATGTCGGTTTCTAACAGAGAAGGTTTCGGAATGTTCGTGACAAGTGATGAACATTTTAACTTTAGCATTTATCAATATTCAGATGAAAATCTTTCTAAAGCAGAACGAATCAACCAAATGGAAAAGGCAAACTTCTGGACTGTTAATGTCGACTATAAGCAGGCTGGTCTCGGAACAGCAACATGTGGCCCTGGTGTACATGACAAGTACCTTATTGACAACGATAGATATGAATACACAATAAGACTCCGTCCTTTCTGCACGAAAGATACAAAAGAAGAAAAGTTGTATAAGGAAGATGTTATTTCTGGTTTTTCTAAAGTTGCAACACCTGTTATCGCAACAGATTTGGAACGCTTCGATAAAGAGATGAATGTGACACTTGGCTGTGACGATGCTAATGCAAAGATTTATTATACTTTAGATGGAAGTGAACCGACTCAAAAATCTAAATTGTATACAAAACCTTTTTCTATCAACAAGAGCGTGACTGTCAAAGCTAAGGCTTTCGTTAATGGAAAAATGCCTTCATTCACTTTGATTGAAAGTTATCAGCGTCTCATCATTGCTGGAACTACATTTGTAGAGGAACCAAATAGCAACTATTCAGATAAAAAAGAAACTGTTTTGATGGATAATAAGTGTGGAATCTCTGGTAATTGGAGCGAAGGTTGGTTGGGATTCTATGGCAAAGACGCTGAGTTCGTTATTGAATTGTCTAAAGCAACTGACATTAACAAATTATATGTCGGTTACGGAATCCTACCTAACGACTGGGTTTTGATGCCTAAGAATATAACAGTATCGACTTCTGTTGATGGCGTTAACTTCACTGAAGAGGTGAGAGCAGAATCACCGGTTTATAACAATGGTGAGAACGTGAAACGCCGCGACGAAGCACGCGCGATAATCAATGCAAGCGGCGTTAAATTCATTAAGGTGAAAGTAGAGAGTTATAAGACTTTACCAGAATGGCACGATTACGCAGGAGAAAACGCTTGGATTATGTTAGACGAAGTCAGAATCGAATAGAAACTTTCTGATAAGCAAAATAAAAGCCGGTAGTTTTTTTGACTATCGGCTTTATTTTTTAGTCTAACATCAGACTCATGAATGCCTCCTGATTGTTAAAGACTTTTAACTTTCCAGGAAGCGACTCGGTATGATAGCCGAATAATGCACGTGTTAGTTCTTCAATGTCGACAACGTCAGAACCAATGGAGTCTTTCTTTTCCAAGATACCTTTATTAATGTAGTAAGTTCCGTTATTTTGAGGTAATATGGAATCGACTAAAGAGATTTCAATCTTTAATTTAGGATGAGATATTGCGTAAAGTCTTAGCATTGTTTCAGCATCTATGAGACGCGCCATTCCTAAACGATGTGTCCTTTGTCCGGAGACTGGAGGAATGATGATGTTGATTGAGTCTTTATTAAATATATTTGCAGCTGCTGTTATCAAATCGCTCAAGATTGGTCCAGACTCGGCGAAGATGTCTTTGATGAAAATCTCGTCGTTACGTAGATAGCAAAAAGCAAGTCCACATATATCATCTCCATATTTCGCTATTAGTAAATGATTGTCAAACAACTCCAAGTCTTTTGTTATCACGTCGAAATCGTATTCGTTGTGCTGAATGCAGCAGTTGCGACTTCTCATCTTCGCGTTGAAATATTCATAAACCTGATAGAATAATTCAGAATCAGATTCAAGATCAAACACTATAACCGACACCGACTGTTGACTGTTGACTGTTGACTGCTGGCTTTTCTTTATATGAATCTTAGAATAGTCGAATGTCGGTACGAAATTACATCCTTCATAATAATTGAAGAGACTTTCTGAAGCAGGAATCAGAGCTGCGAAACAAGCACCGTTATTATTTGCTTTATTTAGTGATTTAATGATCAACTCGTTCATAAGACCTTGCGAGCGATAATCAGGGTCGGTGCAAGCGCCTGAGATATAAGCGCAGCCTATTGTTTTGCCGTAATATGAAAAAGGGTAGGAGATGAGCTGCAATGCGCTGACAACTTTCCCGTCTCTCTCGATGAAAATATTATCTTCTTCGTTATATCTTTTCTCAAAATAAAAGTCAACGAATCTTTTGTCTTCCTCACTGAAGCATTTGTCCCAAAGAATTCTTGTTTCGTTTTTTATTCTGTCGTTCATATATTAAGAGAAATTTAATAATTAATACCTAACTCATTTAAAAAGTATAACTTTCTACAAAATTTAGATGATATTCAATGATTTCCTGATTTAATATGCAGACTTGATGATTGACGTTTTTATATTTCATCTGACCGAGTGCTTGCTCCGCTGTTATTATTCCTTTCTCGTAATCTTCTACGGTATCAATGATTTCATCATTTAATGCGCCGCCAATTACTATATCATATTTAGAGAAAACATCTTTTCCTTTACGGCAATCGACAACAAAGTTCAGCCATTCAATGTCGTAGTGTTCAAATTCTTTAAAACGAAATCCAATGTTTCTTGCATCTAAATAAGAGAAGTCATATACATTTATTATTGGTTTGATATCTTTGCCTTTACGTGTTGCTACAATTTTAGCCCATACTTCTGCTTGTTCCTTAATATTTGTTAAGTAAAAACCTTGTCCGAAATCTAAGTTTTTTCTTCCGATATTAACCAAAGGTTCTCTTACTTCTGTGAACGAGCCGTGATATAATTTAATTGTCATTATTGTCTCTCCTTATCTTCTTTTTCCAAATTTTCATGCAAAAGTAACAATAATCGTATTAAAGATTATATTTTTTCATCTTTCAGCGTAACAACGCCTTTTGTTATAAGAAACGCTGGGTTGTATGAAGTCTTGGCTTTTCTTAATCCTTCAATTCCCAAGTCTTCCTCACGATTGACATATTCGAATTCTTCAGGTATGTCTTTGGCAAACATCTGGTTTATAATGGTAAACGCTCCTGTAAATCGTATGTCTGCTTTCTCGAAATGAACGCCGAAAGTCTTATGGTTGATTGGAAAACCGAATGTAAACGCGACAATCTCGTTATCGACAAGCAAAACTCCGCCTTTAACGCCAATCTCTTCAGCGTGATTCATGGCGTATAATAGAGCTTGTCGTTCGTTGTCAATCTCTTGATGCTTATAATCGTCGTTGCTTTCGTACCATTCGTGTTCTTTTTCAATGCAGAGTCTTATCAATTCTGGTGTCGCTGATTTATATTCCCAATTAGGATATGTTTTCATAAATCTGTTGACGTGATTGCGTTTCTGCTGGAACTTGTTTCCTTTGAGATTTGCCAGATCTTCTCTAAGATACACATAGTCAAAACTGTCTCTGTTTGGAAGGAGGTTGAATCTTTCCCTTAAATTGTCGCTGACTTGATTCTCAATGAAATGACAGGCGGCATACATCTTGAAAGGTTTTCCTTGGGAATGAATTTCTTCGATGAGTTTAAGTATAACATTGTCGGCATTGCCTTTTCCTATTGGCATCATGAAAGTGTCGTTGCCGCCGCTATTATAGCGTAACACGAGAAAATCGTCTACAATGGCATATTTTGTGTCGTAAAGAAACCGCCACGATACTAAGTTTGAGAAAGAAAACTCGCAGTTACAGCAGTCGTTAGGAAATATGTATGAAGTGATAATTTCTTTATCTTCTATTGTAATATCTTTAAAATCAATCATTGACAAAGTATTTATTTATCGGTACAATAATTTCAACAATGTTTTAGCACAAAGAATTTAAACTTGGAGTGAAATCAACTTGAATCATTTGAGAATAAATCTGCGCAGCTTCTGTATGTGAATATCCTAGTTCGGCTTGTGCGATGTTGAATATAAGTTCAACTTCTTTTACGCTTATGTCTTTGTCAACTAATGAGATTGAAATAAGATAACGTAACATTCCTTCACGTGTTTCCGGACTTATTTCAAGAAGCTTTTGTATTGATTCCTTGAATATTTTAACGACATCTTCTTTTGCCATATCGTTCAAGAAAGTTTTTGGGAAAATTTCTAATACGGACAATTCGCTAAGAATCAATTCTATTTCATGCTCTGTTATTTGCTCGTCGCTGTTGGCGATGATTAGACCTGCTGTAGCTATGAAGTCTGCCATGTAAGAGTCGAGTTCTGTGTTTCTGACTTTCAAGAGTATTTCAATAAGATCGTCCATTACATTTTCAAGTTCTTCTTTACTTGTTCCTTTTTCGTTGAAGAACACGCTCTTTGAGAATTGGTTGAGAGCTTCGACTCTTATAGGATTTATTGGATGTGTTGCGAAGTTGATACCTTTGTCGTTGCGGAAATAATCGAGGCGTTTTTTGTTGTCTTCCAAGAATGCCTCAACTTTCATATCCATCTTGTTAAAGTCAAGTCCTGACGACATTTTGAAAAATGCAGAAATACAGACGTTTATGTTAGGCATTGCCATATATCCGAAGCGGTCGGCGACGAGTTCTGAGAGTTGTTGCCAGAGTCTTATTTTGTATTGCAGCGTGATTGGAATTGTTGCGTTATGTGGAAATACGAAATTTATCAATTTGACGAGAGTCGCGTTTTTGTTGATGAGGTGTCCCATTTCGTGACCTATCACGAAACGTAGTTCGTCGTCGGTCATCAGTTGTATGAGGGAAGAGTTGACGTTGATGATGTTAGGTTCGCCTTCTTCCTGAGCAGCGATTGCAAAAGCATTGACAGAAGAGTCGCCGGTGATATAAAAATCGACGGGTTCTGTAAATTGCAGCGCTTCTTTAATCTCGTTGAAAATGTTATAGTAACGTGTTAGTGTACCTTCTTCAACTTTAAAACTATGACCTTCGAGCATGCTGCGATAATAGTTGTCAGAGAAAGGAATTTTTGCCAATTTGATAATCTCTTCAACAACATTGCCTTGTAATGCGTTATAAATTTGAGTGCTTAATTCAACTTCCAAAGGAAGTCCATATTCAGCTATCATTTGTTTTGTTTCCATATTTGCAATATTAATTGGTTTCAATTTGATTGTAAAGATACAAATATTTTGTTTAATATTTTCTTTTTCTCTTTAACAATTTATGTTATTTTTGTGCAGAAAAATAATAAATTAAACTATTTACATTATTTATGAAACGTAAACATTTATTAATTATAGCATCTGTAATTTGGGGAATTCCTGGAGTTATCATTACCATAAAAGGAATAAGCGCATATTTCGAAATGGAGCATGAGAAATTGTGCTGGTTGATACTGATGACATTATCAGTTCTTTTAGGTTTTTTCTTTATGTTTAAGAAGATTGTAAACAAGTATTCCTTGCGAATATATTCGTTAGGGGAGAAGGTTAAGATGTGGCAGACGTTTCCTTTGCGAGGATGGATATTGTTAATTTTTATGATGGGACTTGGTTTTTTGTTGAAAATTATTCCGAATGTTCCACTAGAATTTACAGCGGCATTTTATTCAGGTCTCGGTCCAATGCTTTTATTGTCGTCGTTTAGATTTCTTTTTAATATTAGAAATCTGAAAGGTTGTAATAAATAACCAAATTTATAGATGTCCCTATAATTCTCTAATGACATTTTGAAGTAATTCTAAAAATCTAGCGGCATCTCCGCCATCCATCTGTACATGATGAAATTGAAATGAGATCGGTAAAGACACCTTGAACCATTTCTTGCGATATTTTCCCCACATTACCATAGGGTTGAGAAACTTATCAGTATATTGATTTACAATACAATCGAGTTCTGTTGCGACCACTGCAGAAGTTCCTACAATCATAGAATCTTCTTCAAATATGCTTTCGCAAGAATCAGCGGTTTTCTGTGTTAATCTATTATAATCATTGTTAAACCATTCTATATTATCACTATAAGGAATGTCGCATGAATTTATGCCGCCTCGTTTGTTGTTGACAATCACGTTTATTGCAAGTTTATCATATTCAAATAGTTTGTCTTTGACTGGAAGTAAATGAAACTCTTCAATTTGACTTGCAGCCTTGCCTATACACCAGCATAAAAGCATGTTCAATTTCATGCCTTTTTTCTTACTGATTCTGCATAGATGTGTGATGTCGAAAGTTTTTGTCAATGTTACCATCGGCATCGGTGACGACATCCATAATTCGAATGCTTCAGCTCGCTTTGTTTCTTTTGGGCTTATTTCTCTCATGTGACAATTATATTGGAATAGTTTGCAAAAATATGCTTTTTTATACTTGAAAATACGTAAAATGAAGATTTTTTGTCGTAGAAATAAGTTTTATTTTTCATCTTTTTAATTGATAAATTATATTATGATATTTTTGTTTCTTTTCTAAATGATTGTTTTTTAATAAGATAAAATAAATTTAAAATATTTTTTGTCGATTTGTTTTTCGGAATAAAAAAGTTGTATCTTTGCAGCGGAGAAATGGCAGAGTGGTCGATCGCGGCGGTCTTGAAAACCGTTGTACAGCAATGTACCGGGGGTTCGAATCCCTCTTTCTCCGCGGAACTGAAGCGACTGATGAAGTCGCTTTTTTTTATGTCTATAATGAAATTCCCACATATTTTTTTTATTTTTGTGGTATCAATAAATATCTCATATGGAAGACATTAATGCCAAAAGATACACTCATTCTGAGGAGGCTGCTAATGCTATATCGCATCTAGTAGGAACAATAATGGGAATTGCAATATGTTCGTTTTTCCTTGCCAAGTATAGTCATTCTGGCTTTTTGCCGATATTCAGCCTATACTTGTATTTTTTTGGTGTGTTTAGTTCTTATTTGGCATCGACATTATATCATGCGTGTCCGTTCCGTCAAGAGAAATCTAAATTATTATTAAGAAAATTCGACCATGCCGCTATCTACTGGCATATAGCCGGAAGTTATTCGCCAGTGACATTAATTGCGTTATATGGATATGGAGCAACAAGTTGGGCTGTCATTATTTTTTCTCTTGTATGGATTTCTGCTGTTGTTGGAACTGTATTGACTTTCAGGAAGATGAAGTCTCATAGTTATTTAAAAACGACTTGTTATGTAATAATGGGACTATCTATTCTGATCGCTTTCAAACCTTTTTATGATAGCGTAGGTATGAACGTAGTGATGTTGGTTATTTTAGAAGGCGTAAGTTATATCATAGGCGCTGTTTTGTATAGTTTCAAGAAAATCAAGTATATGCATTCAGTCTTCCATATCTTCGTTATTTTAGGAGATATTTTTCATATGATTGCGGTATGGAAAATTTTACAAATTTATCTGTGAAACATTATTCAAAACAGCTAATAAAAACAACACGAATTTAAATATAAACGAATTCGTGTTGTTTTATTACTATCTCGTTTTCATTAAGCTGAAGTTGGCGTCGAACATCCCCAGATTTTACTGAGGAATATGTCATCGCTGAAGCGAAGTGATATGTGAATCTTTATTGCTCGACGAAGATTAGTTTATCAGTATCGTAGCCTTTTTCTTTTGCTACATTGATGATGTTTTGCAAGACTTCATTGCTTAATTGTGGCGTTCTCGATAATATCCAAAGATATTTCGGCGAGTTTCCTCCTACCAAGACATAGTTGTAATCCTTGTCAATCATAAGGACTCTGTAGTCTGAGTAGAAGTTCATAAAGAAGGAAACTCTTAGAAGACCAGGTGTCTCTGTGGTTTTTGCCTTGCCGATGGTCTCTTTGAATTTTCCATCGCGATAGCCTGTGTTGATGACTTTTATCTTCCCATCAGGCATAAGGATGTATTCCGCCATGACCCTCTGCATGTCGCGCTCGAAGCTATGGTCGAAACGTGCTATCTCATACCACTTTCCGAGATATTTGTCTAAATCGATTGAAACCGGCTCATTGTCGATTTTACTTGGCGTAAAGATGTTGAATAAAAACATAACGATAAATAATTTTGTGTTCATAACTTTGAGTTTTTGAGTATAACAAGAGACGTTTTGAAAAGTTCAATGAAGTTTCAAGGAGACGTCTCAAAATACCAATACGTTATAGAAAATAAGATAGCGCTATAAAACTAATTTTGCTGCGTCCCATAAAAGAACGGGTACAGAATGTTAAAAAATTATTCTCCATATATATTCTTCATGTAAAAATTAATGTATATTTGCAGAAGTCTTCAGGGCAAGGTGAAATTCCTTTCCGGCGGTGACAGTCCGCGACTTCCTTTTTAGGAACTGATTCGGTGAAATTCCGAAACCGACGGTGATAGTCCGGATGGTAGAAGATTATTTTGTAGGATTGACATTTGCCCTGGATATTAATTTATTATGGGCTTTTTTTATGTCATATAATACGCAAGATATTGAATACATGCAGCGAGCTATCGAACTCGCTAAGAGAGGTGCCGGATTCGTAAACCCTAATCCTATGGTGGGCTGCGTCGTGGTGAAAGACAATGTTATAATATCTGAAGGCTACCACGAATATTACGGCGGATTTCATGCAGAGCGTAACGCACTGACAAAAAAGGACGTATGCGATATGTCCCTAAGAGACGCTACTTTGTACGTAACGCTTGAACCATGCTGTCATCACGGAAAAACTCCTCCTTGTACTGACATAATAATAGAAAAAGGTATAAAGAAAGTAGTTGTCGGGCTTCTCGACCCTAATCCTCTTGTCGCAGGCAAAGGAATATCAATCCTAAGAAACGCTGGCGTTGAAGTGGTAACCGGCATCGAAGAGGATAAGATTAAAGACCTTAACAAGGTTTTCTTAAAATATATTAAGACAAAACGTCCTTACGTGATACTGAAAACCGCCATGACTCTCGACGGTAAGATAGCTTCTTATACAGGCGATTCCAAATGGATTACCAATGAGAAATCAAGAGAGTTGGTTCATAAGCTGCGTTCGGGAATGATGGGAATCGTGGCAGGTATAGGCACTGTAAAAAGCGACGACCCGATGTTGAATTGCAGATTGGCAAGTCAACAGACAGCAGACAACGGTCAACAGACATTGTCCACGGATTCGATACATCAGCCTATTAGGATTATTGTTGATACAAAAGCGTCGATTCCGATGGAGAGTCAGATAGTTAGAACGGCAAAGGAATATAGAACCATATTGGCTGTTGGAAATTGTCAATATGTTATTGGCGATTTGGAAATGTTAAAATCTCAAGGCGTTGAAATTTTATCATGTGAGGAAAAAGACGGTCATGTCGATATCAACGATTTGATGGTTAAGTTGGGTGCTATGGGTATTGATTCTCTTTTACTTGAAGGCGGATCTTGTCTTAACGCAGCGTTCTTACAAGCCAACTGCGTTGATGAGGTTAACGCTTTCATAGCTCCGAAAATCATCGGCGGCGAACATTCTAAGTCACCGATAGGAGGAAAAGGAATTGAGTTTATGAAAGACGCTATCACATTGAAAGATACAGAAATAGAAAAGATAGGAAATGATGTTTTGATAAAGTGTAGAGTTTATAGTAGTAGGAAAGTAGATAGTTGATAAGTTTTAGAGTTGATAATTAGAGTTGATAGTTTATGGTGGATGAAATCCGTTGACCATTGACTGTTGACTGTTGACAATAAATAAAATGTTTACAGGAATAATTGAAGAAATAGGAAAGGTGAAATCGATAGAGAGACACGCTAACAGCATCAGACTGACGGTCTCTGCAAAGAAGATAATGTCGGACATACATCTCGGAGATAGTATCTCTACAAATGGAATATGCTTGACAGTCACTACTTTCGCTAACGATTCTTTCACTGTCGATGTGATGCCTGAGACAATGATGACGACAAATTTCAAGAATCTTAAAGTCAACGATGAGGTGAATCTTGAGCGTGCTTTGTCGGTGAGCGGTCGTCTCGGCGGACATATCGTCTCCGGTCATATCGATGGAATCGGAACTATAATAAAAAAATATAACGACGACAAAGCAATAAGAATGTCGTTCGCTACATCTCCCTCAATATTGGAACTCATCGTCAAGAAAGGTTCCATCGCTATTGATGGTATCTCATTGACAGTTACAGATGTAGATATGACATCGTTTTCAGTCTCGATTATTGAACACACACAAGGCGAGACGACTCTGACATCGAAGAAGATAGGCGATACTGTCAACCTTGAGAATGACGTCATTGGAAAATACGTCCAGAAACTATTCGTAGGGACGAGACCTATTACGTCCGAAAATCAAGATAATAAAGGTATAAGTTTGGATTTTTTGGAATCTAACGGATTTTAATCAGATAATTATTAAAAACATCATAAAATGGAAAACAGATTTAACACTATTGAAGAAGCTATTGAAGATCTCAGAAATGGTAAGATGATTATCGTTGTCGACGATCCTGATAGAGAGAACGAAGGCGATTTGATTTGTGCCGCTGAGTTCGCTACGACGGAGAATGTCAACTTCATGGCATCATACGCTAAAGGTCTTATCTGTATGCCGATGAGCAAGGAGTTGACTCATAAACTGAAACTCAATCAAATGGTAACAGACAATACTGATAATCATTGCACAGCTTTCACCGTTTCCATCGACCATGTCGATACCACGACTGGTATTTCTGCTGTTGAACGTTCTATCACAGCGATGAAACTCGTTGAAGATGATGCCAAGCCAGAAGACTTCAGACGCCCTGGTCATATGTTCCCTCTCGAGGCTCGCGAAGGCGGCGTCTTCAAGCGCGATGGTCATACCGAAGCGACTGTCGATTTCATGAGAATAGCAGGTCTCAAAGAATGCGGTCTCTGCTGCGAGATAATGCGCGAAGACGGTACCATGATGAGAACTACAGAGTTGCTTCAATTTGCAAAAGAACATAACCTTAGAATCACCTCCATAGCAGACTTAATCAGATATAGAAGAAGAACAGAGTCGTTGGTTGAGAAAGTCGCTGAGGCTGAGATGCCAACTAAATACGGCAACTTCATAGCACACGGTTATATCGACAAGGTCACTGGCGAACATCATATCGCATTGGTGAAAGGTGACATCAGCGGTGATGAGCCTGTAGTGTGCCGCGTTCACTCGGAATGTCTCACCGGTGACGCTTTCGGTTCTTTACGCTGCGACTGCGGAGAACAACTTCAAGAAGCAATGCGCCGCATCGAAGAAAAGGGCAGAGGTATTATCTTATATCTCAAACAGGAAGGCAGAGGTATCGGCTTGATAAACAAATTGAAAGCTTACAAACTCCAAGACGGCGGCATGGATACCGTTGAAGCTAACATAGCACTCGGCTTTGAAGCTGACCTCAGAGACTACGGCACTGGAGCGTCAATACTTTCTGACTTGGGCGTGACTAAGATTATCGTCATGACAAACAATCCAACAAAGATTACAGGATTGGGAGCCTACGGAATAGAAATCGTTGGTCGTGAACCTATCGAGATGACATGCAACGAAAAAGACGCTTTCTATCTCTATACAAAATACAAGAAGATGGGACACCTCTTGCATGTTAAAGAGTCAAAAAGATAAAGTTTAAAGTTCATAGTTTATTGTTTAAAGTAGTTGTAATGTTAAAAGTTATTAAGTTTAAAAGTATATCATAAACTTATTTAAAAATAAACTTTAAACTTAGAACTGCTATAAACTATGAACTTTAGACTATGAACTTCAAAACTACTATAAACTATTAACTATAAACTCTAAACTAAAAAAATATGAATATAATAGAAGGTAAATTACTTGCTGAAGGTCATAAGATTGCTATAGTGGCCGGACGTTTCAACGAAATCATCACAAATAAATTGTTAGGCGGAGCTATAGACGCTTTCAAACGTCATGGCGGAGATGAAAACGACATCGATGTCGCTTGGGTCCCTGGTTCTTTCGAGATACCATTGGTGGCGAAGAAAATGGCTGAGTCGAAGAAATATGACGCTGTCATCTGCTTGGGTGCTGTCATCAGAGGCGCAACAGCTCATTTTGAAATGGTTGCTAACGAGACAACTAAAGGTATAGCAGCAGCTGGCTTGCAAACAGGCGTGCCTATCATCTTCGGAGTTCTTACAACAGATAATATCGAACAAGCTGTTGAAAGAGCAGGTTCAAAAGCCGGCAACAAAGGCTTCGAAGCAGCAACAACAGCAATAGAAATGGTAAATCTCTTGAAACAGATTTAATCTTTTTCTTGAAACTTTAAAAGTCTTAAAACGTTTTAACATAAAGAGTATTTTCTATATGTTAAGACGTTTTTTTATATTAATAACTATAATATTTTCCACGCATATTCTTAATGTTCATCGCGATACTTATCTTCTCAGTTTTTCGAATCTGAACAGTGGAATTAATTATTGAGAAAATATGAAATTGATTTTTAAGATGCATTATTTTTTTTTATATATTTGCGCCTTTCAAATCAAATTCTTAATTAAAACTAAATGAAGAAGTATTTACTTTTATTATTGACATTTTTGTCATTGACGACCTTTGCGCAGATAGAGGTTAAGGAAGGTTCGTTTCATAAGATTCAAGGTTATGTGATGCTTGAGAAGGAAGAGCATGTTGATATGAATAATGCTCCAATGGCACTCATTAAGATTTCTACCGAAAACATCACAGC
>JAZNVS010000061.1:0-14742 GCA_045592965.1 Bacteroidales bacterium | reverse complement strand
AAAAACTGAGAAATCAGTGCACATCAGTGAAATCCGTGGGCGTAGAGAACGAGCTTACAGAACTTTAGAATTTTAGAATTGGCTCTTAGCTCACGACAAAAAAAGAAATATTAAGTAATTAACAATCTGAATTTTATCATTATGAAAAGAAAAATTTTTACCATTGCAACACTATTCACTCTGCTATTTTGCGGAGTTGGCATTGTTAATTCTCAAGATTGGCAGGTTGTTACAGAAACTGATAATCTAACAATGGAGGCATATGTTTCAGGAGGTGGTGGTGTTATAGAATTGTCAGATGGTAATTTGCTAACACCTGCTGTGTATTACATCAAAAGTGCTCCTCAAGAATATTATTATTCTGAAAGTCCTGCAATTAGGTTGTTGTCTGAGAATGGAAAAATAGTATCTCAGAATAACTTTTTTCAAGCTGGATATTGCATCTCAGGCTCATCACAATATGTTTTCGAAAAAGACAATAATGTATATCTGCTTTCAACATACAGTCCTGAACATACTATTAATTCTTTTAACAATTTTGCCAACTTCGACAATCCGCCATGCGATGCAAAATTGGCTTTGTTTAAGATGGATAATCAGTTGAATTTAGAAGAAATATATGAACATAGTTGGCCTATCGATACTTTTGAGGCTCGTAGTAAATTCGAATGGCAAATGTGGCCTAATGCATATAGTGGAAATATTTTTTTATTTTCGGCATTTGAAGATGAAGGAAATATAGTTGGAGCCTATTGGAAGAGCGTGAGTTATGATAGACCTTCACGTGGATTGGACACATTATTCATGTTTAGAATGAATTTCGATGGAGAAATACTTCTTAAGAAAGAAATAAGATGCTATGATTCAGACTCAAACCACTGGAATGGTTTGTATAAAGACAAGTCGCGAGCTGCAGGACAACAATATGTATTTAGAGCCAATCATTTTGTAACCACTGATTCATGTTATATTTTTTATGAATCCAGCGATGGTAATAGCAGTGAGCACGTTGTAGGAACAGCAAGTTATTACGATAAGGATTTCAATTTTATTCGGGAAAGATACCTGAGAAATGCTGATGGTTTATATGACGAACTATATAATATATCGGTTAAGAGAAGCAATCATAACACCACATATCTGACAACTCAGATAAGAAATCCCCAAAACCCCTTGCACGATGAAAATTGTCGTTTATATGAAATAGATGACGATGTTAATGCTGCGTCTGAATTTCTTGATGTCATTAATTATACTGATAGAGGGACGGAAGAATGGGATTTCTCAAGTCTGTGTTCTGGTGTTGATTTGAAAGATGATAACTCAATTTATTATGCATACAGTATGAACATAGGTTATTCCAGTTATCTTGATTCTTGGATCTGTATAGATTGTCTTGATAGTAATATGAATAAAATAACGACTCTATATTATGGATTGGATGATATGTGCCATGATAGAGTACTTAGTATCAATACGACTAATGATGAGGGGGCGATTATTGTTCATTCAGGTGTTGATTTGGACTCTGACAAAGGTTATAATTTCGTTACCAAATTCCCTGCATCAGCTTTTGTCAACATCGAAGAAGCTCACGCTAATAACCTGCATCTCGCCGTGGCTTATCCTAATCCGGGCAGTGATGTTTTAAATATAAGAACCGGCTTGCGTAACGCTACATTGCAAGTCTATGATATGCAAGGAAGAATAATCCATCAGCAGATAATTACAGATGAAGTCACAAGCATAGACGCCTCTAAATGGAACTCGGGAACTTACGTTTGGAATTTGAAAACTGAAAATGGAAAGTTGAAAGTTGAGGAAGGGAAGTGGGTTAAATAGAATTTTAGAATTTTAGAATTCGTCATCGGTAGAGACGTACCAATTACACCGATGAGAATAAACAATATGTAATTGTTGCGTCTCATTCTAATTGAAAGTTGAAAATTGAAAATTGAAAATTAATGTAGAGACGTACCAATTACACCGATGAGAATAAACAATATGTAATTGTTGCGTCTCAATTGAATTGAAAGTTTTTCAGATTTTTATATATGAATGATAACTTTTTTTCTTAAATCTACGGACTAGTTTTAAGACCAAATAAACTTGAGTACACCGATAATGTTATGATAGGAGCAGGCAAATGTTATTTTTATAAGGTGGTCGCTTGATATTTGGATCCAGAATGTTTTCCGCCCATAGCAAAAGTAAAATACAGCGATGAGTTTTTTGTGAGAGCTTGTAATTCAACGAATCTCGAGGAAAATGCTTCTGGTCGGCTTGTAATATATCCTAATCCTACAAAAGACTTGGTGAAATTATCAATGAGCGGCAGTCAGTTGTCGGAGGTTAAGATTTATAGTATGATGGGAATGCAGATAGGAAAACTTGAGTTCTCTTCTGAAGAAGTATATGTAGATGTATAAAAATATACTTCTGGTATTTGTATCTTCGTTATTGATGGAAATGTTGCTAAGGTAATAAAGAACTAAGAAAAAGCAATAAGAAAACATCAGCGAATAAGCAACATAGAGTTTTGGTGACTTAAACCAATTTTTTCATTATTTTGTCGTGGAATCTACGGATTTTTTTATTAAATTTGCGCACTAAATTTAAAATTGAATAATTACAATCAAAAAAGTTTACAGATGAAAAAATCATTTCTTTTAGCAGTTGTTTTGTTGGCATTCAACTCGCTTTTTGCTAATCCTGTAGATGCTAATTTTGCAAAGGAATTAGGACAGAAATTCGTATCAGCCAACTTCGTACAGAAATCAAATGTCTTGGAGTTAGTTTACACTGAGACTTCAGAATCAGGTGAACCATGTTTCTACATTTTCAATGTTTCTAACAATGGTTTTATTATCGTTTCAGCAGACGATGCAACACGCCCAATCCTCGGTTATTCTGAAAACGGTGCATTCGATGCAAACAACATCGTTCCAGGTGTAGGATTTATGATGGAAATCTACAAAGAATCTATCTCTTACGCAAAAGACAATAACATTGCAGCAACAATGAACATCGCTTCAGAATGGAAGTCATTGGAAGCAACAGGTAAAACAACACCTGCTATGAGAGGTCAAGGCGTAGGACCATTATGTACAACAAGATGGAATCAGTCATGGCCTTACAATAAGTTCTGCCCAGAACAATCAGCATCATGGGCATCACATGGTCATGTTGTCGTAGGTTGTGTCGCAACAGCTTTATCACAAGTTATGGCTTATTGGGATTATCCAGTACAAGGAACAGGTTCACATTCATACATCCCTGTATGTAATAACCAAGATTATGGTTGTTGGCATACTCCTTCATATCCACAACAAACAGTTAACTTTGGAGCAACAACATACGACTGGGAAAACATGGTTGACCACATCGACGCTTCATCACCAGTTGAACAAATTGACGCTATCGCTACAATAAGCTATCACTGCGGTGTTGCTGTTGATATGATGTATGAACACCACGGCGATGGTAGTGGCGCTCACTCTACAGACGTTCCAGCAGCTGTTCAATCTTATTTCGATTACGCTCCATGTTATGTTACTAACTTCTCTAACTACACAGCATGGATGGTTAGTTTGAAGAACGCTATCGATATGCGTCGCCCTGTATATTACAGCGGTTGTGCTACTACTGGCTGCCACGCTTTTGTTTGCGACGGCTACGATGAAAACCAATTGTATCACTTCAACTATGGTTGGGGCGGTTCTGGTGACGGTTACTTCGCACCAAATGCTATTGAATATTCAGTAAGCCAAGTTCAAGCTATATTCAACCTCATGCCACGTCCGGTATATGAAAACGCAGCTCAAGCTCCAACGAACTTCACAGTTGTTCCTGCTGACAATAACGCTCTTTCTGCAACATTGTCATGGGTTAACCCTTCAAAATCAATCAGCAACTCAGCACTTTCAAACATCGATATGATCGTTGTTGAAAGAAACGGCGAAGTTGTAGCTGAAATAGAAAACCCAACTGTTGGTCAATCAATGACATTCGTCGATGAAAATGTCCCTTGCTTCAGCTACTTCGACTATACAGTATGCGCAGTAATAAACGGTGCATACGGCGAGGTAGCATCAGTAGAAAAAGTAAGCGTCGGCCCAACTTGCGAATGGTCACTTATTCTCCAACCAGAATCATTCCAAGGTATGAGAGGTGCTCACGTCTCTGTGTATGATGAAACAGGTTACAGATTCGAATATATCACAACAACAAACGGCACATTGAATACAATCCCATTGATGGCTCCATACGGTAAGTTGCAATTTGCATGGCAAACTCCAGGTGAGAACCAACCAGCTTACAACCTCACAATGTTGATCAAAAATGCTAATGGTGAGACTGTATTTAACTTCAATGGAAGTTCAGATGAAATGCAAGAAGGCGTATTCTTTACAGTAAATAACAACTGTAGCGGAGACGTTCAATGCGGCGCTCCTTCAAACTTGGTATCGTCAGTTGCAGACGGACAGTTGAAGTTAACATGGAACGCAGCAGGTTCAGAACCAGATTACGGATATAACGTTTATCGCGATGGTATCCTCATCGCTCTCACAAAAGAAACATCATTTATCGACGAAGGTATTCCATTCGGTGGCCACTGCTACCAAGTGTCAGCATTGTGCGATGGTGGTGTCTCAGAAAGAACAAACGAAGCTTGCGGCGTGTTGACAGAAGGCTGCGACCCTGCAAAAGATCTTGAAATCGGTCTCTCTGCAAACTTGAAACCTTATATCTCATGGACAGCTCCTGAAACAGACGGCCTCAGCGGTTACTATATCATGAGAAAGAAAGTCGATGAAGACGAATGGACAAGAATAAAGATCCTCGGCGCTAATAAGACTGACTATACAGACAATAGCGGCTTGACTTACGATAACTGGTATTGCTATCAAGTCATTGCTTACTATCAAGCAACAGACTGTATGTCAGCTCCAGCTCAGGCAAAATATAACAACTTAGAATACTACGTTAAGATTTATTATTCAGAAGATGGTGTTGAAGATTATGCTGCTGACCAAATCGGCGTATATCCTAACCCAGCAGACGATAAAGTCGCTGTAGAAGCTGTCGCTATCAAGAACGTGGCAATC
This sequence comes from Bacteroidales bacterium, assembly GCA_045592965.1. GTDB lineage: Bacteria > Bacteroidota > Bacteroidia > Bacteroidales > F082 > Limimorpha. The sequence continues at coordinate 9,634 of JAZNVS010000061.1, read as the reverse complement.
TTCAATATGATGGGTCAAAAAGTTTATGAATCATCAGTAGATGCAGATTTCGTAGAACTCAACACAAGCGAATTGGAATCAGGCGTATATATGATTCAAGTTCAAACAGCAGAATACACAACAACAAAACGTATCTCAATTGCTCACTGATTTGACAATTGACACTGACAGTTAACTGTCGACACTGACAGTTGATGTTGATAAATAAAAAGTCCAGACTTTGTATGAGGTCTGGATTTTTTTTATTGTTGTGTGGAATGTGGTGATGTTGCAATAAAAAAGACGCCACATGAGGAAGTGACGTCTATACAAATTTTCAAACTTCAATTTTCAACTTTCAATTCATTTCTTCTCCCATGTCTCGAATCTGTATGAACAGTCGATTTGTGGGTCGTCGTCGATGACTTCTAATTCTGTCAATTCCCATTCGTCGAAGTTGATGATAGGGAAGTAGGTGTCAGCTTCATAGTCTTTCTCAACTCTTGTGAGATATAAACTGTCGGCTTTGTCTAGGAATTGTTCGTAAATCATGCCGCCGCCCATGATGAAAATCTCGTTTTCGTTTTCAACCATAGCCATTGCTTTCTGGATTGATGTGGCGAGTTCGAAACCTTCTGGAGCTGAGTCGAGACGGTCGGAGATGATGATGTTACGTCTGTTAGGTAATGCTTTCTGTCCTGGTAATGAGACGTAGGTGTTGTGCCCCATGACAACGCACTTTCCTGATGTTACTTTTTTGAAATGTTTGAGGTCGTTGGAGATATGCCATAACAACTGACCATTCTTACCGATAGCTCTGTTTTTGGCCATCGCGACTACTATTGATATTTTTGGTTTCATATAAGTAATTATTATTTGTTATTCTTAATATTTATATTGACACATCAGCCTTGATGGCGTCGTAAGGATTATAATTTTCTAATTTGAAGTCTTCATATTTGAAGTCGAAGATACTTTTTATTTCTGGGTTGAGTTGCATCGTTGGAAGAGGACGCGGTTCTCTGCTGAGTTGTAGCTTCACCTGCTCGATGTGGTTGTTGTAGATATGAACGTCGCCGAAGGTATGAATGAAGTCGCCGAGTTCGAGTCCGCAAACCTGGGCAATCATCATCGTTAACAAAGAATACGATGCGATGTTGAATGGAACTCCGAGGAAAACATCGGCGCTTCTTTGATATAGCTGGCATGATAATTTGTTGTCTGCCACATAGAACTGGAAGAATGCGTGGCAAGGAGGCAGCGCTGCTTTACCGGCAGCGACGTTTGCTGCAAAGTCTTTTGACCTCTCATCTGGTAATACGCTTGGATTCCATGCTGTCACTATATGGCGGCGGCTGTTAGGATTGTTTTTGATAGAGTCGATGACATCAGCGATCTGGTCGATGCCTTCGTTGTTCCAGTTTCTCCATTGTGCTCCATATACTGGGCCGAGGTCGCCGTTGCTGTCTGCCCATTCGTCCCAGATACTCACTCTGTTATCGTGCAGATATTTGATGTTGGTGTCGCCGCTTATAAGCCAAAGCAACTCATGGATGATAGAACGAAGGTGGACTTTCTTTGTTGTCAGGAGAGGAAATCCTTCGTTGAGGTTGAAACGCATCTGATGTCCGAAAACGCTTATCGTTCCAGTGCCAGTCCTGTCGCCTTTCTGAAAACCTTCGTCGAGAATATGTTGTAATAAATCTAGATATTGTTTCATTTTTAAATTCGTTTCAATTGTTTATAGCATTTCTTTTCTGCTGTTGATTTCGTCTCTCAGGACGGAAGCCATGTTGTAATCTTCTCTCTCAATAGATTCTTCTAAAAGCGATTCCAACTCGCTGAGACTGTATCGCGAGAAGTCGTTTTCGATTATGATGTCGTCTGAATCTTCAGTTTCTGGGTTTGAAAGATCTTCTGCTTCTAAGTCGATGTCAATCCCAGCTTCTTCTAAAACTTGCGAATAAGTATAAACAGGACATTTAAATCTTACAGCGAGAGCTATAGCGTCGGAAGGACGAGCGTCAATTATTGTTAACTCGCCGTCTTTCATGCAGTGAAGCTCCGAATAAAACAAGCCTTCCTTAAATTTGTTGATCACAACTTCTTCAATATCTATGTCGAAAGTGGTGGCAAATGTCATGAATAAATCGTGTGTCAGAGGGCGTATGTTTTTGTGACCTTCCAATGCAATCGCAATAGACTGTGCTTCCGCCTCGCCAATTATAATAGGCAAATACATCTTGTCACCTTTCTTGTTAAGAATCAAGGCGTACGCTCCGCTCTGCGAATTGCTGTAAGTCAATCCTTTTACTTCCAATAAAATCTTATTCATCCTACAAAAATACGCACAAACTTTTAATTACACAACCCAAAAATCAATTTTTTTTATGACATAGAATCAATTGTGAATTTTCATTTTTTGAGACGTGTCAACAACCCGTTGTTAATTTTCGTAGGTGTTGTTTGCGCTGCCCAAAAATCTGTTGTCCGTTGTCTGTTGTCTGTTGACTTTTTTATTATATTTGCGAATCATTAATATAATATTCATGAAGAAATTCTTACTTTTATTATTTACATTTATTTCTTTTAATACCTTCGCGCAGATTCAGGTTAAGGAAGGCTCATTTCACATAATCGATGGCTATGTGATGATGGATAAGGATGACCACATAGATATGAACAACGCTCCTATGGCTTTGATAAAGATATCTACGGAAAATATCACGGCAGAAGAGAGACGCCGCATTACTTTTAAGGGAAACCTAGCTACCTATTTCGACGTGCAATTTGAACCTTCTGAGATATATCTTTATATCACGGCGAAATCCGCGACTTTCATAGAGATTCATCATCCCGACTATGGCAAGACGGAATATTGGTTGCCAGAGACTTTATGTGATTATTGTGGTTATGAGATGGTGGTGCAGTATGTTCCCTTGAAACCAAAACTCGACTTTGCTACTATTGTAGTTGACAGTGAACCTGCAGGAGCTGATATTTATATTGATGGAGAACTTGTTGGAAAGACTCCAAATATTTTTAAAGAAATAGAGGCTGGACGACATGAATTGAAATTGGAAAAACAGGAATACAATTCATTGACAAGAATATTTATCGTTGATGAAGGCGAGAAACTTAGTTTTAATGAAACCTTGTCGAGTGTATATTATAAAGCCAGCACACAAGAGACAACACAAATCCAATCACAAAATGAAAAGAAGAATGCAACAAGAGCACCAATGGAAAACCAAGTTTTTACAGTAAATGGTGTTTCTTTTACCATGATAGCTGTTGAAAGCGGCACCTTCCAAATGGGAGCAAGCCAGGAACAACTTGATAAAGCAGATATAGATGAATCTCCATCACACTCCGTGACTTTAGATGATTATTATATTGGCGAGACAGAGGTGACTCAGGAATTGTGGGAAGCAGTTATGGGAAAGAATCGAAGTAAGTTCAAAAGTTTGCAAAGACCTGTTGAGAGAGTTTCTTGGAACGATTGTCAAGAGTTTATAAGCAAATTAAATGCGTTGACAGGTAAGAACTTCCGTCTTCCAACGGAGGCAGAATGGGAATATGCGGCGCGCGGTGGCAATAAATCCAAAGGCTACAAATACAGCGGTAGTAATATGATAGAAGACGTTGCTTGGTATAAAAATAATAGTAGTTCACAAACTCATGATGTAAAGACAAAGCAAGCAAACGAATTAGGGATATATGACATGAGTGGTAATGTATTGGAGTGGTGCTTGGACTGGTATGGTGTTTATAGTAGCGCACCGCAGAACAATCCAATAGGACAGTCATCTGGTTTTTACCGCGTTCTCCGAGGTGGTAACTGGAAAGACTACTCGAGGTATTGTAGAGTTTCGTGTCGTGACTACATTAATCCTGGAGGCTGGGATGCAACAAGCGGTTTCCGTCTTGCCTTACAGGAAATACAATAATATTCATTGTTTTGTACGGACATGACTTGCAGCGTCTCTCAATTCGTGGTCTCAGAAGACGCACGCCTCTGCGCGAGAAATAGTGATGTTGGCGGCGGACGCTTCGGTAGACTCAGTGCTCTATACACTCCGCCTCTTGCTAAAAAATCTTTCGTCTTTAGTCATTTGACTTTAGACTTTTACTAACTTTGCAAATTAAATTTGTTAAAAATGAAGATGCCTTTCAAACCGGGTACTATGTTGTATCCTTTGCCAGTCGTTATGGTGAGTTGCGGCGATAGCCCTGAGAATTATAATATTGTGACAGCAGCATGGACAGGAACAATATGCTCCGACCCTCCGATGTGCTACGTCTCTCTTAGAAAAGAACGCTTCTCGCATCCTATAATAATGCGTACTAAAGAGTTCGTTATCAATGTCACTACAGAATCGCTCGCTCGCGCTACAGACTGGTGCGGAGTACGCTCGGGAAAAGACTATAACAAATTCAAAGAGATGCATCTCACTCCAGAACAGGCTCAGATAGTGAAGGCTCCTCTTATAGCAGAGTCGCCGCTCAATATAGAATGCCAGGTTGTTGAGGTGAAAGAACTCGGCTCTCACGATATGTTCATAGCTAAAGTTGTCGCTGTCAACGGCGATACAAAATTTTTCGACCCAAGCACAGGTCAATTCCAACTGAACCAAGCTGACCTCATCACTTATTCTCACGGAAAATATTATACCTTAGGAGAGAAAATCGGCGGCTTCGGCTTCTCCGTTGATAAAAGAAGAAATAAATCTCATGTAGAGGCGCACGGACGTGTGTCTTCTAATAAATCCACAAAGAAATAATTATGGATTATATTAGGATAAAGTCAATAAGTCGGGAAGTTGCAGAGCCAACAGCCAATGGCCAACAGCTAACAGTCAATGACATAAAAGAACTCTTGAGAGATTGGATTAAATTATATCCAAATTCCTTTGCTCCAGATGTGGAATTTAAAATATTTCAACTCGAAAACGGCGACATCATAATCCAACTCCACGAAGATATGAGTTCTCTGGCAGTCTCTCTCTTGGTTTTATATTTTGAAAATGGTCAACAGACAATAGTCAACGGACAACAGTCATCAGTCACAGCATATATCACAATCGATGATACAGAAGTTCTGTTAAAACAGAATGAAGGTAAACGCACGATGATAGTTGGTTGTCAGCAGACAACAGACAACGGACAACAGTCTTCTTCCACTTCCGTAAGATTCATTCTCGAGGATAATTATTGTCTCGATTATAATTTTGAAAAAAGAGCGAAACCAGTAAAAGACTCAGATATTATTTTCAAAGAAGAAGAAATTTGTCTTCCAGAGAATTATGAAACCGTCAAGGTGGGAGATCTGATAAAGAATAAAGTTGATAAGGTTTTGGAAGAAGAAGGACTTACTCCAAGGAAATTGTTGATTTATTTCTTGTGCGGAGCCATAGGTTTAAGTATTGGTTTCCTCATTGTTTATTTCATGAGTAGATGATTATGTTAAAAGAATTTAAGAGTTTTGTAGAGAAGCATAGTCTCATTGAAAGAGGAGATAAGATTCTGCTCGCATTAAGCGGTGGCATCGACTCTATGGTACTCGCGAAGCTTTTGATTTTATATAGTCAACAGACAACAGCCAACAGACAACGGTCAATAGTTATATCTTTCGCTCATTGTAACTTCCATTTGCGTGGCGATGATTCAAATCGAGATGAGAATTTTGTTAGAAAGTTTGCGGAGGAAAATAATATACCATTATTTGTAAAACATTTTGATACGGAATTATATGCTAAGGAAAACTCCTTGTCAATCGAGATGGCTGCTCGTGAACTTAGATATTCTTGGTTTAAGGAATTGAAAGAAAATCATGGCTTTACAAAAGTAGCTCTTGCTCATCACGGCGATGACCAGATTGAAACATTCTTCATAAATTTCCTTAGAGGCTCAGGAATAAAGGGTCTCAAAGGGATGAAAGTTCAGAACGACTTTTATATCCGTCCTTTGCTTTGGTCTAGCAGAAAACAAATAGAGACTTTTGCAAAAGACAATGCAATACGATGGGTTGAAGATTATACTAATCAAGAGAATGTATATCTGAGGAATAAGATTAGAAACCAGATGATGCCTTTGTTTGATGAAGTGAAAAACAACGCGCGTCACAGTCTTAAGTTTTCCATCGACTGTCTTACCTCTGAAAATGAATTGTATAGAAGTCTTATTAAAGAAAAATTATCGCAGATAGAATTTGTTGATAATGACTATAGATATATAGAAAACAAGCATTTTCTCCAGAATGAAAACGGATTGCAACTGCTTTTTGAATGGGTGAGGATGTTTGGTTTTAATTATGAGCAGAGCGTTTCGATGTATGAAGCGATGAGTCTTGGAAAGTCAGGGGGTGTATTTTATTCGTCTTCGACGGACAACGGACAACAGACAACAGACGACAGACTTTATCCACAATATGTTGCGTCTGTTCAGAAAGATAAGATTGAGATTTTTGAAAACCGAATCGATGATACAGAATATACAATTGAAATGTCGCTGGACGGGACGTATCGCATACGCCCAACTGAAAATGAAAAATGTCCTAAAATGTCGTTTTCATTAATTAATAAAGGTGTAGATTTCAAGTTGATAAAAGACCCGTCGGTGGCGATACAATTGGATTTTGAGAAAATTACTTTCCCTATAAAACTGAGACATTGGAAAAAAGGCGATAAGTTCAAGCCATTAGGAATGAAAGGTTCTAAATTGCTCAGCGACTTTTTTAACGATATAGGCTTTACCGCCTATCAGAAACAAAATGTCTGGATTATGGAGGATGCTAAAGGCTTGATTTTGTGGGTTGTCGGATATAGGATTAGCGATAAGGTAAAAATTACAGATACAACGAAAGTTATTTTTCAATGTGCCTTAAAGAGTTAAAGTTTTTTTCTTAAATTTGCACGATTTTTATTCGGACGAAAATAAGTTTAGTAATAATTATAAATCAATAAACTAATCATGAAAAAAGTTTTTAAACTCATCACTTTGTTAGTTTTGATGTTTCCATTCGTAGCAAAAGCTCAGATGGTTGAGCCTGTTCAATGGTCGGTCGAAACTGAGAAATTAGGTAACAATGAATACAATCTCGTATTCAAAGCAGAAATTGAAGATGGTTGGCATCTTTATTCACAGTACACTCCATTCGGAGGACCAATGCCACTCTATTTTGAATTCACTGATACTTTGGGAATTGAACGTATTGGTGGTGTGGTAGAACCAAAAGCAACCATTCATTACAGCGACATTTTTGAAATCGATGAACATTTCTTTGAGAAAGAAGCTGTCTTCACACAAAGAGTGAAGTTATTAGACGAAACAGCAACAGTTGCTGGTGTTATCAGCGGACAATCTTGCAAAGAGCAATGTGTTCAACTTACATACGACTTTGAATTCCAATTAGGAGAACCTGTAGTAGTTGAAGAAACGACAACAAAATCAGATGCAGCAGGAAGTAAAGGTGGAGGTCTCTTTGGTATGTTGTTAGGTGCTGTTATCTGGGGATTGGCAGCTCTTATGACACCATGTGTTTTCCCAATGATTCCTATGACAGTGTCATTCTTCTTGCATGGCAGCGAAAGCAAGGCAGAAGGTCGTTTCAAAGCTATCATGTACTATGTTTTCATCGTTGTCCTTTACACACTTCCAATTGCAGCTCTTATCTTGATTGCTAGATTTGGTGGTGGAGAAGATTCAACAGCAAGTATCTTCAACTGGATTTCAACATCATGGATCAATATCATATTCTTCTTGATATTCATGGTATTCGCTGCGTCATTCTTCGGAGCATTTGAAATCCAATTGCCAAGTTCATGGGTTAACAAGAGCGACAGCAAACAAAGCAGCAGCAAAGGTCTCGGCGGTGTGTTCTTCATGGCATTGACACTCGTTCTCGTATCTTTCGCTTGTACAGGTCCTATCGTGGGAACAGCGCTTATCCAATCATTATCAGGCGAATTCTGGGCTCCAATTCTTACAATGTTGGTCTTTGCTATGACGTTCGGTCTCCCATTCGCATTATGCGCTCTCTTCCCATCATTGTTACAAAACATGCCTAAGAGCGGCGGCTGGCTCAACTCTGTGAAAGTCGTTCTCGGTTTCGTCGAAATCGCTCTTGGTTTCAAATTCTTAAGTGTCGCTGACCAAACATACCACTGGGGTCTCTTAGACCGCGAAGTTTATCTCGCAATATGGATCGTGGTGTTCACATTGTTAGGTCTCTACCTTTTAGGAAAAATCAAATTCGCTCATGACTCAGACGTACAACATCTTTCAGTATTCCGTCTCGTCCTTTGTATCGTAGTTTTCACTTTCGTGGTTTATATGATTCCTGGTATGTGGGGCGCTCCTCTTAAAGCTTTGTCAGGTTACTTGCCACCACAACAGACAATGGACTTCGACCTCCAACGTATTAATCAAGAAAACTCAGATAAGGTTATAAACTACGTGGATGCTAAGATGTCTAACATCTCAGTTCAAACAGAAAATGTCAATAAAAAAGTGACCTCAGTCTTGTGTGAAGAACCTAAATATGCTGACTTCTTACACTTGCCTCACGGACTTAAAGGTTATTTCGATTACGAACAAGGTTTAGCTTGTGCTAAGGCTCAAAACAAACCTATCTATATCGACTTCACAGGTCACGGCTGTGTCAACTGCCGCGAGATGGAAGCCAACGTTTGGAGCGACCCACGCGTTCTCGAAATGTTACGCAACGACTATGTGATTATTGCTCTTTACGTTGATGATAAGACCACTCTTCCTGAAGACGAATGGATGGTAAATTCGAAAGGTAAGAAGAAAAAGACTTCTATTGGCAGCAAAAATTCTACATTCCAAATTTCTAAGTTCGAAGCTAACGCTCAACCATATTATTGCCTCATGGGACATAATGGTGAGGTTTTGGTTGAACCACGTTCTTACAACCTCGATAAAGATGCTTTCGTTGACTTCTTGAAGAAAGGTGTCGAAAACTTCAACAACGGAACTTCAATCAGAAATATTTATGAATAATTGACGAAAGACGAAGGTTTAAAGACGAAAGTCTAAAGGCTAAAGTCTAAAGATAAGGAGAGCTTCTGGAAACAGGAGCTCTTTTTTTTTAGCAGCTGCCAATGCGTTAGGGATTGGAGCGGCATCCTTTGCGAGCGTAGTTTACGGAGCGAGCAAAGATAGAGCGGAAAGCCCGACGGCGATAGCCGGAACGCCCAAAACAATGTACAATTAACAATTAACAATTGACTTATTGACTCGGTGACTTAGAGACTTGGTGACTTAAAAAATCTTTCACCTTTTATCTTTCGACTTTCGACTTTTTCCCTATCTTTGTAAACCAAATAATATAAGTTTATAGCGATGAAGAAATCTTTAGTCTTGTTTTTGTTAATGCTTGTCAATATATGCGTTTACGCTCAGTCTGATACTTTTAAAGTTAAAGAAGATTCTTTTCACGAGGTGGAAGGCTGTATCACGATACCAGTTCATTATGACGACAATAACTATCCGATGGCATTGCTGAAGATAATACCGGAGAATATCAATGAGCAGGATAGAGCAAAGCTGTATTTTGAAGGAAACCTCGCGACATTTATAGAGGTGGAGCAGAATATAGGAGAGACATGGGTCTATCTGACAGCGGAAGCAG
>JAZNVS010000060.1:0-3250 GCA_045592965.1 Bacteroidales bacterium | reverse complement strand
TCTGCTTCTTCATCAGAGCAAACATAAAACATTAACAAAAAAATAACAACTGACAACTAATGTCAGTCCTAATTTATAAACCTGTCAACTTAGAACAGTCGTAAAACACAAATGTGACAACCTAAATCAGCAAATCACATTCCGGCAAATTTCCAACACTTTTTTCCCGAACTTGATACGGACTCGGTACGGACGTGATACGGAGGAAGTCGTCATTCAAAGAATATAACATCGCCGAGATTGTAGCCGTAGGTTGAGGTGACATTTAGCAGCACTTCTTCTCGGGTGGCGTATTCGTAACAGTATTTAGTTTCGATATAAAGTGATGTCCCGCATATTTGATAGAAGTTACTGCTGATACGAGTTATCTCGAGCCTTCGTAATTACAATTTACACAAAATTATGGATGGCGCCATAATCCACTTTTTAAAATACTCTTGAAACTCTTTACGATTTTGAACTTACTTTCATCAAACTTAACACCTGCAATTTCAGCAAATCTTTGTATAGTATAAAGTTCCTTGAACTCAAACAACGAATCGATCTCCTTGTCGGTAAAGATTCTATTTTTGGTTTTCATACTTTTACCGACAACCTCATTTATGTGCTTTAGAATTTTTACAGACGCTGATTTTTCGGCACTCTCGCCATTGATTTCTTTTTCTTCAATAAGACGTATTGGCATAGGAGCGTCTACTGATAAGAATGCTTCTCTGAATTTAGTTCTGTAGTCTTTTTCGTATGTTACATCTATGTTATAACCGCTATCCTGGTTTTCCTCACACGTTATTGTTAGTCTCGTATTATTCATGATTTTCATTAGTTTATTTTTATAATTCAACTAGAATATTAACTTTGTCAGTTAGACATAATATTTTTTTGTCAAAATGGCAGATGTTAATGTTTGGTTTATATTTTGCTAACAAAGTGTTAGTGCCATAGGCATCCGTTATGCTGAAAATCCTTTGGATATGACGGCAGTTTTCAACCAATCTTCCTGTTAATTAAGATGGCGGAGTTCCTCTCCGTTAACAAGGCTTTAAAATAATGTTTCACAAAATCATTTTATTATGAAATTATACTTTTTAACATATGATTTGCGTAATAGAAGAGATTATCAGGTTTTATACGACGAATTGAAAAGACTCAATGCTGTCCGCATTCTTGAATCGACTTGGTGTTTAAAACTTTCTCAGACTACAACTTCTGAATCTGTGCGTAATCACTTCAAAAATTACATAGACCATGATGATGCAATAATAGTATCGCAAGTAACTGATTGGGCATCATATAATACAGACGGACACCCAAATCAGCTTTAATAACTTGCATTCTTCTTAACTCCAACCTTGCGGCAACAAGGTCATGAGTACTCTTCAATACACCGTCAGTTTGGCACTCTGGCGGTGGTGTTTTTGTTTATCATTGTACAACGGCAACTTGAAATATATTGCCATTAAAGCAGAAAGGAGGTAATTATGATTCCTTACGCAAACGTGAGAGGTAACTCTCCTGTTATTGGCTATGAGATTGAACCTTATAGAATAATCGTTTGGTTCAAAGGCGGCAAACCATATTCTTATAGTTATAACAGAGCAGGAGCAGGAAACGTTGAAGAAATGAAACGTCTTGCACAAAGAGGAGCGGGATTAAGCGCATTCATTACACGCAACGTTCGATATCTTTACGATTAACACCTTTCATATTAGTCCTATGAGTTAATTCGTAGGACTTTTTATTTATAACTTTGTCATATATAACGATAAAATTTTTCTATTATTATTAAATTAACAAAATTTCTGCAAATATAACATATATTTAAGTCCAAAGTTTAATATTAAATAGATTATTATGGTAATATCTTTTTAGGGTATTGTCGTATAAAGTCACCATTTTTTTATACAGAAAACCTAATATCTTGATAAAAGTGTAATCAAAACACATTTTTATCAAGATAAATACGTGCGTCAATATTTTCATAAGTCATTTCTTAATGCTGTTATAACAAAAATAAAAAAGTCCAGAAAGCTCTTTTTTAGATCCTGGACTTTTGTGTTTTATGATATATCGCGAACAAAGTCTGTTGACTGTTGTCCATTCTCTTAACAAAAATTAACACCTCTCCCACTCTTTCATTAACATTTACGTTAAAAATTGTTAAAATCGGAATATTTCCTTTACAAATGCTTGACAAATGTAAGGTGATGGTTTAATTTTGCAAGAACCAAAATTTATGTTACTATGAGAAAAGAAGATGAAAAAGTCATCATTTACCAGACTACAGACGGTGAAACTTCTATTGATGTACGATTGGAAGGCGAAACGGTTTGGTTGACTGCAAACCAAATGGCTGTTTTGTTTGGCAGAGATGTAAAGACTATAAGAAAGCATATTAATAATGCTATTAGAGAAGAACTAAAAAACACCATGGTGGTCGCAAAAATTGCGACTCCCACAAAACACGGTGCTATTAAAGACAAGTTACAAATACACGAAGTTAACATTTATAATTTAGATGTTATCATCTCTGTCGGTTATCGAGTCAAATCTCAAAGAGGAGTTGATTTTAGAATCTGGGCTAACAAAATCCTTAAGGATTATCTAATCAAGGGGTTTGCTGTCAACGATAAAATCACTCAAAGGAAATATGAGGAGTTGTCGCAATTGGTTCATATTCTCGGTCGAACAATCAACTCTAAGCCTGAACTATCAAACCGAGAGAATTTAGATTTGATAAATGTCGTAACGGATTACACCTACGCTCTTGATACTCTCGATAAATATGATTATCAGAAGTTAATAATTGATAAAACGACAAGTGAAAACAAATTCATCGTTACGTACGACAATGCTATCATAATGATTCATAAACTTAAAGAGAATTTCGGTAGTAGTTGGCTGTTCGGAAATGAAAAAGACAATTCGTTTAAAAGTTCTATCGGACAGATTTATCAGACATTCGACGGTAAAGATCTTTATCCTTCCGTTGAAGAAAAAGCTGCTATGTTACTTTATCTTGTCACTAAAAATCATTCTTTCAGTGATGGAAATAAACGTATTGCAGCTACATTATTTCTTTGGTTTATGCAGAATAACCGTATCTTATATAATAACGATGGTTCTAAAAGAATCAGTAATGGTACATTAGTGGCTCTCACTCTGATGATTGCGGAAAGTCGCCCGGAAGAAAAAGACGTGATGGTAAAGGTCGTCGTTAATTTAATCAATAAGGATAACTATTGATATATAA
>JAZNVS010000059.1:0-6289 GCA_045592965.1 Bacteroidales bacterium | reverse complement strand
TAACTTTGGAGATGTCGGAACCTGCAATGCTTGTCAATCCAGTACAACCTGAGAAAGCGTAATATCCTATAGTGGCTGCACCCTCTATGTTTAATTTTGTGATACTTGTACAACCTGAGAAAGCGTATTGTCCTATGGAGGCAGAACCTGCGATATTTAATTTTGTTATGCCCGTACAGTTTGAGAAAGCGGATTGTCCTATAGAAGTGACGCTGTTAGGAAGTGTGATAGTTCCCGTTAATCCTGAGTTTCTGAAAGCGTTGTTTCCGATGGAAGTGACAGTATTGGCGAGTGTGAAACTTGTGAGATTTGTGTAAGGGTCATAAAAGAACGCATAATTTCCTACATTTGTTATGCCTTCTTCTATTCTTATAGATCTGATGGATTCTCTGTAATTATACCATGTAGGTTTTGAAGTTGAACCAAAATTATTCATCGCTCCTGTTCCGTAGATGCGGAGTTCGCCTGTAGTGACGTTGAGAGTCCAGTAGGCGTTTTCACCACACGTTCCTCTATAGATGGCATAACAGTTGGCGAAATAGTATTCCCATGCGCCTCCCCAACCGTCAACATATTCGCCGTCAGCATGATAATATAATGTGGCGGTCTCATATATAGATGAAGGGAAAACATCTTCTCCAAGTGTAGGAGCGGTAGGAGCTAAGGCTGTACATGTGACTATATTATTACAGCTGTTAAATGCACCGTCACCAATGCTTCGTACACCTTCTGGAATGGTTATCTCAGTAATATTGTATGATTCGGCAAAAGCAAGTCTAGGTATATCGACAATGTTTGATGATATGTTTATTTCCGAGAAATAGTTTCTTCTGAAAGCAATCTGTCCTAATGTTGTCAGGCTTTCTGGCAATGTCAACGCACCTATTCCGTCAGTTCCGAAAGAGACAAAGGCGTAGTCACCTATCGATACGAGTGTTGAAGGAAGTGTCAGGGTTTGTTCTACTTTATCAAGCTCTCTGAATGCTTGGTTTCCGACATGAGTGATACCTTCACTTAATGTCAAGAGTTTGATGTTATCTTTATGAGCGCGCCAAGGAGCTATGTTTGTAGTGTTGTCATAATCCCACATCGCACCTGTACCTGTGATTTTAAGTTCTCCTGTTGATGGAGTGAGGAGCCATGTGATGTTGTCGCCGCATTGTCCTCCATAAATGTCGGTAGCTGTTATGTTGAAATAATTGTCCCAGCCTTTTGCAATATAGTCAGCCTCCGCTTCTGTAGGGCAATACAATGCTGCATCATTAGGAATGTTGACGAAGACATCGTTGCCGAGACTTGGAGCTGTGGTTGCGTAAGAAGTGACCTTGTCAAGAGCTGCACAGTTGTAGAAGGCGTAGTTGTTTATATTTGTAAGACCTTCAGATAATGTCAGTTCGCTTATTCCTGTACATAGAGCGAAGGCGTATTCGTCAATGAGTGTCACGCTTGCAGGTATGTTCACTGCGCCTGTGAGAGCCGACATTCCGTAGAAAGCGTTCTTGCCTATTGAGGTGATGCCGCCACTTATCTCAACAGAAGTTATCTGTGTGGCATATTGTCTCCAAGGAGCTTGGTTTGTTCCGTCGTAGTCCCACATCGCTCCGCTGCCGCTGATGGTGAGTTTGCCTGTGCTGAGGTCTATTTCGTAGAAAGCGAAGTCGCCGCACATCTGGTTGATGCTGTTGCTGAAATATTGCATCCAGCCCTTGTCGGTATATGACTGTTCGCCAGCGCTTGGATAGTAAAGTGTAGCGTCAGCAGATATACCTGTAAATACATTTGTTCCTAAGGTTGGAGCTGTGGTAGCGAGCGATGTCACCTTTGAGAGAGAGGAACAGTTCTGAAAGGCTGCAATACCTATATCTGTTATCCCATCGTGTAAGACAAGCTCGGTGATACTTGTGTTCGCGAAACAATTGCGACTGATGGAAGTGATGCTGTTAGGTATTGTGAGAGTTCCTGTGATATTACAACCACTGAATGCATAACTTTCAATAGATGTGACATTATCAGGAATTATCAGCTCTCCTGTTATGTTAGTAGCTCTGAAAGCAAATCCTTTGATAGTTTCCACTTTTTCAGGAATTGTTAGAGTACCTGTTAACGAACTACAACCTTCAAAGGTACTTATATCAATAGTTGTCAGATTCTCAGATAATGTTAATGTTCCATCAAAACCGCTGCATTGATAGAACGCATAACTTCCAAGATAAGTGACGCTGTTAGGAATGACTAAATCGCCTGTCAAATTTGTACAATCATAGAAAGCATGATCTCCAATATATTCTACTTTTGAAGGAATTGACAGAGTGTTATCAGAGAAATAACAATTATAAAAAGCCTCGTTACCAATACGTACAAGCGATTCTGGTAAACCATAGATACCACTTTGAGCACCCCCAAAAGCACCGTCACCTATTTCTGTCAGCTTGTCAAGATGTAAGCCAATTAGAATGACATGTGCATTATTAACGTCAGTAAAACATCCATTGAAAGCAAAATCTCCAATTGTCTCGACACTCCTTGGTGTACTGTATGATTTGTAGTATGAGGAACCATAAAAAGCATTATCTCCTATATGAGTGATGCCTTCTTCTATTGAGAGATGTTCGCAAGGATATTGATCTATCCATGTTTTATAAGGAGGTAGGTTGCTGTTTCTGTCGTAGTCATACATCGCTCCAGTACCTGTGATGATATGTCGTCCTGCACTTCCTGAATTAGGACTTACGATAGACAATAGGTTGTCACCGACTTTATCTACATAGATTACGTATCTGTTATTTAAATACGTCGCCCACAAACCACTGTCGTAAGACGAATCTTTGTGGTTGTAGAAAAAACTGTTGACATTAGTACTTTGGAAAGTAGTGCTTTCAATTGTAGGTGCGGTTTCAGGCAGAGCCCACAGATAATGTATCGCTACGCATCTGTAGAAGGCGTACTCTCCTATACTTGTCACAGTAGTAGGGATTCTTACTTCATCTAAGTAGGTACGGTTGTAGAAAGCGTAATTTCCGATGTGTGTGAGACCTTCTTCGAGTTTGAGATAGACGAGGTCTTCGTCGGCATACGACAACCAAGGAGCCTTGTTGTCGGAGTTGTCATAATCAGCCATGGCACCGCTGCCGCTGATAGTTAGAAGATTGCTCTCAGTGTCGAGAGTCCAGGTCAGATTGTCATTTGCTGCAGCACCGCATGAACCGGTGAATACAGTCTGCTGTGCGTTGAGGTGGCTGACACCTAAAATGCAGAGCAATGACAAAAGTAGTCTTAAATAAAGAACTTTTAGCATAAGCATTTAATTAGATTAATATTGTTTAGTTAGTTATTGTCAGTGTAGTTATGAACAATTATACATTATTATATTAACGTAACAGTTTGTATTTACCTATTATAGGAAGTTCTTTCGCTCTTCCGTTAAGCACGTTGATGATGCCGATAACAGCGAGGACGCTGAATCCAACATAAACAATGTTAAGAGCTGTCCCGCAGAGAGAATAAATCCCCCATAATCCTAAGGCATTACCTAATAATGCTCGTAACAAGGCTGTTACGACACCGTCGATGATGCCCCACACAAGCATTCCTACAAAAAGGACTAGACCTTGGTTGGCGTGATAACGGGCGTATGGAGAATGTTTCGCGACAAAGATTGGTACGAGAACAAGCAGACCGAAATACGACAATAAAGCGGGTCCTTTATTAGCTTCGATGTCGGTCTTGCTGAAGTCGGAGGTATTGTCGGTGGTGTTACCTAATTTCTGTGTCACAGCATCGATAGTGGCAGTCGCTTGCTGAAGTTTCTCTTCGGCAGTTGGTTCAGTCTGATTTGTAATTTCCTGACTTTCTTTTAGATTTTCAGACGTAGAGTTTTCTTCGTCATTTGTTTGGTAAGAAGCACCGCACGAAGTACAGAATTTGACACTTTCTTCTAATTGCTTTCCACAGTTTTCACAGTAAGCCATAAATTTAGTATTTAAAGTTAGTTAATAGTTGAAATTGATAGTCAATTTTCGAGTGTAAAATTAGTGCTTATTTGTATGATTTCTTATCTAAGAGTCAATGAAATCAGTACAAGAATCGGAAGTTTGGAGTGGTTTTTTAAATTAACAATTAACAGTTAACAATTAACAATTAACAGTTAACAATTAACAATTGACAGTTAAGAATTAAAGGAGGGGAAATGAGTTCTGCTGTCAGAGTCAGAGTCAAAGTCATAGTCAGTGTCATCTATCATCCCAACTTCACTAAATATTTTAGGGGACTTCTATAAATTGCTTTTCAAAAGATTTATGTATTTATCTTTGAGAAGATTTTTGTATTTCTTGAAAGAGCATAGCGAGCTATGTGATTGAAAGAAAGACGAAAAAATTCCAAAGAGAAACATAAATCTTGAAAAAGTTCAGCATGTGTTAGACAAAATTATTCAAAACGGGGAATTTATAGATGTCCCCTTAAGTAATGAATAACGATTGACAAGAAGTTTAAATTAAAAAAAAAACGGAGAGCCATGACGACTCTCCGAATTAAAATCATGAAATAATTTTTATGGTAATTGTGGTATTACTTGTCCGCCTTCGTATGTTACGCCGTTGTATTCTCCTCCGTACTCGAAATAAACATTGCCACCTTGACAATTTAAGAATGTATTGTTGCTATGTGTAATTCTTTCCATTACAGAAGGTCTATCTAATTCTATTCCATAATATTGGCTGTTGCTGATAACACAATTTGTAATTGTTAGACGAGAATCATTTTCAATCATTAAATTGAATCTGTTATACCAATCATCATTATAACCACCGCCTGATACGTTTACGTAATTCATTACCGAAGCTGCTTTCTGGCTGCCATATTGAATACCATTCCAGTAACCAGGCTCATCTTCCAAACCGCGGATAATTATAGGAGCATCAATAGTACCATCAGCGATGAATGTCGTTTCATCATCAATATTCATATCTTGTGCGCTTCCAATCAACATTGTCACACCTGGTTCGATAGTATATTTGAATGCACCATACAAATCATAACCATTAGGGAAATAATAAGGAACAGACATTCTCTTTAATGTAACATGATCATCAAGGTCAACAGAGTAATTGTTAACATAAATCATGTTTTTATTATTAGCGACATAAGTGTTATTGCTACCCATTGAATACAAAGCGTCATTCGATCTAATATACAAAGGATAGTTCGGACAATTTTTAATGGTATTGTTATTAAAGCTATAAAAATCGCCAGATACTGTAAGTCCGTTTTTAAGACTACCGTCAATAAGACAGTTGTTCATGTGTACTTTACCTGGAATCCATACTACAGAACTTTCGCTCCAGTAATCGTGTGATCCACCTCTTAAGAATTGAACATATTCCAAACGGTTGTCATTACGTGTAGATTGAATTTCAATAAGTTCCCAAGAACCGTTGTTAGGATTGTTGGTCGGACCTGTGAACACGATAGGTTTGTCTATTGTACCTACCATACTGATACCGGCGTTTTCTTGAACCACCAAACCACCGTCGTTGCCATCGAACATAATAGTCACGCCTGGTTCGATAGTTAATAAAGCGTTGCCTTCAACATACATACGGCCGCTCACTACATAGTCGACAGGGAGACCCAAGTCAGGCCATGTGGTGTTGGCATCGATATTGCCGCTGAATTGTGTAGGGTCGGTGCCGCCTCCGCCACCAGGAACGTTGCCACCACCAGGAGTTGGTTCTTCGCCCCATATTTCTTCGGGGTTACATGATGTAAAGAAAATCGTCATAGAAAGCGATAAGATCGCGAATCCGAGTAAGTGAATGAATTTTTTCATAATAGTAAATTTTTAAGTTAGTTAATATTTTTTTATAGTCAACAGACAACAGTCAACGGTTGAGAGTCAACAGACTTTGTCCATATTTTAAATCTTTTATCTTTTATCTTTAGCCATTAGTCCTTAGCCATTAGCCTTTAGTCAATTTCCACAAGTGCGTTTGTTGTCAGTATTTTTCCTTTTTTGTCGTAGGTTTCAGTTCTGACAGCGCCGTAGCCTCTGCCGTACCATATCTTCTGAGTTCCTTCCGATTTGATGCCTATGGCTTTTGTAGAAGTATGATTTTCTACCACCACACATTCTATATCGACGCCGTCGATGGTGAGTGTCTCTTCCGCTGTCACTCTGATGTTAGTCACGTGAGCAGTACTTTTGATGCCGCCCATGTTTAATAAGATGGAATAATCTTCGAATGTGTCGCCCACTTTGGCGTTAGAAGGGAGACGGAACAAGGTGCCGGAG
>JAZNVS010000058.1:0-62359 GCA_045592965.1 Bacteroidales bacterium | reverse complement strand
GAAAAATGTTGTTTGTATTAAAAAAAGATGTACATTTGCACTCGCAAAACCACAGAACACGGAGAGGTGGGTGAGTGGCTGAAACCAACAGTTTGCTAAACTGTCGTAGTCCCAAAGGCTACCGGGGGTTCGAATCCCCCCTTCTCCGCCGAAGATTGTTCGGGGCATAGCGCAGTCCGGCTAGCGCACCTGCTTTGGGAGCAGGGGGTCGCAGGTTCGAATCCTGCTACCCCGACAGATTAAGAAGTGTTGTGGTTTTGTAATCGGGGCATAGCGCAGTCCGGCTAGCGCACCTGCTTTGGGAGCAGGGGGTCGCAGGTTCGAATCCTGCTACCCCGACAGAGAAAATCAAGGAGTTACAGAAATTGTGACTCCTTTTTTATTTGCCAAAAATCATGGTTGAAATGGTGGTTTTAGCCTATTTGTTTCAACCGTGGCATCAACCGTTAGTACTCTTAATCAAAATCCATCTACATTCCAGTGAATATGTGCTCTGGAATTCCTAATGCGGCTTCTATCTTAATTGAATTCAACAATCTTGTCGAATGCTTCATGCGTTCCTAACTTGCCGTTGATTACGCAGACGCATTCTACAACTGCCTTGACGCAGAGTCTTTCGTCTTCAGCACGATAGATGTCTTGCTCAAAAACATAGCGTATTCCTTCTTTCTTGACATTCAACCTACTGAAGAATTCATCGCCGCCTTTTAACGGAAATTTATATGTCAATGAGATTCGTGCCACAACAGGGTCAATACCTTGTTCGTGAAGTTCAGAGAATCTTACGCCTCGTGACAAGATGAACTCGTGACGAGTGTGTTCCATATAATGTTGATAGTTAGCGTTATTCACTATTCCTTGCGCGTCACATTCGTAGTCGCGAACCTTCATTTCTAATTCATAAACGTATTTTTCCATATCAAATTTTAATGTCTTCTTTCAAATTAAAATATTCTCTTATGATACCTTTGTCTAACAAGTCATCTTTATTACTGGAAATCAGCTCCTTGCCTTTAGAAACAATCCAAATATCGTCAGTGTAACGGAGAAGAAGTTCCAAGTCGTGCGAACTGAAAACTATTGTCTTGTTTTGTTCTTTGCAGAGTTTCTTCATCAAATTGAAGAGTTCAATCTTACTTGGATAATCGATGAATGCCGTCGGCTCGTCCATAAAGATAATAGGTGTATTCTGAGCTATCGTCTTTGCAATCATAACTTTCTGACGCTCGCCATCACTCAATGCACTGAAATATCTGTCAGAAAGATGATTAATGCCAACAATCTCTAACGACTCCTTTATTATAGTCTCGTCTTCTTCTCTTATCTTTCCGAAGAAATTTGTGTAAGGGCAGCGTCCACTCGCGACCACGTCATACACCTTTAAAAACATATCGTCAGGTCGCTCGGTAAGAACGAGTCCTATTATAGTGGCTTTTTCTTTGGCAGAATAGGAGTTGAGTTCTTTTCCAAACAATTCAATCTCACCGCTAACAGCCTTGATATGAGCTGTTAAAGTCTTAAACAGCGTTGACTTGCCAGCACCGTTAGGTCCAATTAAAGCAATCATACTGCCTTCGTACAGAGTGACATTTATAGGCGGTAAAATAGCTTTTTCTTTATAGCCAACGACTAAATCTTTTGTCTTTAAAACTTCCATGTCATTAATCTCAACTGTTTAATTATTCTTCTTAAAAATAACCCAAATTACAATCGGCGCTCCTATAAAAGCCGTCACTGCGTTGATAGGTAAATTGCCTTCAAAGCCAGGCATCCTCGCGACGAGATTGCAAAACATACTGACAATCATACCAATCAACATTGTAGCAGGAATCAGAGTTCTGTGATCGCTGCTTCTGAAAATAAATCTCGTAAGATGTGGTATCGCCAATCCTAAAAAGGCTATCGGTCCGCAATATGCAGTAACTATGGCTGTTAGATATCCAGAAACGAGAATTATTATTATGTTGTTTCTTTTGACGTTCAATCCTAAATTCTCTGCGTAAAAATCACCTAAGAGTAAAATATTCAAATTCTTACATAAAAATAAGCTCGTGAAAAGTCCGATAGTGATACAGATGGAAAAGAATAATATCTTCGAAGGACCTACCGCCGAGAAAGTTCCCATTCCCCAGATAACGAAGGCGTGAATGTCTTCTTTCATGCTGAAGAATTTTAAAATATCTGTGATAGAACCCGAGAGATATGAAATCATAAGTCCTATAATAATCAATGTTGTCATATTTCTCACGTGGCTGCTGAAACCTAATATCAGCATCAATACCAATGTCGCTCCTATGAAAGCTGTGAGGCTGACTCCAATATTAGACCATAATCCAAAAGAAGAAAGTGCGCTTTCACCTAAAATACCTGTCAATAAGATTGTTACGGCTACGCCAAGGCTCGAGCCGCTGCTAACACCAAGCATCGATGGGTCTGCTAGGGGATTCCTGAAAAGCGTCTGCATGAGAAGTCCTGCAACAGAAAGAGCAGCTCCTGATAACAAAGCTGTAATTGCTTGAGGTAATCTATATTCGTAAACAATGGTGCGAACTGTGGCGTTGACGTCATCACCAAAAATCACGTCGAATAAATCGCGGAATGGAATACTGACGGAGCCTACAAAAAGATTCAGTATAAACAGTATTATTCCTAATACAATTAAACCAATGATTATGCTGATATTTAATTTATTACGATACATTATTTAATCAGTTTCTTGAAATATTTAGGACTATAGTTTTCCCATTCGTCAGTCAATAATTCGGGATGAAAATGAAATATAAAATCTGCTAAAAGAATATCTGGCTCATATTGCGATTGCTCAAAATAACCGCATTTTCTTACGTTACATACCAAAAGCTGCTTTTCCTTAAATGCTTTAAATAAAGGATATAAATCATTTTCTTTTGCGAGATCTTCGTATGTGAAAGGAGTGTCATACGAATTGATAACTCTCCAATAATCAGCGTTTTGAGCTTTTAATAAAACGCTTTCAGCGTCTATGTGAAGGCTACCTTTTGATTTGTTGTCTTTCCAAATATAATCGCCGCCAGCATCAGAAAAAATTTTGGCTATATAGCTGTCTCCTCCTGGCACATACCATTGATTTTCAAAAGGAAGGTCGGAGAATACCGAAGGTCTGTCATTTTCTTGCGAACATATCGCGCTTAATTTATTGTAGCGTTCTTCAACATTGTCAAACCATTCCGTTGTTTCTTTTTCTTTCCCGCAGAGAAGTCCAACAACTTTCATCCATTCTGCTCGTCCCAATGGATGACTTTCAAGATAATCAGGGAATGGAACCATCATCGAGTTGCAAATTTCTTTCAAATGTGAATAATCGACAGTGGGATAGGGAGTAAATAAAATTAAATCTGCTTGTAAATGAATAACTTTCTCAGTATTGACGGAGGTCGATGTTCCAACATCTTTTATCTTGCCTTCAGAAACCAATCGTAGAAGTTCTTCATTTCTTGAATAATTGCTTTCTAAAACGCCTTTAACCCTATTAAATTCCCCAAGCTTTTGAAACACCGACCATTGCGTTGATGAAAAAGCAATCACCGATTCTACAGGAGTTCTTATAATTTGTTCGTCGACAATTTCTTCTGGTATTTTGTCTTCTTTGTTAAAAACGTAAAATACATTTGTCTTGGAGGGATTTAAGTCATTGATGACGAGTTTGTAACCAGAATGACATGGATATAATTTGAAATTTTCCGCATATCTCACGAGATTCGCACTGTCGTTGACGTCACTCTCGCCAGTTCTTTTATTGCTTACATTGTTGCAAGAAATAAAGATATAAATTATAGAAAACAATATTAAAATTTTTCTCATGACTACTTGATTTGAATAATGAGTTCTTTCATGCAGTTTTCGCAAAGGCAATCGCTGTAGTTTTCTTTTAAAAATAATTTAAGGTTATCTGATAATGAATATTTTGCACACCAGCAAGTTGCGCTATGTTGGCAGTTGAAAGTAGCGTTACATCTCGGACATTGTTTTGTCATATCTTAATAAAAACTAAGTTAGAAAAATTTTCGTCAAAGATAGTGAAAAGACTAAAGGCAAGAGACAAAAGTCTAAGATTTTTTTATGTTGAGGATGATAGACGTCTCTTTTAAGACATCTTGTATTTTGTTGAAAAAAGGCGTTTATACTGATAGCAAAGTCAGAAAAAAATAATTATCTTTGTAGGCAAAACAAATAATTTATTTTAAGATGGCTTTCAGTATGTTTCACGCTCCAAAACCGAGGAAATTCAACTATACACCTCGTTATTTCGATCCTAACCAAGAAGCACTTGAGAAGAAGAAGGCAGCTATGGGTCTTGATTCAAAACTCTCCGAACAGGAGAAACGCAGAATGAGAATAAGAACAGGGTTCGGATACAGCCCAGAAGACTTTGAAGAGAAACGCTCAAAGATTGGTTTCAAAGGCATGCGATATATTGTATTCTTCGGAGTGTTAATACTTTTGGTATACATAATTTTCGGCACACCGATGTTGGAGAACTTCTTTGAAATGTTTTTTAAACTCGGTAAACAATAACAAGATATGTCGTTTGATATAATTAGATTATTACCTGATTCTGTTGCCAACCAGATTGCTGCTGGTGAGGTGATACAACGTCCAGCGTCGGTAGTCAAGGAATTGATGGAGAACGCTCTCGACGCTGGTGCCACGCAGATTGACCTGGTGGTGAAAGACGCTGGCAGAACATTAATCAGTGTTATCGATAATGGACATGGCATGTCGGAAACCGACGCACGTCTCTGCTTTGAACGTCACGCCACCTCAAAGATAAAGAAAGCCGAAGACTTATTCTCTATAAGAACGATGGGATTTCGAGGCGAGGCTCTGGCTAGTATAGCCGCTGTGGCACAAGTGGAACTGGCGACAAGAAGAAAAGAAGACGAACTAGGAACCAAGATACTAATTGAGGGCTCCGTGGTGAAAGAACAACAACCAAAACCAATGTCGGTAGGAACTAACTTCACCGTTAAAAACCTTTTCTTTAACATACCTGCACGTCGTAACTTCTTGAAATCTAACGAAGTCGAGATGCGTCATATCACAGACGAGTTTTTCCGCGTGGCTATGATGAATCCTGAAGTGGCATTCTCACTGATTAACAATGACAAAGAGACGTATCATCTTCCAAAAGGAACGTTAAAACAAAGAATAGTAGGACTTTACGGAAAAGAATACGACAAAAAGATACTTCCTGTACAACAAGAGACTGAGACAGCAACGATAAACGGGTTCATTGTAAAGCCTGAATTTTTGAGAAAAACACGCGGAGAACAGTATTTTTTTGTTAATAAACGTTTTATAAAACACGCCTATCTGCATCACGCGATAGAAAACGCTTATCAGGAACTTATTCCTAAAGATTGTTTCCCAGGATATTTTATAAATATAGATATTGACCCTAAAGAGATAGACATCAACATTCATCCAACTAAGACTGAGGTGAATTTCCAAGACGTGAAGTTAGTTTATGCAATACTTCACTCTGCAGTACGTAAATCTATAGGTCAGAATAATTTAGCTCCGCTACTGGATTTTGATGTATCACCAGATTTAGGCATTGATTTCGGTGAGGTCAGCAGAATGGACAGACCTGTTATTGAGCCTAAAGTCGACTATGATCCAAGCTTCAATCCATTTAGACAGAGTAATCCTGTACGCAATCACACTCCAGGAAATTGGAGGATAATGTATGAAGACAATAACGATACTGTAGCAAGCAAAATCAATAAGATAAGCAACTTCGATGAAGTTCCAGCTGCTGTAGTGGAGAGTAAGAACCTATACATACAACTTCAGCAGTCGTATATCATCACCACGATGAAATCGGGACTTCTTATTGTAGACCAGCACCTTGCACACATGAGGATACTTTATGAGAAGTTTCTCAGAGAACTGGAGAATAATGTAGAGGCATCACAGCAGGAGCTTTTTCCCCAACATATCTCATTAAGTCACAACGACGCTTCTCTTTTAAAAGAGATAAAACCTGATTTGGAGAAGATAGGCTTCAGAATACAACAGATGAATAACACAACGTTTGTCATCAACGGAACGCCTGCCGACAGCAAAAACAACGACGCTGTGGCACTTCTTGAAAAAATACTCGACTTGTACAAAACAAATCTCGTTGATTTGAAGTTAGATAAGAAACTTAATTTAGCGAGGACACTAGCATCACAGTTAGCTATAAAATCGGGACAGACATTGAGCTCTGTGGAAATGCAAGATCTTATAGACCGATTGTTTGGCTGCGCTGTATCAGAAGTCTCTCCAGATGGAAAGAAGATTTATACAATATTGAATGTTAATGAATTAAAAATACGACTAAATTAATATGAGCGATTTTAGACCTGGTGGTTTCTCAGTTCTCCCGACAGTTGTAAAAAACTTGTTGATAATAAACGTTCTGTTTTTCTTGGCTACCATTGCCTGCGATATGGTTCTCCGTATCGATCTTTCAGATTATCTCGGACTGCATTACATGGGTGCAAGCGACTTTCAACCGTATCAGCTTGTGACATACATGTTTATGCACGGCAATTTCGCGCATCTTTTCTTCAACATGTTTGCTCTGTGGATGTTCGGTAACACTCTCGAAAACATCTGGGGCCCTAACAGATTCTTGCTTTTTTACTTCGTATGTGGAATAGGAGCAGGTCTCGTACAAGAATTAGTTCAATACATTCAATATGTCACAACATTACAAGGTTATGAAAATGTGAGGATTGCAGCAAACCAAATCATACCAATGAGCGAATATCTCAACTTGTTGACGACAGTAGGAGCATCAGGAGCTGTTTACGGAATATTGCTCGCATTCGGTATGATGTTCCCAAACTCAACGCTTTACATTTATTTCGCTATACCAATCAAGGCGAAATGGTTTGTGCTAATATATGGTGTCATTGAGTTGTTCTCTGGATTTACATCTATCGACAACGTAGCTCATTTCGCACACCTCGGAGGTATGTTGTTCGGCTTGATTTTAATTCTTTACTGGAAAAAGAAAGGAAATCTTTATTGATTATGAGACCATTTCAAGTTAATATATTAGACGGAATCAAAAATTTTTTCTTGCAAAGGAATGTATTATCCAGATTGATGTTAATCAATATTTCAATATGGGTGATATGTTTGTTTATAAGCGTGTTCACATGGCTCTTCAATATCAGCGACATCAGTTTTGTAACGAAATTATTCGCTGTGCCAGCCAACCTTTCTGTATTAGCCGATAAACCTTGGACATTATTTACATACATGTTCCTGCAAGAAGAGTTCTGGCATCTGTTTTTCAATATGTTAATGCTTTATTATGGCGGACAGATATTCTTACAATTTTTATCGCAAAAGCAGTTGTTATGGACCTACATCGTTGGAGGATTGTTTGGGGCCTTGTTCTTTATATTGGTTTTCAATGCATTTCCTGTTTTTGAGAATATGAGAAATCATGCTGTGGCACTAGGCTCTTCAGCTTCAGTGATGGCAATACTCATTGCAGCAGCGACATATCATCCTGATTATAGTATAAATCTATTTCTGTTAGGAAATGTCAGAATGAAATGGGTTGCTATAGTGTTTGTTATCATAGATTTTCTAAGCATATCAAAAGGAAATTCAGGCGGTCACGTCGCTCATCTTGGTGGCGCATTGTGGGGATTTTTATATGCATATTTCATCAAGAGAGATTTTGATTTTTATACAATATTCAAGAAAAAAGCACGCATAAGAGTTAAGAGTAAAAATGCAGACAAATATCAGCAAAGACCAAAAACTGATGAGCAATTTAACGCTGAACGTGCTATGGAACAAGAAGAAATAGACAGAATACTTGAGAAGATCGCTAAAAACGGATATTCAAGTTTAACAGAGAGAGAAAAGGAATTTCTATTCAGACAAAGCAAGAAGTGATGGAAAAGGGTAAGGATACAAAAAGACGTAACACGTTTTTTCAGGGATTAGGAAAGTCTATAATTGGAGTCTGCGGGATAGCAGCCCTTTTGTCGTCGTTACTATGTGCTTTTTGTCCTTTCATAAATCCTTCAACATTCATATTGACAGCGTTTTTTGGATTAGGATTCTGGATAATTTTTTTCTCTAACATCGTAATTCTCATTATATTAATCTCATTAAAATCGAGAAGAACGTTACTAATTCCTGTCATAGCATTGCTATTCTCCATACCAGGCTTCATCAAGTCATATTCATTTGGAGAGAATTCGGATGCTGAACCTCAGATAAAAGTGATGACGTATAATGTAGGTGTTTTCAGAGATTATAAGGTAAAATCCAGGACTGTCGATGAAGTCAAAAACACATTGATCAACTTTATAAAGACACATAATCCTGATGTTATATGTCTTCAAGAATCAGGCAAATGGCCACAAAACAGAGCCTCTGAGTTTTCAAGTAAAATAGGATACAAGTATTATTGCTACAACGCAAATAATGGCAATAGTTATTTCTCAAAATATCCGATAGAGAATTCATCATACTTTAAAGATAAGAAGATTAGTAAGTTTGCAGATATTAAAAAGATAAAAGTAGATAAAGAAAAGAGTTTCTACCTCGTCAATTGTCATTTCAATTCATTTGGCATTTCGCCCGAAGAAATAGAATATATCAACGACGCGAGAAACATTGTAAAAGACTCTGAAGTATATGGCAAGTCGTTGATAACAAAATTGAAGAATGGATTTGTACGTAGGACTGAGAGTACAGAAAGTCTGATTGAGAATCTTCCTGAGGACGATATTCCATTAGTCATCTGCGGAGACTTTAACGACACCCCGCTTTCATACACCTATGATAGAATGACAAAAGCCGGATTAAAGGACGCATTTATCACATCGTCGAGAGGTATCGGAAAGACATACTGCGGAGCATTGCCATTGTTAAGAATAGATTATTTTTGGTATAATGATTATATTGATATTATTGAATATAAAAGAATTAAGCAAACCACATCAGATCATTATCCTTTATTAATGTCGTTTACTATAGTGGAAGCAACAGAAACGGAGGAAAAGAGATGAATTTCAAGTTAATCAGTGATTTTAAGCCGACGGGAGACCAGCCGCGAGCAATAGAGCAGCTTAAACAGGGCGTGTTGAATGGCGAGCGCTATCAGACACTTCTTGGCGTGACGGGTTCGGGAAAGACATTTACCATAGCTAATATGTTGGCGGAATTGAATCGTCCAGCATTGATTTTAAGTCATAATAAAACTCTTGCAGCTCAGTTATATAGCGAATTCAAGCAATTTTTTCCTCATAATGCAGTAGAATATTTCGTTTCATATTACGATTATTATCAACCAGAAGCATTTATTCCTCAGACCAATACATATATCGAGAAAGACCTTTCTATAAACGATGATATTGAGAAACTGCGTCTCAGTGCGACAACTTCTTTATTATCAGGTCGCCGCGATATAATAGTCGTATCATCCGTATCTTGTATTTATGGTATAGGAAATCCCAAAGACTTTGAGAACAACGTAATTTACATAGAAGTAGGCAAGAGGATAAATCGCGACGACTTGTTGCGTCAACTCTCTGATTCTCTTTATAGCCGTAACGATGTTGAGTTCACTCACGGAAAATTCAGAGTGAAAGGCGATACCCTCGACGTCTTTCCTGCGTATTCCGACATCGCATACAGAATAATATTTTGGGACGACGAAATTGAAGAGATAGAATCATTTGAGCCTGTCAACGGCACGCGTATCGAGACGCTCTCAACACTTACATTGTTTCCCGCAAACATATTCGTGACTTCTAAAGATAAGATAAAGTCGGCGACACATGACATCCAACTCGACATGTTCAAACAAGTTGAATACTATAAAGAAATCGGTAAACACGAGGAAGCCAAGCGTCTGGAAGACAGAGTCAACTATGATATTGAAATGATTAGAGAGCTAGGTTATTGCAGCGGTATTGAGAATTATTCGCGTTATTTTGACGGACGCGAACCTGGGACTCGTCCTTTCTGCTTAATCGACTATTTCCCTGATGACTTTATCACCATAATCGACGAGAGTCATGTCACTGTTCCTCAGATTAGAGCAATGCATGGCGGCGACAGATCAAGAAAACAGACATTAGTAGAATATGGATTCCGTCTGCCTTCGGCTTTGGACAACAGACCTCTTAAATTTGATGAATTTGAGTCGCTTACAGGACAGACTGTTTATGTCAGCGCTACTCCTGCCGATTACGAACTTCAAAAGACTGAAGGTATTTATGTAGAACAGCTTATTCGTCCGACAGGGCTTCTCGACCCTTTGATTGAAGTAAGACCTTGCACCAATCAGGTTGATGATTTGGTAGGCGAAATACATAGAGTCGTTGATGGAGGTCAAAGAGTTCTAGTCACTACATTAACGAAACGTATGGCTGAAGAACTCACTCGTTATCTTAACAGCTTGAATGTTAAGACTCGATACATACATTCCGACGTTGACACTTTAGAGAGAATAGAGATTATGAACGGACTGCGTAGCGGTGAGTTCGACGTGTTGGTTGGTGTTAACTTATTGAGAGAAGGCTTGGACTTGCCAGAGGTTCAGCTTGTGGCCATCATGGATGCCGACAAGGAAGGCTTCTTGCGCTCAGAGCGTTCGTTAACACAGACAGCAGGGCGTGCGGCGAGAAATGCGAACAGCCTCGTGATAATGTATGCAGACAAGATAACCGATTCTATGCGCAAAACCATCGACGAGACTGCACGTAGAAGAGAGATTCAGATGGCATACAACACAAAACACGGCATTACTCCAAAGACGATTACAAAGGGGATTGACAATTCATTAAGCAAGAACACATCTAAACAAAATAAGGATTATCTTACTATCGAAGAAAGAGTTAGGTCTGTCGCTGAGGAATCACATTCAGTTTATCAGTCGGAGAAAGAAATCAAAAAGGCCATTTTAGAAGCAAAGAAGGAAATGGAGAAAGCCGTCAAAGAACTAGACTTCATGGAGGCTGCAAAATACAGAGATATTATGTTTGCCTTAGAAGAGAGACTGAACAAGTCAATTCAATAAAATTGTTGTTTCTCACTATGAAAAGCTACTTTTTTTCTATTATGGGAACAAGGTATTTCCTTTAACTTATTAAATTCGCCCGTTAACTTATTTGTTAATTAATGTTTAATGAAATAGTTTGTACATTTGCTACAAAATTGGTTGGTTGTTTTTAGGATCAAACAATGCTGGTATCGCAAATTTGTTTTTTGTTGTTTTTGGTTTGTTTCATACCAGTGCTTTTCGCAAAAAGAAAATTAATGTTTGACCAAAGAAAAAGTCGGTTCTCATAGGCCGACTTTTTTTAAATTTAAACAAATGTGTATAATTTCCACAACTTCCACAGTCAAGAAATACATTATTATTTTATAAAATACGATATATCAGTTGTTTAACAATTGGTATATCCATTGTGATGTCTTACTCAAAATAAATATATATGAAAAGAAATAATATTTTTACCAATTTTATTATCATGAACAAGAAGTTCATAATTGCATTAGCCATATTTTTGATTACAGCAGTAGTCTTATTTGTTTATTTTGATAAAGAAGAACCACAGGAGGTTTATCCTATCGTCACTGTTGAGAAGGTTAAACAAGATGACGTGGCTATCTATGGCGAATATGTTGGACGTATCAAGGCGCAGCAGTTTGTTGAGATAAGCGCACGCGTTGAAGGATATTTAGAGAAGATGATGTTCGAGGAAGGAAAATATATATCTAAGAATCAGCTACTTTTCATAATAAGTCAGGATAGGTACAAGGCACGTGTCGATAAAGCTAAGGCTCAACTTAACAAAGACAAGGCTCAGGCTCGTAAGGCGGAACGCGACTTGGAAAGGATACGTCCTTTATATGAACAAAACGCAGCAAGTCAGTTAGATTTAGACAATGCTATTGCAGCATACGAGACAGCTCAAGCCTCTGTGTCGATGAGTGAAGCTGATTTGTATCAGGCTGAATTAGAACTTAGTTATACAACCATTTATTCGCCTATATCAGGATATATCACGGAAAGTGAAGTAGATCTCGGAACATTGGTGGGTTCTTCTTCTAAATCTCATTTGGCGACTATCATTAAGATGGATACTGTCTTGATAGACTTCAGCATGACAGCCTTAGATTATCTTAAATCGAAAGAGAGAAACGTGGAATTAGGACAAAGAGACACCACACGTTCCTGGCAGCCTAGTGTCACTATAACAATGGCTGACAATACCATTTATCCTTATAAAGGCCTTGTCGATTTTGCAGCTCCTCAAGTTGATGAACTTACAGGAACCTTTTCTGTACGTGCCGAGATGGCAAATCCAAACAGGACCTTGTTGCCTGGCCAGTTTACTAAAGTGAAACTGCTATTAGATGTAAGGGAAAATGCCAATGTAGTTCCTCTGAAGTCTGTTGACATAGAGAAAGGAGGTGCTTATATTTATGTGCTTCGTTCGGATGCTACGGTAGAGAGGAGATTTATCGAGATAGGTCCAGAGATAAATAATCATGTGGTCGTTGAGAGAGGTTTGAGTGCAGGTGAATTTATTGTGACAGAAGGCTATCATAAATTGAATCCTGGCGATAGAGTTGAATTTTACTATAATTATTAAGGAAGTACGTTATGAAAGTATCATTTTTTATAGACAGACCCGTTTTATCTATTGTTGTATCATTGCTGATAGTCATCGTTGGATTTATCGGCTTGACACTTCTGCCAATAGATCAATATCCGCAGATAACGCCTCCAGTTGTCAAGGTGACTGCCACTTATCCTGGTGCTAGTGCACTTACTGTCGCACAAGCTGTTGCTACTCCGATAGAACAGCAGCTTAACGGAACACCTGGCATGCTTTATATGGAATCGAAGAGTTCCAATTCAGGTTCTTTCACAGCGACTCTCACTTTTGACATCAATACCGATCCTGAATTGGCAGCTGTTGATATACAGAATAGAATAAAACTTGCTGAGTCGCGACTGCCTGCAGAGGTGATACAAAACGGAATCAATGTTGAACGTCAAGCACCAAGTCAGCTCATGACGATATGTCTTACTTCATCAGACCCTAAGTTTGATGAGATATATCTTAGTAATTTCGCGACACTTAATGTCTTGGATCTCATCAGACGTATCCCTGGAGTCGGTCGCGTATCAAACATAGGAAGTCGCTATTATGCAATGCAGATATGGGTTCAGCCTGATAAATTGGCTAACTACGGACTCACCATCGCCGACTTACAAAACAGTTTGAAAGATCAAAACAGAGAGTCAGCTGCTGGAGAGTTAGGTAAGGCTCCTGTCTTTGGTGTCGATGTCACTACGCCTATCACAACACAAGGTCGTCTCTCAACGGTGGGACAGTTCGAGGAGATAGTGCTGAGAGCCAATCCTGACGGTTCTTTGATAAGACTCCGCGACGTGGCGAGAATATCTCTTGAAGCTCAGTCATATAACACAGAAAGCGGCATCAATGGTGAAAACGCAGCTGTTTTGGGAATATATATGCTTCCTGGAGCTAATGCCGTGGAAGTGGCAAACGATGTGAAGGAGATGATGGAAGAGATAAGCCTGAACTTTCCGGAAGGAATGAGTTATGAGATTCCTTTCGATATGACAACCTATATCTCAGAATCAATATCTGAGGTTTATAAGACCTTGTTTGAAGCGCTTTTGCTTGTTATCTTGGTGGTGTTTCTTTCATTGCAGAACTGGCGCGCAACTGTAATACCATTGGTGGCAGTGCCAATATCTTTGATAGGAACATTTGGCTTTATGCTGATATTCGGTTTCTCGTTGAATATTTTGACACTCCTAGGTTTAGTTTTGGCAATAGGTATCGTCGTTGATGATGCCATCGTCGTGGTAGAAAACGTGGAACGTATCATGGAGCATGAACATCTGTCGCCATACGAAGCGACGAAGAAAGCTATGGAAACACTGGTAAGTCCGCTCATCGCAACGTCTTTGGTGCTCGCCGCTGTGTTTGTGCCGGTAAGTTTCCTTTCAGGAATAACAGGAATCTTATACAGACAATTCACAGTGACTATTGTAGTTTCCGTATTGATTTCTACTATTGTGGCTCTTACATTAAGTCCGGTGATGTGTTCCTTGATATTAAAGCCAAAGAGTAATAACAAGACAAATTTCGTTTTTAGAAATATCAATAATCTCCTTTTGAATGGAGAAAATAGTTACAGTAATATCATCTTAAAATTTGTTAAGAATCCGAGAAGGGTCCTTCTCTGGTTTGGCATGGTGTTGATTTTTATATTTGCTCTTCATAATATAATACCATCGAGTTTTTTACCTGTTGAAGATCAGGGATATTTTAAAGTCGAATTAGAGTTGCCAGAGAATGCCACACTGGAGCGTTCACGAATAGTTGCTGACAGAGCCGTTGATTATCTCATGAAGCTTGATGAGGTGGATTATGTTCAGAGTGTTGTGGGTTCGAGCTCACGTCTCGGCACGAGTCAGTCGGCAACAGAATTAACAGTAATACTTAAGCCTTGGAAAGACAGAGATGACACTACCATTGAAGATGTTATGGATAAGGTTAGAAAAGAATTTTCTAAATATCCGGAGGCTAAGGTGTATCTCTCACTGCCGCCAGTCATTCCAGGATTGGGCTCATCTGGAGGTTTCGAGATGCAGTTAGAAGCCCGTTCCGACGCCACTTTCGACAACTTGGTCGCTGCCACCGACACTTTGATGTACTATGCTTCAAAACGTAAGGAGTTGTCTGGCTTGTCATCATCGTTGAAGTCGGATATCCCTCAGCTCTATTTTGACGTTGACAGAGACAAAGCCAAGTTGGCTGGTGTTCCAATGACAGAGATTTTCTCCACTATGAAAGCATACACCGGTAGTGTTTATGTCAACGACTTCAATCTTTTCAATAGAGTATATCGTGTTTATATCCAGGCTGAGGCCGATTATCGTCAGTCGCGTAATGACATCAATCTTTTCTACGTAAGAGGTGCTAACAGAACAATGATACCTTTGAGTTCGTTAGGAAATACTTCATACACAACAGGACCTGGAAGTATCGGCAGATTTAATATGTTTAACAGCGTCGTTGTGAGAGGCCAGGCAGCACAAGCTTATAGCTCGGGAGAAGCGATGAAAGTGATGGAAGAGATAGTGGAAAACAATCTCCCGAAAAACATTGAAGTAGAATGGAGCGGTCTCTCATATCAAGAGAAACAGGCTGATGGCAAGACTGCTGTCGTTTTAGCTTTGGTGTTTGTCTTTGTATTTCTGTTTCTTGCCGCCTTATATGAAAGCTGGTTGGTTCCTATTGCAGTCTTGCTTTCTCTGCCTGCTGCTGCTCTTGGCTCATATTTGGGAGTTTGGATGTGCGGTTTGGAAAACGATATTTATTTCCAGATTGGACTTGTCATGCTTATTGGTCTTGCAGCTAAGAACGCCATTCTCATAGTAGAGTTTGCCAAAGAAAAAGTCGATGCTGGTGAAGATGTCGTTCAGTCAGCTGTTGAGGCAACGCGACAGAGATTCCGTCCGATATTGATGACATCATTGGCGTTCATATTAGGATTGATACCTTTGGTCCTATCAAGCGGCCCAGGCTCTGCAAGTCGTCAAGCCATAGGAACAGGAGTCTTCTTCGGGATGATATTCGCCGTGCTTTTTGGCGTCGTCATGGTGCCGTTTTTCTTCGTCATGGTGTATAAGGTAAAAAATAAATTTAATAGAAAAATGTCATGAGAAAATATATCATTGTAATAATATCGCTTATGCTTTTATCTTCCTGCAAATTAGGAAGGGAATATACACGGACGAACATAGATATGCCAGATGCATTCGTTTCATATACCAACGATTCTACATGTTGGGCTGACTTGGAATGGTGGAATATTTATTCTGATACTAATTTAAGGAATCTCATCGATTATACTTTGGAAAATAACAAGGACATGAAGATTGCTGTCGCTAAGGTTAAGGAGATGACAGTGAGAAAGAAGATTAATTATGCAGACTATTTTCCTCGTATAGATGCCAAAGCGTACGCTCAGAATGAGAGACTTAACTACGGAGGTGAAAGCTCCGGTGATGATGTGGAGTTCGGTGTTAAGGCAAATATTAGTTGGGAACTAGATTTGTGGGGCAACATACGATGGGCTAACGAAGCTGCTATGGCAGAATATCTTTCTACCGTGGAAGGGCAAAGAGCTCTGATGATGAGTTTGGTGTCGGAAGTGGCAGAGAATTATTTCGAGTTGATAGCTCTCGATAACGAACTGCTTATTGTCAGACAGACTCTCAAGGCGAGAGAAGAAGGTGTGCGTCTTGCCAAGATTCGTTTTGAAGGAGGTCTTACCAACGAGACTTCATATCAGCAGGCTAAATTGGAGTATGCTAAGACCGCGACGATGATTCCTGACATAGAGAAGAAAATTGCAATAAAGGAGAACGAGATACTGGCATTGTCGGGAAGTTTCCCTCAAAGAGTGGAGCGGACGGATACTCACAAGAATGTAGTGCTGCCTGACACTATTCCTGTGGGGCTGCCATCAGACCTGTTGGAAAGACGTCCTGACATTAGAATGGCGGAACAGAAACTAATCGCTGCTAATGCTGAAGTTGGTGTCTCTTATACCAATATGTTCCCGAAAATAGCTCTTACCTCTGACCTGGGATTTGAGACCGACGAGTTCGCAAGCTTGTTGTCGTCGCCAATGTTTTTTATCGGAAGTAATCTCCTTTCTCCAGTCTTCAATATGGGAAAGAACAAAGCCAGACATAAGGCGCAACTCGCTGTTTACGAGCAGGAATGTTATAGATACGAGAAAGTCGTGATTGATGCTTTTTATGATGTGATGAATGCTTTGGTTGAATTTGATAAGATCAAGCTAATTTATGAGACGCGTCTCCTGCTCGAGCAATCGGCTAAAGTCACAATGGATTTGGCACAGCTGCAATATATTAATGGTGTGATTGGTTATCTCGACGTGTTAGATGCGCAGAGAAATTACTTCGACGCTCAGATGAGTCTCAGCAATGCTTATCGCGACAAACAGATTACTATGGTGAAACTATATAAAGCCTTAGGTGGAGGATGGGAGTGATAAAAAAATCTTTCAACAACTCCTTTTTCTTAAGAAAATAATCTTATCTTTGAAAAGATGTTTCTTTGTTTTTATGACATTGAAAATCAATAATAGCGTAAGTTGTTTCCTTAATAAAACGGAGTTTTTATGTTTTTGATATTCGACACAGAGACCACAGGTCTTCCTCTTGATAAAAATGCGCCTTTGACTAATTTCGACAACTGGCCAAGAATGGTACAATTGGCATGGCAGATTCATGATGAGAATGGAAAATTCGTATCGGCACAGAATCATATCGTCAAGCCTGAAGGTTTTATCATTCCTATCAATGCTTCAATGGTGCATGGTATCAATACGGAGCATGCTCTCAAAGTGGGAGAGAATCTCAACTACGTACTCGACATCTTCTTAGAAGCTGTGAAAGAAGTAAAATATCTCGTCGGCCATAACATCACTTTTGACCTCAATGTCGTAGGATGCGAATATCTTAGAATTAAAGGCTTTAATCCTTTGGAAGGAAAATATATCATAGATACATGCACTGAGAAGACTGCTAACTTCTGTATGTTACCTGGCGGTCTTGGACGTAAATTTAAGAAACCGAAACTCGCAGAGATTCATCAGATTCTCTTTAATGAGGGTTTTGATATGGCTCATAACGCTTCAGCTGATGTTGAGGCTACAGCTCGTGTCTTCCTAGAACTCTTACGCATAAAGGTTTTGAACAATGCCGACATATATGAAGACAATGCTTTCTTCGACAATTACTATCAGAATAATCCTGAAATGATTAAAGCCGCTGGTATTAAAGTAGTCTCCAATAAAAAAGAAACTACAGTTGATGAAGAGAAAAAGCAAATAGCAACACCCCAAACAGAATCATTTGTTCCAGAGACGTTTACTCATTTGCACGTGCACTCGCATTTCTCTATACTCGACGGCATGTCGAAGGTGCCAGACCTCATTGAAAAATGTACCAAGAACAACATGTTCTCTATGGCTCTTACCGACCACGGAAATATGTTCGGCATCAAAGAGTTTGCCGACGCTGCCAATAAATATAACGGTAAGATAAAAGATAAGATAAAAGAACAGGAGAAGATTCTCAACGACAAAGAAACTGAAGATGCAAAGAAAGACGATGCTGCAGTGGAGATAGATCTTCTTAAGAAGAAGTTCTTCAAACCTATATTCGGTATGGAGGCATATTGCGCTCCAGTGAGCATCGACAAACGTGACGGTCGCGCTGATAGAGGTTATCACCTTATTATATTAGCTAAAAACAAGCAGGGTTATAAAAATCTTTGTAAACTGAGTTCCATCGCTTATATTGATGGTTATTACTATAATCCTCGTATCGACCATTCGCTTTTAGAAAAATATCACGAAGGTCTTATCGTAAGTTCTGCATGTCTCGGCGGCGAGCTTCCTCAGAAGATAATGAACGGCGACATCGAAGGAGCCGAGAAATCTCTCAATTGGTTCAAAAATCTCTTCGAAGATGACTTCTACATTGAGCTTCAGCGTCATGAGACTGATAAATATAATGCCGACAAAACTACTTTTGAGCGTCAGCAGGAGGTGAATAAGGTCTTGATAGAACTTGCAAGAAAGACAAACACTAAGATTATCGCTACCAACGATGTTCACTTCGTAGAGGAAGAACATGGTGAGGCTCATGATAGACTTATATGTCTCAGCACAGGAAAGGACTTCGACGATCCCGACAGAATGCATTATACAAAGCAGGAATGGCTTAAGACTCCGCAACAGATGGGTGCTATCTTTGCAGATATTCCTGAAGCATTGACAAATACGCAAGAGATTGCTGATAAGGTTGAATCTTATTCCATCGATTCAGACCCTATCATGCCGATTTTCGACATCCCTAAAGACTTTGGCACCGAAGAAGAATATCGTCAGAAGTTCACTGAAGAGGACCTTTTCAACGAATTCACTCGTAATGAATTAGGCGAAGTGGTGATGAGTAGGGAAGACGGTGAGAAAAAAATAAAAAAACTCGGCGGCTACGACAAACTCTACCGTATCAAATTAGAGGCAGACTATCTCGCGAAACTCGCTTGGGAAGGCGCAGAACGCCGCTACGGTAAAGAACTTACCCCAGAACAGCATGAACGTATAGTATTTGAACTTCATATTATGAAGACCATGGGATTCCCAGGTTACTTCCTTATCGTTCAGGATTATATCAGAGGCGCTCGCGAAGAACTCGGCGTATCTGTAGGTCCTGGCCGTGGCTCGGCTGCTGGTTCAGTCGTGGCTTATTGCCTAAGAATCACCGACGTTGACCCTTTAAAATATGACTTGCTCTTTGAACGTTTCCTCAACCCCGACCGTATCTCACTTCCCGATATCGATGTCGACTTCGACGATGACGGTCGAGGTAAAGTGCTCGACTGGGTGACAAATAAATACGGAAAAGAAAAGGTGGCTCATATTATTACATACGGTACAATGGCGACAAAATCGTCTATCGCTGACGTGAGCCGCGTGCAGAAAGTCCCGATTCCAAAAGTCAATGAGATAAAGAGTTTTATCCCGGACAGGAGTTTCCCTGATAATATTAAAGACGAAAAAGGAAAGTCTCCAAAGGTAAACCTCAAGAACTGTTTTAAATATGTCCCTGAAATTAAAGCATTACTTGAAGGTGATGATGATAATATTTCAACGATGCTCACCTATGCCCAACAGCTCGAAGATACCAACCGTCAGATTGGAATTCATGCCTGCGGCGTTATCATCGGAGCTTCCGACTTGACAAATTATGCTCCGTTGTGTACCATCAAAGATAAGGACACAAAAGAAGATGTTCTCGTGACTCAATATGATGGTCACGTGGTTGAAAATGTGGGTCTTATCAAGATGGACTTCCTCGGTCTCAAAACATTAACTCAGATAAAAGATGCCTTGTCTAATATCAAAAAAACTCATGGCATCGACTTGGACATCGACAATATTCCTATTGATGACAAGAAAACATACGAATTATATAGTTCTGGAAATACTATTGGAACGTTCCAATTCGAATCTCCAGGAATGCAGAAATATCTCCGTGAACTGAAACCGACTGTCTTTGAAGACCTTATAGCTATGAACGCTTTATATCGTCCGGGTCCTATGGATTATATCCCGACATTCATCGCTCGTAAGACGGGCAAGGAGCCGATTACTTACCCTATTCCTATCATGGAGAAATATCTCAAAGATACCTACGGCGTTACCGTTTATCAGGAGCAGGTGATGCTTCTGTCGCGACAGCTCGCAAGTTTCACACGTGGCGAGTCTGACACCTTGCGTAAGGCTATGGGTAAGAAACTCATCGACAAGATGCAAGAACTAAAGGGCAAGTTTATGACACAAGGCGAGGCTAATGGTCACGACCCTAAGATACTCGAAAATATCTGGAAAGATTGGGAGAAATTCGCTTCGTATGCTTTCAACAAATCACACGCAACATGTTATTCGTGGGTGGCATATCAGACTGCGTATCTTAAAGCTCACTATCCCGCTGAGTTCATGGCAGCTGTATTGAACAGTTCCATCAGAGATAACAAGGAAGTAGTCTTTATGATTGACGAGTGCAAACGCATGAAGATTGATGTGTTAGGGCCTAGTGTCAACGATTCAGAATATAAATTCACTGTAAACCAGAAAGGTCAGATTTGCTTCGGTATGGGAGCGGTGAAGTCGGTGGGAGAGGTCGTTATCAAAGCCATCACCGATGAAAGAGACGCCAACGGACAATTCAAAGACTTCGCTGATTTCTTAATCAGAATGAACGGCAAAGGTGTCAACAGAAAATCAATTGAATCCCTTGCTGGCGCAGGTGTGTTCGACTGTTTTGAAGGAATGCATCGCGCTATGTTCTATTACATTGCTGAGGGAGAGAAGACCACCTTCATAGAAAAAGCGATAAAATCTGTCGCCACTTATCTCGACAGAAAGAACAACGCCCAATTCGACTTATTTGCCGAAAGCGAGGAAGACAGTTTGGATACATTCACGATAAATTATCCTGAATGCGAACGCTGGTCGCAGATAAAGGAACTCGAAATGGAAAAAGAACTCGTCGGATTCTACATGAGTTCACATCCTCTTGATATGTATAAAGATACGATTCGATATTTCTCCAATATCAAATTAGAAGACGCTGCAAATACAATCGAAGTAAAGGGAGATGGTCTGGTCCTGATGATGGCAGGAATGGTGACATCGGCAGAACGATTCACCTCGCAGAAAGGTACAGACTACGGCAAGTATCGCATTGAAGACCAATCGGGAAGTTATGAATTTAGGTTGTTTAAGGAAGACTTTATGAGGATGAATCCTCTACTTGTAGTAGGAACTCCAGTTTTGGTGACGGGAACGATAAGAGAGTTCTCGTATGAAGTTAAGAATCCGAACGACAACAATCCTGACGCACCTAAGGAGATGAAGAAGGAGAAACGTTTCAAGATTGCTAAAGTGGAACTCTTGGATACATTGCTGGAAAAGACAAACCGTGAGGTGAGATTTTCCATCTTCACCGATATCCTCGACAAAGAAAGAAGCATGGAATTTGTCAATATCATAAAAAAGCATAAAGGAAATCAACCATATTCTGTTCATTTCATCGACAGAACTGACAATATAGTTTGTTCGCTGCATCCAGAAAGAGGCAAGATTGACGCGCAAGAGATATTCGAACTGCTGAGAGATAAGGATTACGTTAAGTATGAACTGATGAAATGATAACTTACTAAACATGAGAATAGATTCGTTCAATCTCAAGCTCTTTTTTATTGTCAACAGACAATGGACTTGGACGCGACAGACCATGTCCATACGAAGAATCTGGCACTCTATAACCATAGAGTGCCTTATGTACCTTTACGTCCTTTATTCCCCCTCAAAAAAATCTTTAGTCTTTAGTCATTAGACTTTAGACTTTTTATTATATTTGCAAAAAATAATCAGTATTAACATTTAAAAAATTATAGTTATGGCAATGCAAATTACAGACGCTACTTTCGAAGTAGAAGTATTACAAAGTGAAGTTCCTGTTATGGTAGATTTTGGCGCAACATGGTGCGGACCTTGCAACATGATAGCTCCATATATGGACCAATTATCGGAAGAATATGCTGGCAAAGCTAAAGTTTTCAAAGCAGACATCGACGAATGCCAAGGCTTAGCAGCTAAATATCGCGTCATGAACGTTCCTACAGTTCTTTATTTCAAAGGTGGTCAAGTAGTTGACAAAAACGTAGGCGGCGCAGCAAAACAAGTTTTCGAAGACAAATTGAAGAAACTTATCTAATATTAAATGCCAATAGAAGTCAGCAATATAGCTCAACTGGGAAGTCTCGAATTTTTAGCACGACAAATAGTGGAAGGCTTTATCACAGGTCTCCATAAAAGTCCCTTTCATGGCTTCTCAGTTGAATTTGCTGAACATCGTCTCTACAATACTGGAGAACCGACCAAAAATATTGACTGGAAACTTTACGCAAGAACCGAGAAACTTTTCGTAAAACGCTACGAAGAAGAAACCAATCTTCGTTGTCAGATAGTCATCGACAAGAGTTCGAGTATGCATTTTCCAGTGCAGCAGAAACTCGACTTCGATCATCCTAACAAATTATGGTTTTCCGTCTATAGCAGTGCAGCTCTCATCGAGATGATGCGCCGTCAACGCGATGCCGTAGGTCTTACAACCTTTGACAACGACGTTATTCTGCATACCCCTGCAAAACTGTCTAGAGTGCATATTAATATGGTT
Source organism: Bacteroidales bacterium (assembly GCA_045592965.1). GTDB lineage: Bacteria > Bacteroidota > Bacteroidia > Bacteroidales > F082 > Limimorpha. Next base: position 39,450 of record JAZNVS010000058.1, on the reverse strand, counting down.
TATAGCGAACTCGACAAACTGATGCTGCCTTACGACAAAAACGTGAAATCGCATACCGACACGGTTCAGTGCCTTCATAAGATAGCGGAGATGACGCATAAGAGAAGCCTCGTCATTATCTTCAGCGACATGCTTGATAATCTCAATTCTTATAAGGAATTATTCGCTGCATTGGAGCATCTTCGTTACAATAAACATGAGGTGATACTGTTTCACGTGCACGACTCTCTTCACGAACAAAAACTTGACTATGAGAATCGTCCGCATCGTTTTGTCGATTTGGAGACTGGGGAGACCTTGAAACTTAATCCAGTGGAAATTAAGGAAAGATACGAAAGCATAATGACAGCAAAGAAAGATGAACTTCTGCGTCATTGCTATCAGTATCAAATCGATTACGTTGAAGCCGACATCAATAAAGCATATGATCAGGTGCTTACATCATATTTAATTAAAAGAAAGAAAATTTAGTTTAAAGTTTAAAGCTTAAGGTTTAAAGTGAATGTGCTTAAACCTTAAGCCTTAAACCTTAAGCCTTAAACCTTAAGCAAACATGAAAAAAATACTCTTCGTCTGCCTCGGAAATATCTGCCGCAGTCCAATGGCGGAATTCGTTATGAAAGATATTGTTGAAAAATCTGGACTCAGTCATGAATTTGAAATAGCTTCAGCTGCTACGTCGACATACGAAATAGGTAATCCTGTTTATCCGCCAGCAAGACAGAAACTTGCGGAACACGGAATAGGCTGCGATGGCAAGACAGCACGACAGATAACAAAGAAGGACTATGAATATTACGACTACATAGTCGCGATGGACAATAGTAATATCTCTAACTTGAAGAAGATGTTCTCCAACGCCCCTGACGACAAGTTCTCAATGCTGATGAGTTATACTTCACGTCCCGGCGAAGTGGCAGACCCTTGGTACACAAGAGATTTTGAAGCAACATGGAAAGACGTCATCGAAGGATGCAACGCGCTTCTGAAACATATATTGTCTAAAGACTAAAGATAGAGAGGTGAATACTCCGTAATTAACAATTAACAATTAACAATTAATAATTAACAACTATGAGAAAACTATTACAAACTACAGTGGTGGCATTATCATTAATGATGACCTCAATAACTCATTATGCCCAAGAGAGAAACACCAATGAATTAAACGCATTGCTACAGCAGGAGACGCGACTGACGGCTCAGTCGAACTCCAACGAACTTATCTTAAAAGTCATAGTTCAATATAACGGCGATGAGGAAAAAGTAGACTTACAATCTGTGAAAATAAGTCTCGATGGAACGACACGATTGCAGGATGTCAAAGAAGTTAAGGTCTTCACTACGGGACTTAACGATTATGCCAACAACCGATTTCATGAGCACGCCACTTTAATCGGCAGCTGCGCTCCTCAGTCGGGAGAGTTTTTGTGCGAACTCAACGGTCAGCTTGAACAAGGAATAAATTACTTATGGTTGACTGTCGACGTCGCTGATAATGCAGGCGAAGGTAACTTTATAGATATGTCTTGTTTTGAAGTCAACTCTGTTAATGAGACTGCCGAGATAAGAAATCCTTCTCCAGTGGGAAGTCGCGAGATAATACTTGCTCGTACCACCTTGCTTCGTCCTGGCGATTATGACTCAAAAAATTACAGAATACCTGGCGTAATAACAGCGAAAGACGGAGCTATAGTTGCAGTCACAGATAAAAGAAAATACAACAACGGAGACCTTCCAGAAGACATCGATATTCTTTGTAATTACAGCACCGATGGCGGTCATACATGGAGCGAGCCTTATACCATAGCATACGGCACCGGTGTAGGACAGGGATTCGGCGACTGCGCCTTGGCATTGACTAACGACGACAACGGACTCATCGCAGCTTTCGTAGGCGGACCTGGTTTCTGGGGCTCGACACCAGAGAATCCTTTGAGAATGTATATTGCAAGAAGTAACGACAACGGACGTACATGGACAGAACCAGAAGACATCACACCTCAAATTTATGGTGCGGAATGCGAAGACGAAGATCGTCAGAAATGGCTCGGCGGATTCTTCGGCTCAGGAAACGGCCTGCTGACATCATCGGGACGTATCATGTTTGTCGTGGCAATGCGTGAAGAGAACAGAGAAGTCGTTTGTAACAGAGCTGTCTATTCTGATGATAACGGTCATACATGGAAAGTGTCGGAACGTGCGTCAATAGGCGGCGACGAGGCTAAGGTAACGGAACTCGCTGACGGACGTATCTTGATGAGTATTAGACATAATGGAAATAGATGGTATAATACTTCAGATGACGGTGGCATCACTTGGCAGACAACTACATCAGAATGGACAGAGTTAGTCGCACCTGCATGTAATGGCGATATGATTCGTTATACATCAGTAAATAATGGTGATGACAAAAACAGACTCTTGCATTCGTTGCCAGTAGGGACTTCAAGAAGAGACGTGACTGTTTATGTGAGTTACGACGAAGGTATAACTTGGCCTACAAGTAGATGTATCGTCCCTTATAATTCAGCTTATTCATCATTGTGTATTCTCCCTGACAATACAATAGGTCTCTATGTAGAGGAAACATATCAAGGCGAAGGTGATTATTGTACGGTGTTCTATAACTTCAGTCTCAATTGGTTATCAAAAGGTGAGGACTTCTTTGTAAGTCTTCCTGAAATAAATAATGTTAATAATGTTAATGACAATTTAGAAATATATCCAAATCCGTCGTCGGCATTTGTAAACATATATTCAAAAGATATTACATCGATTAATATATATGATATTCAAGGAAAACTCATAAGAACATTTGAAAGCGAAGATGTTATTACAACTATAGATGTGTCAGACTTTTTGAAAGGTGTTTATTTTGTTGAAACTTTTGACAGAGAAAACAATAAAATGAAGACTAAATTAGTTGTTGAATAATAATCTTTATTTATTTAAAACATACGTCATGAAAATAAAAACATTAGCAGTATGCCTTTGGGCATTGTCGTTCATAACTTTAAGCAGCTGTAACAGAACCCAACAGAAGGAAAAATACGGTAGATATTCTGAAGATTTTGTTGGGGAATATACAATGACAATAACTCCGCTATTAAAAACAGTCACCTCCGACGATGTGGAATATGACTTCCCACTAAATCCAATCGATGAGGTTCCATTGACAATAGAGCAATGCGATCAATCCAACAACGGACTTCATCTTTACGTCGGCCGCACCGAACAAAACATCAACTTTATTGGCAACTGCGACGAGAATGGAATGTATATATATGAAGGTGCTATTAAGACTGAAATTGATACAGAGGAGTATGGTGAGATTGAATTAGACCTCATTATGCCAACTACACCACATATAGAAGCACCCGTAAACTCTTATATTTCAATGCAAGTACCTGTAAGCGGATATGTTACTTATTTCATGGAAAATGATACCGTAGCCACAACATCACAGGTTATAGGAGATATTAAAGCTTCTGGATTTAAAATCGATTACGATGCGGAATGAACGAATATTTTTATTATCTTTGCTTAAAGTAAAAAATAACATTTTATCAATTTTTTAAAACTTATTTTTATGAAAATTAAAACTTTATTAGTATGCTTTTTAGCAGTTGTAACAATTGCATTAAGTAGTTGCGGTAAGGAGAAGGATTATGCAGCAGATTTTTCAGGTTATTATGCTGGTGTTATCACAGGTGGAATTTCTATCATGATGGGTGAGGTAAGCCAAGAAATCCCTTTTGATACTCTAGAAAATTATTATTGTAGCATTACAAGAGTCGGAGAGGCCAACAATGTTACAGTAACCATTACAGACGGAGAAACTCCATTCTTTGTTTCTAACGCAGTATGCGATGAAACAGGAATGCATTTGGGTGAAATAACACTCACAGAAACTTTCACTCATGATTACCTTGGTGAAGTAAGTGGGATTATGACATTAGGAAGCGCAACTGTTTCTACTCCCACAAACGGCATAATCAATTGGACATCAGCAATAACAGGTTCTATTACAATGAATGTAATGGGAGTTCCTGTTGAATCGGCAATTGAAGGTTCCTTGACATTTGAAGGAAATAAAATAAACTAAAAAAATAATTTAATCATTTAATCGTTAAAAAAGACACATGAATCAAACAATTTCTCATGTGTCTTTTTTATTATAAAATCAAAAAAAATAAACGTTATGAGAATCAAGAAAATGTTTTATTGCGCAATAGCTTTATGTCTTTTCACATTAAGCAGCTGCGGCCCTGACAATGTCGATTACGCTAATAAAGCTGTCGGTAACTACATCGTCAAAATCACTCCTAACATCAACATCAAATATGAAGGAAGTAACTTGCCACCAGTGTCTGATACTATCGAGACAACGGGTTCTATAACCAAAGACGATGAAGAAGGCAATGTGACGATAAAGATAGACGGCGTCAATGGCGTCATCAACGACATCGAGATGAAAGCATATTGCAGCGGATTAGGAATGAAGATTGAAGACTACTCATACGATGAGTCGCTGAGCATAGGAGAATACGGAAGAATAGAATGTGACATCATCCTGAAGAGTCCAACAACATCAATATCTAACGCTAAGATTTTCAACTGGAACTCAACAGTGAGCGGAGAGTGCGAACTGAATTACGTTGGTCTTGACATCAAGACTGAAGCTTCAGGCAGCATCAATTTCAACCTTACATATAAAGCAGAATAAAGAAAACTAAATATATCAGCATGAATAATTTCATTTATAACATACCGACAAAGGTTTATTTCGGTGAAAACCAGATGTCGCATCTTGGAGAAGAGCTTAAGAAATTCGGAACACGCGTGCTGATGACATACGGCGGCGGTTCTATCAAAAAGATTGGTCTTTACGACAAGATTATTGACGAACTGAAGATGTCAGGAATGGAAATCTTTGAATTCTCAGGCATTGAACCTAATCCTCGTATTGACTCTGTACGTAAAGGAGCGCAGATATGTAAAGACAATAATATCGACGTATTGCTTGCAGTAGGCGGCGGTTCTACTATCGATGCTACAAAGTTCATGGCAGCAGGCGCTTGCGTCGATCATGACCCGTGGGATTTCTTTAACGAGAAAAGAGCGAAGATAGAGAAAGCACTTCCAATAGTTTCTATATTAACGCTTTCTGCTACAGGGTCAGAGATGGATACTGGCGGCGTAGTCAGCAATCCTGAAACAAACGACAAGATTGGCCGCCTTGACCCGCATCTCTTGCCAAAAGTGTCGTTCCTTGACCCGACAAACACTTATTCTGTAAGTCAATATCAGACAGCTTGCGGTTCTGTCGACATAATGTCGCATATCATCGAGGTTTATTTCAATATGGAACCAGACCTTTTCATGCTCGACTGTTTCATGGAAGGTATGCTTAAGACTGTAGTGAAATATGCGCCGATAGCGATGCAACAGCCTGACAATTACGAAGCTCGTGCTAACTTAATGTGGACTTCATCATGGGCTATCAACGGTTTTATCAACGGTGGCAGAGCAAAAGCTTGGAGCTGCCATCCTATGGAACATCAGCTTTCGGCATTCTATGACATCACTCACGGTCTCGGTCTCGCTATCCTCACGCCACGTTGGATGGAATATTGCTTAGATGAAACTAACGTTTCCAAATACGTCCAATTCGCTGTAAACGTGTTTGGCGTAAATGCAAATCAAGAACCTATGGCTATAGCTAAAGAAGGCATCCAACGTCTTTACGATTTCTTCTTCAAGACATTAGGACTTCAAGGCTCATTGACAGAACTTGGAATAGGCAAGGAACATTTTGCTGAGATGGCATACAAAGCCTGCGGCGGCAATGTGTTGAAAGGGTTCAAGACTCTGACCCAAGAAGATGTCATCAAGATTTACGAGATGTGCCTGTAATCAATTGATTTATACAAAAGATAAGGGTGAATGTTTTTGGCATTCACCCTTTTTTGTGTATGTTAAGTTAAATATTAATAGTTGTCTCTTCTTGGTTCGAAGTAAGCTTGTTCGTGAGCGCATGCTGGACACATCTTAGGAGCAGATTTTCCTTTGTGTACATAGCCGCAGTTACGGCATTGCCATTCTATCTCTTCGTCGCGTTCAAACACTTGTCCAGCTTCGACGCGAGCTAATAAGCGGAGGTAGCGTTGTTCGTGGAATGCTTCTACTTCTGAAATTTTTCTCCATACTGTTGCTATAGCACTGAATCCTTCTTCATCTGCTACTCGAGCGAATTCTGGATATAAGTCAGCCCATTCTTCGTTTTCGCCTGCTGCGGCTGCGCGTAAGTTTTCCATTGTGCTGCCGATAACACCAGCTGGAAATGTTGCTGTGATTTCTACCATGCCGCCTTCCAAAAACTTGAAGAAACGTTCTGCATGTTCTTTTTCTTGTTCGGCTGTCTCTTCAAAAACAGCAGCGATTTGTTCAAAACCTTCCTTACGAGCCTTTGATGCGAAGAACTTATAACGTGAACGTGCTTGGGATTCACCTGCAAATGATTTCAACAGATTCTTTTCTGTCTGTGTGCCTTTAATGCTTTTCATGGTCTAGTATTTTTAAGTTAATGTTTAATGTTTAACAATTTGTCTTCGATTTTGTTTTTTATCATTTAACAATGCAAAAGTATTACAGATAATCACACCAGTCAAACAGATAATCTCGATATAAATATTGACAATATCGATAGAGGTTTGTTAAGGATTATATGAATAATTTTATCTTGTCGAAACGCTGGTCACTTCGATAGGCTCAGTGACACGCCACACATCCCGTTCCCAATGAAAGCTCCCAAAGGATGCCGCTTCAATCCCTAACGCAAAGTGTCTGCGACTGCTCTTTTCTTCCATGAGTCAGGATAACCGGCTTGTTTTGGTCTTGCGGGATAACCATGTCCGTTGTCGATAAACTTGCCGTTTTCTTCTTGTTTGATATTGCTGTCGAGATATTTTACCAATAAGAAGTTGTCTAATTCTTTCCAGCGTCTCACTGTGTTCTTTCCGGCATCGGAAGAGAATTTTGTCAGATGATTGATTGCTTTTTCTTTCGATATTTCAAGTAATGCTAAAGCCTGAACGTCATTGTTTATTACTTGTTTTTGGTATGTCGTTTCCAATTCTTTCTGCACCTTCTGAATATCGCCAATAACTCTGTTATAGAATAGGTATTTGAAGTGAGCCACTCTGTTGAATACCCAGAACGCTGCGTTGTCGGAATATGTAATCATATTACCGTTGCCTTGTCGGAACTCTTCAGGGACTTCGCTAATTGAGCAGTAGAAAGGAGTGTAAACCGTTGAGTTTGTGTCATCAACGCCGAACCAGATAATACCGCCTATCTCATTGGGCAACCAGTTTCTTGTCTGTGCAATAAATGAAAAGCCTGTCTGTTGTGTCACTGTGCTTCTTTCGTGGAAGTATTCTTTTCCTTCGTATTCCCAGTAGAGTGGGGTCCAGCGATATGGTGAACCAAAAGGCTCAGCACCAAAACCCTGCGACTTGTCTAACTCGGTGTTTTGGAAATGGTTACGCATGAAATACATCATATCGTCTAGAGAAATCTTTCTATTAGGTTTTACGTATAGCGGCATTCTTGGATTGTCTAAGTTGTTTCCTGTCGCATAATCCCAATATTCTTCCATGCCGTCGCATACATCGTTGAACATCATCCATACGCGGAGGTCACAGATACGTGCTGCGGAGAAATCGACAGGAGCGAAGGCTGCACTGAAGTCGAAGTCAGCGTCTTTTCCGTTAAAGTAGCCTTTTCTTTTTGCAAAGTCGATAATGTCGTGTTTGTAGATAATCTCAACGTTTTCGTTATAAAGTTTTTTCCAATCTTTGTCGGTTATAGATTTCTTGCCGTCACGAAGAGGAAAGGTTGTTATACGAGCTGCGTTGGCATGACCAGAGACGTAACCGTCAGGTATTCTTATAGCGACCCACACTGCGCCTTTGTCTGCGTTGACAGTATCGTTCAATTTCTTGTCGTATTTTGGAGTGTAACCTTTACCTATTATTTCCATATACCAGACTTCGTTAGCGTCTGAGATGGAAAAAGTCTCGCCGTCGCTGCCGTAGCCGTATTCTTCAACTAAGTCGGCCATTATCTTGATGGCTTCGCGAGCCGATGTACTGCGTTCCAATGCCATAAACATCAGACTGCCGTAATCGATAATACCTTCAGGGTCGATGAGTTCTGTTCTTCCTCCAAAAGTGGTTTCTCCCAATGCTACCTGATTTTCATTGATATAACCTACTACTTGATAAGTATGCGCAGGTTGAGGCACGTAGCCTCTAATGGCATTTGTTCCACGGTCGTAAATAGTTCTCATACTGCCTGGTGTCCAGTCAGTGGCAGGAGTGAAATATAACTCTCCGTATCTGATGTGAGAGTCGGCTGCGTAGGTGATGAAATTAGAACCGTCGACAGAGGCTCCTTTAGTTACAAGGAAATTAGTACAAGCTTGTGACTCAATGTTTAATAGTAACATAAACATTGTAAGTAATAATGTGCTGATTTTTCTCATGATTAAAAAATTTTACGTAGTACAAAGATAGCATTTTTTTGATATGCATGATTTTTTATCACAGAGTACATTTAAGTAAAAATATATATTTTACCAAATGTATGTTTTTTTAAAGGGATTTGGCAAAGTATTGTGATAATTTGTGTTATATTTGCAAAAAATAGGAAGAAGAGAAATTATGTTACTGCAATGAAATATCAATCGATACCTTTGGCAGAAAGGCTGCGTCCTACATCTTTGGATCAATATATTGGACAGGAACATCTTGTCGGAGAGAATGCTGTTTTAAGGAGAGCTATCGAAAGCGGAAGAGTTCACTCTATGATTTTCTGGGGGCCTCCAGGAGTGGGAAAGACGACTCTCGCTTCCATAATTTCCAAACAGGTGAAACGTCAGTTTTATGTGCTGAGTGCTGTCAGCAGCGGAGTTAAAGATGTAAGGGAAGTTTTCGACAGAGCACGCATGGCTCCAGACACACCGATTCTCTTCATAGATGAAATTCATAGGTTCAGCAAGTCGCAACAGGATTCTCTGCTTAACGCTGTAGAAAAAGGTCTCGTAATATTAATAGGTGCTACTACCGAAAACCCTAGTTTTGAAGTCATCTCACCTTTGCTTTCAAGATGTCAGGTCTATGTTTTGAAGTCATTAGAAAAAAATGATCTGGAAAAACTTATCAACAATGCCATTCCTATCTTAGAGAAGGACTGCAGCAAGAAGATAACTCTCAAAGAAAAAGAAGCGCTCCTGCATATCAGCGGAGGCGATGCACGTAAGCTGCTCAATGCTATAGATTTGGTTGTAGGTATGCTCGATGAAGCGAATCCAGAAGCGGAAGAACTAATCATCGATAACGAGGTCACGACTCAATATATCCAAAGCAATCTCTTGAAATATGACAGGTTAGGGGAGATGCACTACGACATTATCTCTGCCTTCATTAAGTCGATGCGCGGATCTGACCCTAACGCTGCTGTTTATTATCTCGCCCGTATGATTGAAGCCGGCGAAGACCCTCTCTTCATCGCACGACGTATGTTGATACTCGCTTCAGAAGATATTGGCAACGCCAACCCTAACGCATTACTGCTCGCCAACACTTGCTTCGACGCTGTTAGTAAGATCGGTTTCCCTGAAAGCAGGATAATACTTTCACAGACTGCCATTTATCTTGCTTCATCGCCAAAGAGCAACGCTTCTTATATGGCAATAAATACAGCTCAGGAAATGGTGCGTAAGACTGGCAACCTCAGCGTGCCTATGCATCTGCGCAATGCACCTACTAAACTGATGAAAGACATCGGTTACAGCGACGGCTATAAATATGCTCACGACTATGAAGGTAACTTCGTGGAACAGGAATTTCTCCCGCAAGAGTTATCTGGTTTTAGATTCTACGACCCACAGAACAATCCTCGTGAACGTGAGATGAGAAACGCTTTGAAAAGCAAATGGAAAGATAAATACGGTTATTGAACTGTTGGGACGTATCGCATACGTCCAATAATTAATAACGTTTTAATAAATCATGAATCTTAAGAATTTGAGGAATCAGCATTTCATTACCGTCATTGTAGATGATGAAATCTGATTTCTCTATTTTTGTTTTTTCGCTCCACTGTAGTCGCATCCTCGAACGGACGTTCTCTTCGTCACATTTGTCGCGAAGCATGGCTCTTTGAAGTCGTACGTTTTCAGGAGCAGAAACAAATATTATCTTGTCGAACTGACCGTCAAATTTTTTCTCAAAAAGTATCGCCGATTCAAACAATACGTAGTCTGAGGTTTGTCGCTCACACCATTGGTCAAAAGTCTTGTTTAATTGTGGATATAAGACCGATTCGATGAATTGCAATGCTTTAGGATTTTTAAAAAGATGATAGGAGAGAAGTTTCTTGTTTAATGTTCCGTCGTTGAAATAGACTTCATCTTCGAAATAATCGAGTATCTGTTTCTTTATTTCAGGAAGCAAATAAAGTCTCTTTGTCTCTTCATCAGAAAGGAATGTGTTGATACCAAGATGTTCAAAAATCTTACAAACCAAACTCTTACCGCTTCCGATGTTACCTGTTATTCCAATCCTATTAATCTTCATCTTCCTCAATAATAATATATTCCACCTCTTTAGGTTCTATACTCGTTATTTTGGTGTTATTAGGATAGTCAACTAAATATACAGGTAAGAAATTATTTTCTGTTGAGATGTCTGCACTGTCAATATTGATAACGAATGATTTGTCGTTAATTATATTGTAATCTGTCAGAGACACAATATATTTTATTTTAACTTTATCTGGGAAAAGTCTTAATTTTTTTTGCGAAGTATTGTTTATTTTCACATTAGCGATAGCTTCTGTATATTTCTCAACAAACACTTTTATGTTAACATTCTTATTGCTTGATTTAATCATTTCTTCAAGCTGAAGAGGGACATCAATATCAATATTGGAATTAACATTCTTAATGTCAACATTCTGAGTATAGACGTTATCGATGGTTTTCAGTTTGTTTTTTGGTCCATAGATGGTAACGGAATCAGGTGTTATCTGAATCTTGCCATGACGATTAAATTGTTTATCGTAGGTAAGGTGTAAATCAGGAGTGACTTTAATTTTTATGGAATCGAGTTGTTCCATATTGAGAATTATTCTATTGTCGTCGAACGACACTTCGCTCGGCTCAATGGTAAGGAACTTAGCCACTTTTTCTTTAGCGAAGCTGCTGCTGAAAGAGTAGGAGCCTTCGCCGTTTTTATGCAAAGGCACCTCCTCTAACGATATGTCAACTTTACGTCTCGACGTAGGCTTGAAATAATAGTTTAATAACTCGAAGCCGCTTGTCGATAAAGTGACGTTAATTTTTTGTGTTTCATTTGTTATAACCAAATCAGATGGTGCGTCTTTCATATTTAAGGTAAGAGGTTCCGTGACAACATAGTTAGCCGAAAGTTTAATAATCAGCCATAACAATGCCGCTACGGTTACAAAGAAGAAAATATTGCTGAATTGATGCAGCGTTTGTGATTCTTGTTTTTTTCTTACCATCTAAATAATATTAAGCGCCACCTACTTGACTTGCGTTAGGAATGATAGCTGATTTTTCAAATTCAATCTTTGTGTTGTGGTCAACGCTGACGATGACAGTGTGTTCTTTAACTTCGTCGACTTTGCCGTGTATACCGCCGATAGTAACAATCTTGTCACCTTTCTGTAAGTTTTCACGGAATTTTTGTTGTTCTTTGGCTTTCTTATTCTGTGGACGGATGAAGAATAACCAGAAGATTACGAAAATAGCCACGATCATTAAAAGGCTTGACCATGAAGATCCTTGTGCGCCTGTTGCGCTTGCTTGAAGCAAAAACATGTTTAAAATGTTCATATTGTACTTATTTAAAATGTGTTAATATTTTCTACTTGTGCTTTTATTCTTAAGACTGTCTCCGATGGAGTAGTGTTAGCATTTACAATAATGCGCTTGTTTTGAAATCCTTTGTGACCTTTACTATCGTATGTGATAGTGACCTTGCCACTTTCGCCTGGAGCTACTGGTTCTTTAGAGTAACTAGGAGAAGTACATCCACATGTTTTTTCAACGCTTGTGATGATGAGCGGAGCATTACCCACATTCTTAAAACGGAATGTGTATGTAAGTTGTTCACCTTGTAGTATCTTTCCAAAATCGTGTTCTGTTTTTTCAAACTGAATCGCTGGAGCGCTAGCACCTTTTTTAATACCATCTGCTGTATTAGGATTGTTAACCAAATCAGGGCTAAGCTTTCCAGACTTTGATTCACATGCTATCAAACTTAATAATACTACTAATGATAAAATGAGTCTTTTCATATTGATGTTTGCCTTCTTAACATTTATTATTTAAAATTGTTTCAATTCATCGTCCGCTTCCGAAGATTGTCACCGAACCTTGATAACGATGGTTGTTTTGTTCACCGACACATTCTAGAACGTAGAAATATGTTCCGTCAGGGAGTTTGCCGCCATCCCAATCGTTCTTATAATCATTTGACTTATAAACGATTCTTCCCCATCTGTTAAAAATTGTCAACTCTGTTCTGAGATAATAATCGTTTAAAGCATTATATGATTCATATTCAAATCCTCTGGTTTCTTCAGTGTTTTCTTCGTCAGTTCCTCCTGTTGGGTCGTTGTCGATGATGAAATAATCGTTAATACCATCGCCATTAGGGGTAAATACGTTAGGGACAATCAATTTTACAGGAAGAACAATCATGTCAGCTGAGAATGTGGTGTCGCAACCATAATCAGCTGATTTTATGTTCAGCTCTATTCTGTAAGGACTTCCTGATTTTGATTCTTGATAATAGACATTGGTAGGCTCTTGCTCTATTGATGTGCTACTTATCTCATTAGGATTGTCAGGGTTGTTGAAAAACGCCCATGACCATGAGTTATATTCTATCGAATCCAAGTTACCTTCAAAACTGAATTTCACGTAAGGATTCTGTATATAGGCTGTGTCCATAGGATCAGAGACGATTTTCAATGTAGGGTTAGGGTAGGCTTTTGGTATGAAAGAGGCTGTCTGACTACAACTGTCGCCTTGAGCGGTAATGCCTGTCACATTAACGGAATATTCTTTCCATGCTTTAAGTCCAATAGCTTCTTGAGGATTGCTTGGATTTGTCCATACATCGTCCCATTCGTATGAGAATGATATAAAACCTTCGCCAGAAGCGCTTGCAATGACTTTTGCATTCTGACCGTTTTCCGCATTGTTATTACTGCAAGTCAGCTGAGTTTGTTCAAAATCAATGGTAAAAGGAGGCATCATATCGATTGTAATCTCATCGCTGCATTGTTCCTGTGTCTGCACATTCATTACTTTCACGCCATATCTCACATTGTCTTCCGTGACAGTTACAGTAAGTTGGAAACTAGTTTCGCCAATAATATCATTGTCGTTTCTTGTCCATTGATATACATAATCTTGATTATAAGGTGCGTTCAGTGTAACATCTTCACCATAACATATCGGCATCGTTATTCCTTCAGCGAGTTCTATTTCACAATTCATTTGCGCCTTCAAGCTAGAAATGTTTAAAAAGGAAATCAATAAGATGAGTGTTACGCGTAAAATGTTGTTGCTTATATTTTTACTCATTTCGTTAGGATACTTTTTAATTTGTGCAAAGATAATAAAAACTTACATATAATAATGTGTATCTGTCGCTTTTATTGTTTAAAAATTATGTTTTTTTAGAGATTTTTTTATTTCCACTTGTTTATTGTTTTGAGGTGACAAAATGTCATTTTTTTTGAATGGAAAAAAATTTGATTAAACGGCGGCGTGGAGCGTTAGGGATTGAAGCGGCATCCTTTGCGAGCTTTCATTGGGAGCGTGATGTGGGGCGGGTCACTGAGCCTGTCGAAGTGACCAGAGTTTCGACAATCTCAACGACTGTGAGCGGGGTGGAGATGGAGCGAGCAAAGATATAGCGGAAAGCCCGACGGCTTGCCGGAACGCCCAAAAATAAAAGAATAAACAAACAACCAAAAATTACACAAAATGGATTTTAATCAATTTACAGTGAAATCTCAGGAAGCGATAAAAAATGCTGAGGAGATTGCTAAAAAGAATGGTAATCAATCAGTTGAAAACGTGCATCTTTTGAAGGCTTTGATAAAGTCTGACGACTATCTGATTCCGAATCTGTTTGCAAAATTAGGCGTCAACATTGATATTTTCAATCAGGTTTTGGACAAAGCCATTTCGTCATTGTCTAAGGTTCAAGGCGGAAGTTTTTACCTCTCCAACGAATCTAACACGGCATTACAAAATGCCCTTAACGAAGCGAAGAAAATGGGAGACGATTATGTCTCCATCGACCATATCTTGCTTGGAATATTTGACACCAAATGTTCCGCATCACAGATGATGAAAGACAACAATATCAAGCGTAAAGAATTGGAAGAGACTATCAATCAGCTTCGTAGAGGAAAGAAGGTCGACAGTCCCCATTCCGAACAGAATTACGATTCATTAAATCGTTACGCACGCAATCTCAACGAATTAGCTTCTTATGGAAAGTTAGATCCAGTAATTGGTCGCGACGATGAGATAAGAAGAGTGTTACAGATTTTGTCGCGAAGAACCAAGAACAACCCGATATTAATAGGTGAGCCAGGTGTAGGTAAGACTGCCATCGCCGAAGGTCTTGCGCAGAGAATTGTGAGTGGCGATGTGCCTGAGAATCTTCAATCAAAGAAAGTATTTTCTCTCGACATGGGAGCTCTTATAGCAGGAGCTAAATATCAAGGCGAATTTGAGGAACGTCTGAAGAATGTTGTGAAGGAAGTCGTTGACAGCGAGGGCGAAATAGTTCTTTTTATCGATGAGATACATACTCTCGTAGGCGCAGGTGCATCAAACGGAGCGATGGACGCAGCTAACATCTTAAAACCAGCTCTTGCTCGTGGCGAACTGCAAGCTGTTGGAGCGACTACATTAAACGAATATCAGAAATATTTTGAGAAAGACAAGGCACTTGAACGTCGTTTTCAGATTGTTATGGTCGATGAACCTTCAGAAGAAGCGGCGATTTCCATTATGAGAGGTCTTAAGGAAAAATACGAGAATCACCATCAGGTGAGGATACTCGACGAGGCTATAGTCGCTGCTGTTGAACTTTCAACACGTTACATTTCAAACAGATTCCTTCCTGACAAAGCCATCGACCTCGTCGATGAGGCAGCGTCACGTCTGAGACTGCAGATAAATTCTTTGCCAGAAGAATTGGAGAACATTCAGCGTAAGATTCGTCAGTTGGAGATTGAAAGAGAGGCTATCAAACGCGAAAATGACACCAAGAAAATCAACGAGCTTTCTAAAGTGATAGCAGAGCTGAACGACGAACGTTCTAAGATCAAGTCGCGTTGGGAGACGGAACGTTCCTTTATTGAAAAGATTCAGAACGAAAAGAAAAATATTGAGCGTTATCGTTACGAGGCTGAGACGGCTGAACGCGAAGGCAATTATGGTCTAGTGGCAGAAATTCGTTATGGAAAGATTCCTAATGCTGAGAATAATATTGAAACTGCTAAAGAAGAGCTTAAGAATGTTCAAGGCGACAATCCTCTTATCGATGAAGTAGTTAACGCTGAAGATATTGCAGAAATCGTTTCACGTTGGACTGGCATTCCTGTCAACAAGATGCTTCAAAGCGAGCGTGAGAAACTTTTGAATTTGGAGAAAGAATTACATAAACGTGTTGTCGGTCAGGATGAAGCTATCGTTGCTGTCTCTGATGCGATACGTAGGAGCAGAGCAGGGTTGCAAGACTCGCATCGTCCGATAGGCTCATTTATCTTCTTAGGAACGACGGGCGTAGGTAAGACGGAACTTGCCAAGGCATTGGCGGAGTTTCTCTTCGATGATGAAAACAATATGGTTCGTATCGACATGTCGGAGTATCAGGAACGTCATTCTGTGTCGAGATTGATAGGAGCGCCTCCTGGTTATGTTGGTTATGATGAAAGCGGACAACTTACTGAAGCAGTACGTCGCAAACCATATTCTGTGGTTCTTCTAGATGAGATTGAAAAAGCGCATCAGGATGTTTATAACATTCTCTTACAAATTCTTGACGACGGTCGTCTGACTGACAATAAAGGTCGTCTCGTCGATTTTAAAAACACCATTATCATCATGACGTCCAATATTGGAGCGATGGCGATACAGGAGATGATGACGGAGAACACCGACTCGGACACTGACAGGAGATTTGACGAGATGCGCAATAAGGTGATGGAGATTCTTCGTCAGTTTATGAAGCCTGAGTTCTTGAATCGTATTGACGACATCATTATGTTTACACCTTTGTCGAGAGAACAGATTATCAATGTGGTTGCGATGCAGTTTAATTCATTGAAGAAGATGTTAAAGAAAAACGGCATCGAGATTGAGATGACATCTGAAGCGATGAAACATATTGCAGATACAAGTTACGACGTGAGATATGGTGCTCGTCCTGTAAAACGCATGATGCAGCGAGAGTTAATCAACGAATTGTCTAAGATGATATTAGCTGATAAAGTTAACAAGGAGAAACCTATAATTGTCGATTGTGAAGGGGAGAGGGTTGTTTTTAGGAATTGACTTTAACACAGACTTTGACAATAATTAAGGACGCGGCATTTGCTGCGTCCTTGTCTTTTTCTATTATTATCCTATCAATTCCAGTTTGTCGATATTAGTATCATCTTCCATTCTTAGGTTATCGATGATAAATCCTTGACGTTCTGGTGGGTTCTTACCTCCCATGTAGAATCTGAGAAGTTCCAAGATACTAGAGTCATGACGTAAGATGATAGGTTCTAATCTTATGCCAGGTCCTATAAAATGACTGAATTCGTCAGGGGAGATTTCACCGAGACCTTTGAATCGCGTAATCTCAGGATGTGCTCCTAAACTCTTGATGGCGTTGATTCTTTCCTCATCGGAATAACAATATATTGTCTGTTTCTTATTTCTTACGCGGAACAAAGGTGTCTGCAATATATATAGGTGACCATCGCGAACCACGTCAGGATAGAATTGAAGGAAGAATATGAGCATCAGCAATCTGATGTGCATACCATCGACATCAGCATCGGTTGCTATAACAATATTGTTATATCTCAAGTTCTCTATCGACTCGTCTATATTGAGAGCTGCCTGCAACAAGTTAAACTCCTCGTTCTCGTAAACAACTTTCTTCGACTGTCCCAGACAATTCTTAGGCTTACCTCTAAGACTAAACACTGCTTGAGTCTGAGCATCACGGCTCTTGGTGATGCTTCCAGACGCTGAGTCACCCTCAGTGATAAACAATGTCGTTTCGAGACGCTTCTCATGATTGGTGTTATAATGAATACGACATTCGCGGAGTTTCTTGTTATTGAGACTTACTTTCTTAGCACTTTCTTTAGCGAGTTTCTTTATGTTTGCCATTCCTTTGCGTTCCTTCTCGTTTTGAAGAATCTTACGCATGAGAGCTTCAGCGACATCTGAGTTGATATGCAAGAACTTATCGAAATGACGTTTTATGATATCTGTTATATAAGTACGTATTGTCACACCATTAGGTTCCATCAATGTTGAACTGAACTTGGTTTTTGTCTGACCTTCGTACTCTGGATTCATCACTTTGATGCTTATCGCTGCAACAAAAGAAGAACGTATATCAGACACCTCATAATCTTTGTTATAAAACTCTCTGATGGTCTTCGCTATTGCTTCGCGGAACACATTAAGGTGAGTTCCGCCGAGAGGGTTGTGCTGACCGTTAGCGAATGAGAAATATTCTTCATTAGAAGTGAGGTTAGAATGTGTGAAGGCACATTCAAAGTCACCTTCTTTAATATGAATCACAGGATAGGCACAGGTTTCTTCCTTGCCGATTTTACGAAGCAATAAGTCGTAGAGTCCATTCTTAGCCTGGAATTTCTGACCATTAAGATAAAGAGCCAGTCCGCTGTTGAGGAAAGCATAGTTCCAAATCATTTCCTCTACATATTCCATGATATAATGATAGTTACCAAACAACTCCTTATCTGGAGTAAATATCATCTCTGTACCATTTTTCTCTTCGGTATCAAGGATTTCCGACTCTGTCAAAATGTTACCTTTGGAATATTCCACAAATTTGGTTTTTCCGTCGCGGTAGGCTTGGGCTCTGAAATGTGACGACATAGCGTTGACGGCTTTAGTACCGACGCCATTGAGACCTACAGACTTTTTAAAGACTTTGGTATCATATTTACCTCCGGTATTCATCTGACCGACGCAGTCGCGCAACACGCCAAGAGGGATGCCGCGTCCGTAGTCACGCACACGTACCGTTCCATCAACGATGCTTATCTCTATGGATTTTCCGAAACCCATGACGAACTCGTCAATACTATTGTCGATAATTTCTTTGAGAAGGACATATATACCATCGTCGTGAGCCGAGCCGTCGCCAGCCTTACCGATATACATTCCAGGACGCGTTCTGATATGCTCCGCCCATTCAAGATGCTTGATACTATCTTCGTTATAATCGCCTGACTCAGGTATATTTACAAAATCCAACTCATTATTTTCCATATCGTATTTCCTCCAAAATTCGTAAAACGCAAAGTTAAAAAATAATTAGGAACTAAAACTTAGGAATCGCGAATTATTTTTTAACAAAACGTCGAACAAATTATTCCAAATAAGTATATCCATACAAACCAGATCTGTAATTGGATAAGAATTCTTTTCCTTCTTCAACAGTAATCTTACCTTGCTTTACACAACTTGTAACCCACGACTCAACAGTTCTTACCAGTTTCTTAGGACTATATTGAACATACTCTAAAACTTCGGCCACGGTCTCACCATCAATGATTTGGTCTATATAATAGCCTTTCTCATCAACAGTGACGTGAACAGCATTAGTGTCACCAAACAAATTATGCAAGTCGCCGAGAATTTCCTGATAAGCACCAACTAAGAACACTCCTATGTAATAAGGCTCTTTAGAATTCATACTGTGAACTGGCATCGTATGTGATTGATTCTTAGTCGTCACGTATGAAGACACTTTACCATCGGAGTCGCAGGTGATGTCTTGAAGTGTAGCCATTCTTGTAGGGCATTCATCTAATCTGTGAATAGGCATGATAGGGAAAATCTGATCAATAGCCCATGCATCAGGTAACGATTGGAACAAGGAGAAATTACAGAAGTATTTATCTGCCAATAATTTAGGTAAATTACTAAAATCTTCGGGTATACGTTTCAAATCTGATGTCAACTGGTTTATTTCTCTAGCTATCGACCAGAAAAGTCGTTCAACTTTTGCTCTCGACTTAATGTCTAAAAGTCCAAGACTGAATAAATCCAATGCTTCTTCGCGAATTTGTTGTGCGTCGTGCCAAGTCTCTAACATTGACGACTGTTTATTGGTGAGTTTATCCCAAGCTTCATTGAGTTCATGAATCAATTCATGGTCATCTTCAGAGATCTCCTCATCATCTTCCCATTCTGGCAATGAGGCCGTTTCAAGAACCTCAAAAATCAGAGCTGAGTGATGAGCTGTCAAGGCTCGTCCTGATTCTGTAATGACATTAGGATGAGGCAAGTCGTTTTTGTCACATGCGTCTGCTACAGAGAAAATAACGTCGTTGACATATTCTTGGATACTATAATTGACGCTACTTGCGCTGCTAGAACGTGAACCATCGTAGTCGACACCTAAACCACCACCAACATCAACGAACTCAATGTTAAATCCCATCTTATGTAATTGAACATAAAACTGAGCTGCTTCCTTTAATGCAATCTTGATACTTCTGATTTTTGTCACCTGACTTCCAATATGATAGTGAACCAGTCGGAGACATTCTTTCATGTTATTCTTTTCCAAATATTCGAGAGCTTCAAGCAATTCTGAAGTTGTCAATCCGAATTTACTGCCGTCGCCACCAGAATCTTCCCACTTACCGCTTCCTGAACTTGCCAGCTTAATTCTAACACCAATATTTGGAACAACTTTCAATCTCTTTGCAATACGTGTTATGAGTTTCAATTCATTAAGCTTCTCAACAACAATAATAATTGTTCTTCCCATCTTTTGAGCAAGAAGTGCTAACTCAATGAAACTCTCATCTTTATAACCATTACACACAATCAGAGAATTCGTGTCGGTATTAGAAGCAATAATAGCATGAAGTTCTGGTTTAGAACCGGCTTCAAGACCAATGTTAAATTTCTTACCGTGGCTTACTATTTCATCGACAACAGGACGCATCTGATTGACTTTGATAGGGAAGACAATAAAGTTCTTTCCTTTGTAATCATATTCTTCCGCAGCCGCCTTAAAACAAGAATCTATTCTTTCAATACGTGTGTCGATTATATCAGGAAAACGTATCAACATAGGAACAGAAACGTCTCTAAGTTGCAACTCATCAACAAGTTCACGCAAGTCAATCGATGCACATCCTTCTCGAGGCGTAACTACTATATGACCTTTTTCATTGATAGAGAAATAATTAATTCCCCAATTGTTGATGTTATAAAGTTCTGCAGAATCTTCAATGCGCCATTTTCTCATAATTCTTCAAAATTTTAATAGTTAAAAAATGTCAATTCTTGCTCATTACTTAATGAATTGCAAATCTAATAAAAAAAATAATTCATTGCACATTAGCTTTATTATTCTTGAATTATTTTGAACCTATCGAAAACAGCTTTGTTTAAGGAGAAAAACAAATGTTATGAAACGAAGAAAATTTATTATTGCCGCTATCTGCGCAATTCTTCTCACGACGCAACTTAATGCTCAAGAAGAACTAATCTTAACTAAGATTCATCGCCCTCATCACGCTGAGTTAATGATTGTTAACAACAATGGCGACAACACCGACGATTACATTATCATCTTTGAAGAAAACGCTCCTGAAAGATTCAACGCTCCTAAAACTCCTAGTTTCGCTTTTATGAGTAAGAACAAGAAGTATTTGATGGGTTTCGGAGGCTTCGTCAAGGGAACCGTCTCTATGGATTTCAACGGAGCTATAAACAACGCCGCCTATTTCACAACCTCCGACATCCCTATCAATCCTCTGCCTGGAAACAACATGCTAACACAATTCAATGTAAATCAAAGTAGTTTATTCTACAACCTCGTCTCTCTTTCCGACAATAAAGCTAAATTCGGCGCTTACATCAATATGAACTTCAGCGGCGCTGGTTATACTCCTCAAGTTGAGGACGTTTACATCACATTCGGCGGATTACTTCTCGGCAGAACAACTAGTTTGTTTACCGACGCCGCTGCAATACCTCCAACAATAGATAGCGAAGGTCCTAACGGATTGACTTACAAAACAAATAACGTAATAAACTTCAGAGGACAAATTGGAAAACATTTCAGCACCGGCATTGGACTTGAAATGCCTTCAACAGATTTTACAGTATCAGACAATCAAAGTGTTACAAACCAATTTATACCCGACATCCCTTCTTATATGCAATTTGCTTGGGGTAAGGGAAACAACAGTCACATTAGATTAAGCAGTATAATTCGCAATGTCAATTACAGAAATAACATCCAAGATAAAAATAACATTATTTCTACTTACGCGTGTCAACTCAGTGGTTTGGTTACTGTTAAAGAAAAAATAGTGTTCTATTATCAATTAGCATACGGAAGCGGAATAACAACTTATATTCAAGATGTTAGCGGACTTAAGTTGGATTTTATGCCAAATAACATTACTGATCATCACAATAAGAAGGCTGGAGAATTAGACAAAATAAAATCGTTGGCTTATTATGCTGGATTACAATACAATTTCAATCCAAGGACTTTTATGTCATGCACATTCAGCCAAGTTGATATTAATGTTCCTGAAACATATAACGATACAGACTTATACAAAGAAGCTTATTATTTAGCCACGAATTTCTTTTGGTATGCTAAACCCAACGTACAAATAGGCGCTGAATATTTGTACGGAAAACGCGTAGACCAAAACGACGAATGGGGTCAGGCCAACAGAGTACAACTTATGCTACAATATAATTTTTAATTGATTACTGATTTTTTCATGATTGGGCTGTTCTTTTTGAGCAGCCTTTTTTGTATGTTTGCAAAAAAAAAATGAATTATGAAATTAATCATCGATTGCGGTTCTACAAAAGCTGATTGGATAATTCTTAAAGGTAGAAATATTATTGATTCTTTTCAAAGCGAAGGTTTTAATCCTAATTATACCGACAGAGAAACAATCTCAAGTATCATATCAAATAACATAGTATATAAAACTTATATTCAAAATATTACAGAAATATATTTCTATGGTTCTGGATGTGGAAATGAAACAAATTGCAATCTGATTAAAGAAATATTTTCCTTAATTTTTATTAACTCAAAAATAACAGTCACCCATGACATGATGGCAGCTTGTCATGCAGTTTTAGGCAACAACGAAGGCATAGCTTGCATCTTAGGTACAGGCTCCAATTCTTGTTTTTACGATGGAAAAGAAATAACTGACAAAGCAAAATCATTAGGATACATTTTAGGAGACGAAGGTAGTGGTTCATATATTGGAAAGGTCTTGATACGAGATTATTTTTACGACAAAATGCCAGCCGACTTATCAATAAAATTTGAAGGGAAATATCAAATCAGGCTTAACACATTGATTGATAATATTTATCACAAAAACTTAGCTTCAAAATATTTGGCTGATTTTTCAAGATTTGCATTTGAGAACAAAGAACACTATTACGTCAAAAACACTCTTTCAAGATGTTTCGATGAATTTATAGAATGTTTTGTTTTAAGATATTCAAATAATGAAAGTTACGAAATCGGTTTTGTGGGTTCAATTGCTTATTACTTCAAAGATATTTTAAATAAATCTCTTGAAAATCACGGATTAAGATTAGGAAAAGTGACAAAAAATCCTATAGAAGGACTTATCGAATACCATTCTCTTTCTTAACTTCTGTTTGAATATATGCTAACATATCATCCAGTTTATCATATTCAAACCATTCATAATCATTGTTTTTTCTAAGCCAAGTCATCTGTCTTTTTGCATATTGTCGCGTATCTATTTTAATTTGTTCAATAGCATCATTCAAACTTACCTTTCCATCAAAATATTCAAACAACTCTTTATAACCGACTGTGTTTAAAGAATTAAGATGACGCTGCGGATACATGGCCCTTGCTTCTTCGACGAGACCTTCGTTTATCATCATCTCCACTCGTTTATTTATCCTGGAAATCAATTCGTTTCTTTCTCTAAGCAAAGCAACTTTGATGATTTTAAAATCACGAACCTTTGACTTGTTATTTCTAAAGGAAGAATAAGGACGATTTGTTTGATAGCACACTTCTATAGCCCTCTGTAATCTCCTTGGATTTTTCTTATCTACAATTTTATAATATTCAGGATCAAGGTGTTCAACTTCATTTTGAAGGGCAATTAAACCGCCGTTGACATATAAGTCGTTAACGAGTTTTCTGTTTGCATCCGAGATGTCAGGAATAGAGTCGAGACCATTACAAACGGCGTCAATAAACAATCCAGAGCCACCTGTCATAACGACAACGTCATGTTCCAAGAACAATTTCCTAAGTAATAAAAGTACGTCTTTTTCGTAATCCGCGACATCATATTTTTCGTTAACAGAAAGATTATGAATCATATAATGCCGAACAGCAGATTGTTCTTCTTTGGTAGGAGCAGCCGTTCCTATTGGCAGTTCCTTATAAAACTGCCTGCTGTCGGCAGAAATTATCACCGTACCGAGGGCTTGGGCGATTCTTATAGCAGCAGCTGTTTTGCCCGAGGCTGTAGGTCCAGCTATTACTACCAAAAACTTATCCATCATTTCTCAATCTTATTTGGAACAGGTCCGTTATGTTTTACTTCAACAGGTTCTGTAACTTCCTGTTTAACAACTAATCCTAACTTAAAGCCTTCTTTTTTCATAAATTCGTAGGCTTCATGGAAATTATTTCCAATCACGCCATCCAGCACCGCCTCTCGAATCGCAGTCTTGATGATACCGACATTTCTTCCTTCTGTGATTCCAAAAGTAGTCATAATGACTTCACCATTGACAGGCGGCTGCCAGTTTCTTAAATGATCTTTCTCTTCGAGTTCCTTAAGTTTCTTTCTAACCAATTGGAAATTATTATGATAACGATTTTTCTTCTCTTCATTCTTTGAAGTGATGTCAGCATCGCAAAGTATCATTAAATCATCAATATCATCACCAGCATCGAAGAGCAAACGTCTTACAGCTGAATCAGTTACTTCATCCTGAACCAAAGCAATGGGGCGGAGGTGAAGCGAAATAAGTTTCTGCACATACTTCATCTTCTCATTCAAAGGCAACTTCAAGGCGGCGAAGATTTTAGGTGTCATCTTAGCACCTTTTATCTCATGACCATGAAAACTCCATCCGATTTCCTTATCATATTTTTTTGTCAATGGCTTTGCAATATCATGTAAAACGGCAGCCCAACGCAACCATAAATCGCCACCAGCATTAGCCACATTATCAAGGACTTCCATCGTATGATAAAAATTATCCTTATGACCTCTGCCATCTTGAACATCAACACCTTTCAAAGCAGACAACTGTGGGAATATTATCTTCAATAAGCCACAGGAGTCTAATAATTTAAAACCAACGCTAGGTTTTGACGAAAGAAGAATCTTGTTAAGTTCTTCATTAACGCGCTCCATTGAGATAATCTTGATTCTCTCTGCGTTTCTCTTAATCGCGTTAAACGACTCTGTTTCAATAGTGAAATTAAGTTGTGTCGCAAAACGAATGGCGCGCATCATTCTTAAAGGATCGTCAGAATATGTAATATCTGGGTCTAAAGGAGTTTTAATAACCCTATCTTCAAGATCTTTAAGTCCGCCGAAAGGGTCTATCAATTCTCCGAAATTATCTTCATTAAGACTTATCGCCAAAGCATTGATTGTAAAGTCTCTTCTATTTTGGTCGTCTTCTATGGTTCCATTTTCCACAGTAGGTTTACGGCTTGATGGATCATAAGATTCTTTTCTAGCGCCAACAAATTCTATCTCTTTGTCTTTCAATCTAATCATCGCAGTACCAAAGCGACCGTAATACTTCACATCTTTTTTCTCGCTAATAAGGCTCGCCGTCTTCTTTGCTAACTCTATTCCGCTTCCAACTGTTACAACATCAATATCATTTGAGGGACGGTTTAACAATATGTCACGGACGAAACCTCCGATAACATAAGTTTCATAATTGAGTGCTCGACTGGCTTTTGTGATGATCTTAAAGATATTATTGTTGATATATTCTGTCATTCCTTTCATAATGTTGCAAAGGTAATAAATTTTTCATTGTCATTAAAAAGAAAAAGCGCACCAAACGATGCGCTTAATATCATTGAATATTAGCATTTTACTCTTTTAACATTCTTTCTGCGATAGGAACGACATTCACTACTACGTCATCTTTTTCTTCATCGTAGTCGATAACAATCTTTTCGCCAATGCTAATATTTGACTTGATTATTTCTTCTGCCAAAACATCTTCGACATATTTCTGGATAGCTCTCTTCAGAGGTCGAGCTCCAAATTGGTCGTCCCAGCCTTTCTCCGCGATGAAGTCGTGAGCTTTTTCTGTTAGTTCCAATTGGTAACCCATCTCTTCGATACGCTTAAACACTTTCTTCAACTCAACATCAATAATCTTATGAATATCTTCACGTTCTAATGAATTAAAGATTAAGACATCATCTATACGATTGAGGAATTCAGGAGCGAAAGAACGCTTCAATGCGTTTTGTATCACGCTGCGACTATATTCTTCTTTAGCGTCTTTTTTAGCCTGGGTTCCAAAACCAACACCTTGTCCGAAGTCCTTCAACTGACGTGAACCAATATTTGATGTCATGATGATGATAGTGTTTTTGAAGTCAACCTTACGACCTAAACTATCCGTAAGCTGCCCGTCATCAAGCACTTGAAGTAGCAGATGGAACACATCAGGATGTGCTTTTTCAATCTCATCAAGAAGAACGATAGAGTAGGGCTTACGACGAACTTTCTCTGTCAACTGACCACCTTCTTCATAACCGACATAACCAGGAGGCGCTCCTACTAAGCGAGACACTGCAAATTTTTCCATATACTCGCTCATGTCGATACGTATCAAAGTATCTTCAGAGTCAAAGAGATATTTTGCCAAAACCTTTGCAAGATAAGTCTTACCTACACCTGTTGGTCCTAAGAAAATGAAACTACCGATAGGTCTGTTAGGATCTTTCAAACCAGCTCTATTTCGACGAATAGCACGCACGATTTTCCTAATGGCATCGTCTTGACCTATGACAGTTCCTTGTAATTCAGTTTCCATGTTTAAGAGACGGTCGCTTTCGTTTTGAGCTATTCTTTGAACAGGTACGCCTGTCATCATTGCAACTACCTCAGCCACATTCTCTTTGGTAACAATTTCGCGATTGCTCTTGGCATCGGCTTCCCATTCTTTCTTTATAGCTTCAACTTGATCAATGATAGCTAATTCTTCGGTACGCAATTGTCCGGCTTCTTCAAACTTTTGTTTCGTTATCGCTATTTTCTTAAGGTCTTTGATTTCTTCCAATCTTGCCTCTAACTCAACTAATTTTAAAGGAACGCTAATATTGCTGATATGAACTCTAGAGCCAGCCTCGTCTAATGCATCGATGGCTTTGTCTGGAAGACAACGGTCAGATACATAACGTTCTGTAAGTTTAACACAAGCTTCAATAGCGTCATCATCATATTTGACATAGTGATGTTCTTCGTATTTGTCTTTTATGTTTTTAAGAATCTCTATTGTCTCTTCAGGACTTGTTGGTTCCACCAAAACCTTCTGGAAACGACGTTCCAAAGCACCGTCTTTTTCAATATATTGACGATACTCAT
Organism: Bacteroidales bacterium; assembly: GCA_045592965.1. Classification (GTDB taxonomy): domain Bacteria; phylum Bacteroidota; class Bacteroidia; order Bacteroidales; family F082; genus Limimorpha. Next base: position 12,429 of record JAZNVS010000058.1, on the reverse strand, counting down.
CCAAAGTCGTTGCTCCGATGCACTGCAACTCACCGCGGGCAAGAGCTGGTTTGAGCATATTACTTGCATCTAACGAGCCATTGGCATTGCCAGCGCCTACTATGGTATGTATCTCGTCGATAAATAAAATTATATCAGGATTTTTTTCTAACTCGCTGAGAATAGATTTTATACGTTCCTCAAACTGACCTCTGTATTTTGTTCCAGCCACTACAGATGCGAGGTCGAGCATGACGATACGTTTGTTGAACAAGGCACGCGAGACTTTGCGCTGAACAATGCGAAGTGCCAAACCTTCAGCGATAGCTGACTTTCCGACGCCTGGTTCACCTATTAAGATAGGATTGTTTTTCTTGCGTCGGCTTAAAATCTGTGCTACGCGTTCAAGTTCTTTCTCACGACCTACAATAGGGTCGAGGCGATTTTCTTCGGCAGCACGAGTCAAGTCACGACCAAAATTATCCAACACAGGAGTCTTGGATTTTATGTTAGATGTCTTCTTGGAAGGTTCTTTTGGTCTGATTTCTTCGATGTCATCATCGTCGTCGAAGAAAACGTCTTTTGGTTCTTCGACAATATCATCTTCTTTAGCAATCGGTTTCTGAATTGAGTTACCTTTCAGTTTGCTTTTAAAAGTGTCATAATTGATTCCTTCATATTCAAGACGTTGCGACACTATATTATTGTCGTCATGAAGAATTGCAAGCATAAGATGCTCCGGATCAACGAATTCACAGTTAAATTCCTTAGCCACTATATAAGTAAACTTCAAAGCCCTTTCAGTCTGCTTTGTGAGAGGTATGTTGTCGGTGTTATTTTTCTCGACAATATTAGACTTTATTGATGCGACAAGTTTTTGTTTAAAGGCTTCAATATCAAGTTTTAGTTCATCAAGAATATTCGTTACGTCATTGTCTTTGCCGTCTATAATTCCCAGAAAAAGATGTTCCAACCCAATGTAAGAATTGCCCAGTTTCACGGCTTCCTCATGACTACGAAACATTATTTCACGAACTCTTGGAGAAAATTTTGCGTCCATATATTTTTGTTACTATTTCTTTATTCAACATTTCCATCTGTCAATACCTGACACGAAATTTTGTGCAAATATACAAACAAAATCCAAACCATTTTTCCATCTGTCAGTAATTAACATTTCATCAAAAAAAAATTAGCAAAAATATTCTGAAAGGCAAAAAAGCAAAGGAAAAAATTATTATTTTTGCTACTTAATTTTAAAAAGAATTTTCTAAAAAATATATGATGGAAGAACAATTAGGAGGAGAAAAAATTATTCCTATAAACATTGAGAATCACATGAAAACGTCGTACATCGACTATTCGATGTCCGTTATCGTAGCACGTGCTCTTCCAGATGTTAGAGATGGATTAAAGCCTGTACATCGTAGAATTTTGTACGGCATGATGGATATGGGTCTGTTATCGAACCGCCCATATAAGAAATCAGCCAAAGTAGTAGGAGAGGTTTTAGGTAAATATCACCCTCATGGTGACAGTTCCGTTTATGATGCAATGGTTCGTTTGGCTCAGGAATGGAATATGAGATATCCTATGGTTGACGGTCAAGGCAACTACGGCTCAATCGACGGCGACGGTGCAGCTGCTATGCGTTACACCGAAACACGCTTGAGAAAAATTGCTGAAGAAATGCTTAGCGACCTCGACAAGGACACCGTCGATTTTCAAAATAACTATGATGACTCTGAGAAGGAACCTGTCGTGTTGCCGGCATTGATACCAAACCTCTTGGTCAACGGCGCTAGCGGTATTGCTGTAGGTATGGCGACCAATATGGCCCCACATAACCTCGGTGAAGTTATAGACGGTGTTATCGCTTATATCAACAACAAAGATATTACCATCAGCGAGTTGATGCAATATATCAAAGCACCAGACTTTCCAACAGGCGGTATAATTTATGGTTATGAAGGTGTTAAAGACGCCTTTGAAACCGGTCACGGCCGTATTATCCTGAGAGGCGAAACCACTATAGAACAACACGGAAATCACGAAAGGATTATCGCTACATCAATACCTTACCAGACTAATAAGGCTGAGATGATTAAGAAAACGGCCGACCTTATCAATGAGAAAAAACTCGAAGGTATTGCCGACATCCGCGATGAATCTGACCGTAAAGGCATGCGCATCGTTTATGAATTGAAGAAAGATGCAGTATCAAGCGTTGTGCTTAATAAATTGTTCCAAATGACAGGTTTACAGAGTTCATATTCTGTAAATAACGTGGCTTTGGTAAAAGGTCGTCCTTATACATTAAACCTCAAACAATTGATTCAATATTACGTTGAACATCGTCATGAGGTTGTAGTACGTCGTACTCAACACGACCTAAACGAAGCAAAAAAACGCGCCCATATATTAGATGGTCTCGCAAGAGCTATTGACATCGTTGACGAAATCATAGCAACAATTAGAGCATGTAAAGGCGGTTCTTCAGAAGCAAAACAAGCTTTGATGGATCAGTTCGGTTTCGACGACCCACAAGCTTCCGCAATCGTTGCTTATCGTCTCGGTCAATTGGCCGGATTGGAAATCAAGAAGATATTAGATGAGTTGGAACAACTTCGTCAGCTCATTCAACATCTGCAAGAAATCCTCGACAACGAAGACATGCAGTTCGACATCATCAAGACTGAACTTATAGCAATAAAAGAAAAATATGGTGACGAGAGAAAGACAACCATTGTTCATTCAGCAGACGATATTAGAATCGAAGACCTGATTTCTGACGACCCTGTAGTCGTGACAATCTCACACCTTAATTATATAAAACGTACAAACCTCAGCGAATACAGAAGACAGAGTAGGGGAGGCAAAGGATCTAAAGGCTCCGAAGCTCGCGATGAAGACTTTATCGAACATCTCTTCGTGGCGACAAACCACAACTATATGCTGTTCTTTACAGAGAAAGGCAAGTGCTTCTGGCTTAGAGTATTCTCAATTCCTGAAGGAACAAAGACAAGCAAAGGCCGTGCAATCCAAAACCTTATCAACCTTGAACCTGGCGACAAAGTCAAGGCATTCATCAATGTTCCTACATTAAGCGACGAAGAATTCATCAACAACAATTACGTCATAATGGCAACCAAGAAAGGTGTCATCAAGAAGACAACTCTCGAGGCTTATTCACGTCCACGTACAAATGGTATCATAGCCTTGACAGTTAGAGATGGTGATGAATTATTGTCGGTATGTCTTACCAACGGACAACAAGAAATGTTGATGGCACTTCGTTCTGGTCGCGCTATTCGTTTCAATGAAAGCAACGTCAGACCAATGGGAAGAAGCGCCTCAGGTGTTCGCGGCGTGACATTGGCGGATGAAGCTACAGACGAAGTTGTCGGCTTGATATGCGTCGATCCAAACGGAAGTTCCGATATCTTAGTCGTATCAGAAAAAGGTTATGGAAAACGCTCCGAATTGGCTGAATATCGCGTAACAAACAGAGGTGGTAAAGGAGTTAAGACTCTTAATATTACCGATAAGACTGGCGATTTAATTGCTATCAAAGACGTTAAAGATGGCGACGACTTAATGATTATCAACAAGTCGGGTATCTTAATCCGTATTGCTGTCGATACATTGAGAGTGATGGGACGTGCTACACAAGGCGTCCGCTTAATTAACTTACGCAATAATGATGAAATTGCGGCTGTTACAAAAGTTGGCGCTGACATCATAGAAAGCGAAGAAGAGTTATCGGAAGAAACATTGAACAATGAATCTGAAAATATTGAATACATAATAGATTCAACTGAAGAAAATAGCGGTCTACAAGAATCTGAAGATAATTCTGATGAAAATACTGAAGAAAGTAATGACAATCAATAATTAATTTAACACAAAAATTTACAAAAATGAAAAAAGTGACATTATTAGTAGTTATGTTGGCATTCCTTGCCAATATCTCTATGGCACAAAACAAAGAACGCGTTAACGCTTTCAATTACAACAAAAATGCTCAGGCATACATAACATCAGCTGAACAATATACTGCTCAAAACAGAACAGATAAGGCAGCAAAAGAAATGAACAATGCCAAGATTATGCTTCAAAGAGCAAAAACATCTATCGATTTAGCTGCTGCAAATGATGAAACAAAAAATGATGCTAAAACATGGCACTATTACGGAATCGTTTATTACAAAATCGCAGCTTATCCTGAATTCAATGACATTGATACAGAAGCTTTGACAAAATGCGCTGACGCATTCAAGAAAATCGGTGAAATCGACATGGATTACTACAAAAACAACTATGGCGATATTTTCCAACACGTTAACTCAATAACATCAAATTACTTCAACCAAGGTGCTATCAGCTATGAAACTGGCGATTATAAAAAAGCTATTGAATGCTACAAAAAAGCATACGAGACAATGGCTATCATCGGACAAAAAGATAATGAAGCTTTGTTAGTTGCTGCACAAATCTCTGTTATGGCAAAAGAATATGAAACAGCTATAGAACTTTGCAACACATTAATCAATGATGCTTACGAATCAGCTGCTGTATATCAATATATGGCAATAGCACAAGGCGGCTTGGAAAATAACGACGCTATGATTCAATATATCCAAACAGGTAGAGAAAAATTCCCTGAGGATGAGAATCTTATCAACGAACAAATCAACGCTTACTTAAAATTAAAAAGAGAAGCTGAAATTATCGACCAAATCAAGGATATGGCAAATAAAAATAAGGACAACTCAGTTTATTGCTTCATTTTAGGTACAATCTATGGCAATTCTGAGTCTGCAATTCATAGCATCGATTCAGCAATGGTTTATTACAACAGAGCTATCGAAATCAATCCAAACGATGAAAATGCCTACATCAACATCGGTAGTATGTTCATCGACAAATCAGCCTCATTATATAACGCAGCAAATGAATTAGGTTTCGATGCTGAATCACAAAAGAAATATGACGTAATGGTTGGTGAAGCAAAAGCATATGACGAACAAGCATTGCCATACGTTGAAAAAGCATACGAATTAGTTCCTGGCGATGAAACTATCAAACAAGCATTAAGAACATTATATGTTCGTTTAAAAATGATGGACAAAGCTAAGGCATTAGAAAGCGCAGAATAATTTAATTCTAATATTAATAAACCGTGGGGCAGAGTGCTCTACGGTTTAATTTCAGAACTTCTATTTAACATAATGTTTATTATTTTCCAAAAGATGTTAACTCAAATTAGATAATATACTTAAAAAGTTAATAATTGTTAATTACTGAAAAAATGTTGAAAATAGACATTATGATTCCATTAATTTTAGTATTTTTGCTAATGAGAATCAAATAAAACCATTTCTCTTAATTAATTAGTAATCAATAATAAAAATATAAGAACATGGAAATTGTAGGTAAAGTAGTTCGCTTAGGCGCATTAACAGAAGGAACAAGCGCACGAGGCGCATGGAGAAAACAAGAATTGATTATAGAAACTTTGGAACAATATCCAAAACAAGTTTGCTTAGTTTGCTGGGGCGACAGAGTTGCAGAAGCTCAGAACTTTATGCCAGGACAAACAATTAAAGCTCAAATAAGCATCGAATCAAGAGAATTTAACGGCAAATGGTATACAGATGTCAGACCTTTCAGATTTGATATTGAAACTCCTCAGCATAATCAGTCTATACAACAACCTGTGCAAAACCAACAGTTTACACCAAATCCATACGAACAACCTGTTAACAACACTCCTGTAACAGCTTATTTCGAAACTGATAATGGCGACGATCTGCCATTCTAAAAAACTATATAAAAAATGGACGCTTACTTGCGTCCATTTTTTTACTCTTTAATTACTGAAAGAATCTGTCCTGTATTAGCATCAAACATTAATTTCATCTTATTTATTGGAATAAGAACAATATTTCCAAACTGATTTATCTTGACTCTGTCTTGAATTATTGTTTGATCACCAAACATTATCTGAACAGTCACATTCGCAGGGTTTCGATAAAAAATCTTATTGGCATATGTCATATTTTCTATATCATCTTTAGATAATTTATTAACATTAGTTCCAACAGATGAATCTGTAAAATTAATCTTTACCAACTCTCCTACTTTTTGATTAAATCCTTCAGCATCAGAAAATTTACCTAAAGCAATAGTATTCTTACCTTCTTCAGGAATGATATAAAAAGATTTAGTGAATGTGTGTTTGCTATTCTTTCCTATGAAAAGACTTAGATATTCATTTTCTAAATCCTTAATCTGCTCTATCATAAAATTAATTGTATTACCATAGTTAACTTCTTGATAACCTGTAATTAAATCAAAATATGCAAGTCTGAGATTCTTTATTTCTTCAACTATCGCTACAGCTAAATCTTTTTCTGTCATCTTGGTTTCGGAGACTGTTTCCTCTTCTTCATCTTCTTCATCTTCCCCTCTGATCGAAATAAAATTATATTCCGTCAACTTCTCCTCAAATGCCTTCTCATCAGAAAATGAATAAACCTGCGAGTTTTCTACTTCATGATTCTTATAACCTAACGATTGAATAATACCATCAGATGTTAATTCTAAATTAATATTAAGATTATCTTTACTTTTTTCATCTGCAGAAATAAAGAAAACATAGTTTGGGTCAGCCTCTGTTAAAGTGTTAACACTAACTCCTTTAATAATATAAGATGTTTTATTTTCTTTAATGTAATCGTCTGTACCTAATAATTCTCTAGTAAAAGCGCTATATTTTCCTTTAACATCTTGACTCTTTTCTATGAGAAAATCGACTCGAACGATGTTACGAGGTAAATGATAGTAAAATCCATCAACATCTTTACTATTTACATTCTTAGCATGATTGGTAATGTATTGTGCATTAAGGCTTAATGATACAATAACGAATAAAGCAAGGAATAATTTTTTCATTTTTTTTAAGATTATTTAACAATTTGTTTTTTACTTATCATTAATAAGGAGATAAAAGTCAGCAATCCGTTAAGAATCAATATTTCAAAACCGAATTGATAACCGAAGAATAACTCTTTTGAGTATAGATTTAAGAAATAACTTATTACCGGTGAAGCAATTGCAACGACTGGAACATATTTGTCGTTTGGTTTTCTGTTTTTTACAAATAATCCAAAACTATAAAGTCCGAGCAATGGTCCATAAGTATAACCAGCTATTTCAAATATTTTATCTATAAGTGATTCATTGTGAAATGGTCTGAACATTATTATTACCAGCAAGTATAAGAAAGCGAATGCGATGTGAATTACCTTTCTGTATTTAATCTTTTCTGTTTCTGATAGTTTTTCATTTTTATCAAAATGTAAGAAGTCGAAGCAGAAAGTAGTTGTCAAGGCTGTTAATGTTCCGTCTGCGCTTGAATAACCAGCGGCAATTAGTCCAACTATAAATATTACACTTGTTAATTTATTGAGAGAGAATGCTACAGCTGGAAAAATCTTATCATTTATAACAACGCCGTTTTCATTTGTAGGCAGTTGGAATCCTGTAGCTTGTGCATAATAAATCAAGACTGCACCCAACGACATGAACAGAACATTAACAATAACAAAGAAGAAACTTGATGTAAGCACATTTTTCTGCGCATCTTTCAAGGACCTGCATGTTAAATTCTTTTGCATCATATCTTGGTCTAAACCAGTCATGGCAATTGTGATAAAAGCACCACTAAGTATTTGTTTTACAAAGAACTTACTATGTGACCAATCTGTTTCAAAAAGTTTGGTATAACCTTCTTCTGCTGATATTGACATTAATTCAGAAAAAGAGATATTCAATGTTCTTAATATAATTATCACCGTCAAAATTGCTGCAAGAAGCAAGAATGTTGTTTGCAAAGTATCTGTCCATACAACAGTTTTAATACCGCCTTTAAATGTATAAATCAATATCAAAGTAATGAAAAATACAGCTGGCACCCAGAATGGTATTCCCCACGACTTAAAGACGAATTCATATAGCACAAACACAACCAGATACATACGAATTGCAGAGCCTATAAGACGTGATATTATAAAAAGCAAAGCTCCGGTTTTTTCAGAATTTTTGCCAAATTTAATTTCAAGATATGAATATATAGACGTCAAGTTTAGTTTATAATATAGAGGCAAAAGTAAAAATGTAATTACCACATAACCAATGATATAACCTAACACAATTCCAAAATATGTAAACTGTCCCGAATAAACCCCACCAGGAACAGACATGAATGTCACACCTGACAAAGAAGCGCCTATCATTCCATAAGCCACAACAAACCAAGGTGACTTCCTGTTTCCAGTAAAGAAACTTGAGTTGTTTGATATCTTTGAGGTTACATGAGCAATCGTCAGTATTACTAATGTGTATGCTATAAAGACTATTAATATCAGGTTTTCCATCTTAAATTATTTTAGCAAAATCGTAAAGTGAATTAAATCTATCGTCAGGATTTGTTTTCAACTCATTGTCACCGACAAAAACAGTTTTCATACCTGCATTTTTTCCGAATTCAATATCAGAATCCATATCCCCAATCATCACCGACTTTTCTAAATCGATGTCAGGAAATTCATTTTTCGCGAAATAAGCCATCTGCGGATTAGGTTTTCTATAATTATCAGCAACAGATTTCAACTGAGGGCAAAAATATACTTTGTCAATTCTGCCTCCATTATTCGTAACTTGTTGAATCATATATAAGTGAACATTCTCGACATCTTCATTTTTCATTATTCCCTTTCCCACTCCTTGCTGATTTGTCACAATAATAATTCTAGCAAATTTCTCATTAAAGATTTTAAATGCATCTAAAACATTAGGAAGGAACTCAAACTCATCGATTTTAGTCACATAACCATCAACGATTCTGACATTTATAACGCCGTCTCTATCAAGAAAAAGAGTCCAGTCTTTATTAATAGTTTTCTTCCAATCCATAGTTTATTTTGGGAATATTGTAGATTCGATAATTTCACAAATAATATGTCCTATCATGATATGAGACTCCTGAATTCTTGGCGTGCATTTACTTGGCACATTCAGCAACACATCACAAAGAGCAGCCATTTTTCCACCTGTTTCACCAGTCATTCCAATGACAATCATATCTTTGTCTCTAGCTGTCTCAATAGCTTTTATTATGTTATTAGAATTACCAGAAGTGCTTATAGCAAAAAGTATGTCGTTCTTTTTAGCCGAAGCTTGAAGCATTCTAGAATATATCATATCGTAAGAGTAATCGTTTGCTACAGCAGTGATATAGCTTGCATTAACATGAAGAGCTTCGGCATTTAGTGGAGCTCTATCATAGTAAAATCGACCACTTAACTCTGCTGCAAGATGTTGTGCATCTGCAGCACTACCTCCGTTTCCACAGAAATGAACCTTACCTCCGTTCATTAATGATTTGACGCATAAATCTGCAGCTTTATCTATTTTATTAAGAAAAAAACTGTCGTTTAAAATTCTTTCTTTAACTCTTATCGAATCTTTGATAATATTTTCTATAGACATATCATTTTTTTGCAAAAATAATAAAATTAAATCATAAAATTACTGATATTTGCAGACAATTTCGTAATAAGAAAACTTAATGATTTTTAACAAATAAACGTTTTTATATGAAAGGAATTTATACAATATTATTGTTAATCGTTTCTAACATTTTCATGACATTTGCCTGGTATGGTAATCTTAAATTATCGGAAATGAAAGTCATCACCGACTGGCCGCTTATCTTAATTATTTTATGCAGTTGGGGTTTGGCGTTTTTCGAGTATTCATTTATGATTCCAGCCAACAGAATTGGTTCTGAAATCAACGGAGGTCCTTTTTCTTTAGTACAACTTAAAGTCATTCAAGAAGTTGTTTCGCTGACAGTATTTATGATTATCAGCGTTACCATATTCAAGAATGAAACTCTTAGGTTGAATCACCTTATTGGTTTTGGCTTCTTGGTCTTAGCCGTATATTTTATTTTCAAAAAATAGCAAAAAAGACTTCCATATTTAAAAAAAAGGTATATCTTTGAAAAAATAAAAAATTAAGAATTATGAAATTTTACGACATTGATTCTGTGTTTATTTCTGGCAAGTACGCTGGTGAAACCTTAGCTGAGGTCTTTGAAAAGGATCCAAAATATATTAATTATTGTCAAGAAAATGATGATGATTTTTACATATCACCTGAAGTTATGAAAGAATTGAGAGCTCTTGCGCGCGACCATAAGTTGCTGACTCAGGATTTAGACAAAATGAGCGATGATGAGTTGGCTGAATTCATGGAAGAGATGCAAGACATCGACGTCTTTGACGAAGCAAACTTCGACGATGATTTCGATTGGGACACCGAAGATGATATTTTTGCGGAGTTTGAAGACGAGTTCGACATTGAAGATGAAGATTACAACATTGAAGATTTTGAAGACACTTTCTAATATTAGTTTAAGTCTATAAACAAAAAAAACAGGTGATCACCTGTTTTTTTTGTTTATTGCAAAAAGCAAATTATTTTCTAATAATCTTCTCCGATATACCATACTGCTTCTTGTTCTGAGAATTTGTTTGGATCAATTCGGCGATAAAACCTGTCAGGAAGAATTGCGTTCCTATAATCATACATATCAACGACAAATAAAATAAAGGTCTGTCTGTCATTCCATATACCGAATTAAACAGTTTTTGAAATACTAGATATGCGCCCATAGCAAAACCAGCAATAAACAAAAGCGTACCTAATCCTCCGAAAAGGTGCATTGGACGTTTCCCGAACTTAGATATGAATGTGATAGTAAGCAAATCCAAATAACCTCTAACGAATCTACTCATACCGAATTTCGTTGTTCCATATTTTCTTTTCTGATGCAGAACAACTTTCTCGCCAATATTCGTAAAACCAGCAGCTTTAGCGATTACTGGGATGTAACGATGCATTTCGCCATAAACTTCAATATTTTTCACCACATCATTGCCATAAGCTTTAAGACCACAATTGAAATCATGAAGTTTTATACCAGTCATCAATCGTGTAGTAAAGTTAAAGAACTTAGAAGGAATATTTTTCGCGAACTTTGAATCGTAGCGTTTTTTCTTCCAGCCTGATACAAGATCATAACCTTGATTCTTTATCATATCGAACAGCTCTGGAATTTCATCAGGGCTATCTTGAAGGTCTGCATCCATTGTGATAACCACATCACCTTCAGCAATTTTAAAACCTTCATTCAGAGCTGGAGATTTTCCGTAGTTTCTTCTAAAACGTAAAGCTTTGATATTATCGTTGTTTTGAGAAAGACGCTGAATGATTTTCCAAGATGAGTCGGTTGAACCATCATCAACGAAAATAATTTCATACGAAAACTTATTCTCATCCATTACTCGTCTAATCCACGCTTCCAATTCAGGGAGCGATTCTTCTTCATTCAAAAGTGGTATTACGACTGAAATATCCATTATTTCTTAATTTTTCTTTTTTGCAAAGATAGCAATTATCAATGAGTAAAAAAACGACAAAGTGATATTAATAAAAAACATCGACAAGGAGACAGCTAGTGGAGACATAAATCTTTGAAGCGTATCATTATCAATGTTATCAAACAAGTCAATTCTTGATTCTATCATAAAAGTATATGCTATAAAAAGTAATATACTGAACACCAAATCAGAAAGGAATCCTACGGCATACGACATAAGAAAAGCTCTTTTATATGAAAAATCACCCCATACGTATTTATGTTTGAAAAAAAACAAGCTTATTGTAGACCCTAACAATGGCATTAAGTAAATGATAGAGAACACATAAGAATGTTGTACATAAAGAAACCAATAGAAAAGGAAATATACCGTAGATGACAAGATACCGATTATGAATCCTGCCGCAAGTATTGTAAGCCAATACTGTCGCTTAGTATATGTAGGTTTTATAAACATAATGATACAAAAAAGGGTAAGCTTGATATCGCACCGCTCAACCATCTACCCTTGCTACCTTCCGGTCCTGGGGGATTTGACAGGAGCTGGTCGTATAAGACTTACCCACTGCAAAAATACAATTTTTTTGAATACTCACAACAAGAAAATCAATATTTTTTTCTTACTATAAAAGTATAAGAAAACCAAATTATTACAACTTTATCACATCTATTTAAAAGCATTAAAAAAGGACGTATTTAATTAAAACACGTCCTTTCAAGTCTACTTGATATACTATCAAAGTTGTTTGATTAGATTAACCATTTCTATAGCTGTTGTTGCAGCTTCAAAGCCTTTGTTGCCTGCTTTCGAGCCTGCTCTTTCAACAGCTTGCTCGATATTGTCGGTTGTGAGAACACCGAAAATGATTGGCACTCCGGTTTGCAATCCAGCAGATGCAATGCCTTTAGTAGTCTCGTTAGCAACCATATCGAAGTGT
>JAZNVS010000057.1:0-5684 GCA_045592965.1 Bacteroidales bacterium | reverse complement strand
GCGAGACTCCTAACGATGAAAACGATATGCAATGGGAAGATGAGTTCGGCAAAGGCGACAACTATCCGGCTTACAGAATTTCATACGACGAAGTCGAGACTTTCATCGGTAAGTTGAACGAATACACTGGGTTACGTTTCTCACTCCCAACAGAAGCTCAATGGGAATATGCTGCAAAAGGCGGCAAAGACACATACTACTCTTTATATGCTGGAGGCGGCAATGTTTTAGAAGTGGCTTGGATTGACAGCAACAGCGACAAATGCAGCGAAGTTGGAAAGCAAAACGCTAACGGCTTAGGTCTCTACGACATGAGCGGTAACGTATGGGAAATGTGTAATAATTGGTATTATGATTATAAAGATGTATGTGACACCATCACCTCAGGAGACGCTTACACTGGTTATAAAGTATTCCGCGGAGGCAGCTGGAACACCAACGCTCAACAAGCAAGAGTAACAGCTCGTTACAAACAAGGCATCCACTACCGCGACTATAACACAGGATTCAGATTGGTGATAGAATAAAACCTGAAAATTACAAAACTTGAAAACCTGAGAATTTAGACGACATCTTCAGTCAAAAAATTCTCAGGTTTTTAGTTTTGGGGTAATGTTGTCAAAAATTTTACCATTCTTCTTTCAAAAGGAAATCTGCTAAATGTATCTTTTCTATACCTTCGACGTTGCCAAATGCCATTTCATCTAACGTCACAACGTATTTACGATAGTTATCATTGATTCTTAACAGCGTATTCAATTCTCTTTCAAGGGTTTTATCAGCTTCGATCTTGTATGACACTTGAATATATATTTTATTCCCCGCTTTTTCTCCGACAAAATCAATTTCATTATCATCGTATTTTCCTACGAATGGAGTATAACCGCGACGGAGCATCTCAAGATAAACAATATTTTCAAGAATACCTGATATCCATTGCGAATTATATCCCATAAGAGAATAAATCAAAGCATGATCGCTTAGATAAAACTTTTCATTCGTCTTCAGAATCTCTTTCCCCTTCAAATTATAACGGTTCACACGACGTATAATATACGCGCTCTCTAATGCTGATAGATAATTATATACTGTATTTATATCCACCTTCCTCTTTTGTGAAATGAAATAGTCAGATATACTCTTTGCTGAGAAAAGATTCCCTACATTTGTCAATACAAACTTCATAATACGTTCAAGCTGATCAACATTACGAATATTATGACGCTGTATCGTATCACGCAAAATAACAGACGAATAAATGTCATTAATGATCTTATACGCTGAGTCTGCATCATAGTTATGTGCATGAATAACAGGGAAACCTCCTAAACGAAGATAATTGTTAAATTCTTTATAAACATCTATTATATCGCTATCTAAAAAAGAAAGATATTCTTTGAAAGACAAAGTTTCTATAACAAACTCGACATAACGACCAGCCAAAAGTGTCGACAATTCAGATGACAACAAATGTGAATTAGACCCAGTTATATAAATATCACAATCTATATCAACTTGGAATGAATTAACAGCTCGCTCCCAACCCTTCACATTCTGTATCTCATCTAATAAAATATAACATTTACCATTAGACGGCTTATGTTCAACGACATACGAATAAAGAGATTTTGCCGAATCAATGTCGGCATATTCCATACTTTCAAAATTAATATAAATAATATTCTCTGCAGATGAGCCTTTACTAATGAAATAATCTTTCAATAACATTAGTAATGCCGACTTCCCGCTTCGTCTTATTCCAGTGATTACCTTAACGATAGGTTTATCTATAAAAGGACTTATCTTTGAGATGTATAAGGGTCTTTCTTTCATTTTATGTATATTTATTCATGAAATACAAATATACAACTTTTTATGGTTATAACCCTAAAAATTACATTAATTTATTTTTTATTATGATTACAAACAAAACAATTAAAACTTAAACAGCCTCTCAATCCACGCCGCCTTTCCTATCTTGCGAAGGGCGTTTTTCACATATTGACGGTTTTCTGGTTTGTACCAGAAGAAAAATCTCTGCTGATCTAACTTCTCCTGCTTCGTCTTGGCAACAAAGACTGGCTTTAAAGTATATGGGTCGTAACCAGAATAATAAATCTCCGTCGCTAAAGTCATCGGCGTCGGCGTAAAGTCCTGAACCTGCTCTAATCTGTAACCTAAGTCCTTAGTCTTCACAGCAAGTTCCGCCATATCGGTCAAAGTACAAGCTGGATGACTCGATATAAAATAAGGTATCAGCTGCTGGTTAAGATGAAATTTCTCGTTGACTTTATCGAATTTCTTTTTCAGCTTGACGAAAAGATTGAACGACGGTTTACGCATCAACTTCAAGACTTCGTCGCTCGAATGTTCAGGTGCTACTTTCAGACGACCGCTCACATGACGTTTCATCAACTGCTCGAAATATTCGTCGTAACCTAATTTTCCCGAAGGATCTTCATTAGTCAAAAACAAATCGTAACGAATTCCAGAACCGATGGTAGCTTTCTTAACTTGCGGCATCTTATCGACTTCCTTATAAAGCTCGATGAGCGGATGATGGTTGGTATCTAAGTTCTTACAGATGTTAGGCTGTATGCAAGTCGGGCGCACGCACTTCTCACAGAGACTCTCATCTTTGCCTTTCATGCGATACATATTAGCCGAAGGACCGCCGAGGTCGGAGATATAACCTTTGAAATCTTCCATCTCAACGACTTGCTTCACCTCTCTCATGATCGACTTCTTGCTGCGTGATGCGACGAACTTGCCTTGATGCGCCGATATGGTACAAAACGCGCATCCGCCGAAGCATCCGCGATGAATATTCACCGAATGACGAATCATCTCGTATGCAGGAATCACGCCGCGTTTCGCATATTTAGGATGAGGCAGTCGAGTGTAAGGCAAGTCGAAAGAAGCGTCGATTTGCGCTTCCGTCATCGTAGGATAAGGAGGATTAATATATAAGGTGTGATTTCCCACATCCTGAAGCAGACGGTTGGCATGTTTCTTATTCGATTCAATCTCGACGTTCTTGAAGTTCGAGGCGTAAGTCTTCTTGTCTTTCAGACATTCCTCGTGAGAAGCCAATCGCAAATCATTCCATCCAGATTGTAATTTTATGGATTTATTCTTCAAGAAGAAAGTCTGAGGAACATTCGTTATCTCATTTATCTTCTTGCCTTCATCTAAGGCTTTAGCTATTTCCACTATCGCGAGTTCGCCCATTCCATATACACCGAGGTCGGCTTTAGAGTCGAGCATGATAGTAGGTCTCAGCTCATCAGCCCAGTAGTCGTAATGTGTCACTCTACGGAGAGACGCTTCAATTCCGCCGATGATGACAGGAGTGTCGGGGTATATTTTTTTCAGTATGTTGGAATAAGTTATCGTCGCGTAGTCGGGACGGAAGCCAGCCTCGCCGCCAGGAGTGTAAGCGTCGTTAGAACGCAGACGTTTGTTGGCAGTATAATGATTCACCATCGAGTCCATCGCGCCGGCGGAGATGCCGAAGAAAAGACGCGGCTTGCCGAATTTCTTGAAGTCGCGAAGGTCGTCACGCCAATTAGGTTGTGGTATCAAAGCCACCTTATAGCCGTGACTTTCAAGGACGCGACCTATGACGGCAGCACCGAAAGCCGGATGATCGACGTAAGCGTCGCCGGTTATGATTACAATATCGACTTCGTTCCAGCCACGTAAGTCGGTCTCTTTCTTTGTTATCGGCAGCCAATCTAATAAGTTCATGCGAAAAATGCTTTTAATGATTCTCGAGCGTCACGAAGTTTATCCAACCAAATCTCACCAGAGTTCTGACCTATGATGTCGGTGACATATTTCACAGAGACGAAAGTGACATCCATCTCCTTACATACCTGCGCCTGAGCGAAAGCCTCCATGTCGATGACGTCGCCGTTGAAATTGACGACTTTTGTCACAAAGCTGTCGCCTGTGTTACATACGCCTATATTTAAATAATCATCGATAAGTTTTATCCCTATTTTTTCCGGAAAAGAAATGTCGCTGCACACCTTGGGCAGTTCTATCTTCTCCATATCTCTATCAACAAAACGATGACAGACAAATATATCGCCCACCTTATGATTCAGAGTTCCAGCAGTTCCCACATTGAGAACCAAGTCGTAACGATTTTCACACAGAGCTTTCGTCAGGTTAAAAGCCGAGAGCACCTTTCCCATTCCTGTCTTAAGAAACGTCAGTTCAGCACCTTGAATCTCAAAAGGAAGAATCTCCTCGTCAAAAGCATAAGTCACCAATATTTTCATAGAGATATAATTTTTCACAAAGATAAGAAAAGGCAAAAGACGAAAGACGAAAGACGAAAGATTTTTTTCAATGCATAATGCATAATTAATATGATGTATTCTTTCAACTGTCAACTTTCAGTTTTCAATTTTCAACTTTCAATTAATAATTATGAATTGTGAATTATAAATTATGAATTAATTTGGGCGTTCCGGCAAGCCGTCGGGCATCTAAAAGCCAGACGGAATGAATTAATGAATCGGATGCGTGAGACGTATCAAATTCTCCTCACGTCGAATTATGATGCGTCTCTACTTTTATTCTGAGACGGGGCGAACGGAGAGACCGTAGAAGCGATTGTTCCAATACACGCATTGATTACCACTATAGAAGTAAAGGGTGTACGCGAGATTGCTATAGCCCTCGTAGGGCGTAGAACTCCAATAGTAGCCGTACTCTCCGGCGAAGTAGAGCGATGACCCGTAACGGAAGCCCGCAGCAGGAAGGAAGATACTGTTGCCGTTGGGTCCTGTAACCTTGCAGCCTTTAACGCCGTTCTGTGTAGTCCATGTCCAAGTACAGTTATCTATCAGTTCTTGTTGTTCTTCTTTCGTCGGCATTCTCCAACTGCTACCCCAATTAGCTCGCGCTGCATCGTGCGATGGAGCAAGATTGCCACTTCCGTCTATATAGCCCTGCGACTGTAATTCAGATATACTAAGTCCATAGGTAAGACTATTGTCCATTGTATATTCAGATTTCGTTTCAGTCTCACCCCAAGCGTAATAGTTGCCGTAGTCTTCAGGAGAAGAGGCTCCAACGTTACATGTAGCCCATTTCAAACCAGACGGCAAACCGAGGTCTACCCAATCATGACCGTTAATTGTTCCCGTTGAAGATTTCGTCTTAAAGCTCCTCTCTTCTCCGTAACTCGTTCCTTTTTCATTTGTAGCGTAGGCTCTAACGTAATAGGTAGTGTTTTCTGTAAGGTTTGTAAGATTGGATGTGAATGATCCTGTCCCACTACCGTTACTTGTTTTATTGTCATTTATCGTAGGATTAGGATTTGTGCTCCAACAAACTCCTCTCGCTGTAACAGTGCCATTGCCATCGGAGGTGACATTACCGCCACATTCAGCGGAATTTGCTTTTATATCCGTAACGCTACCTGTAGTAACTGCTGGCATTGTTATCTCCAATGTCTTAAAACTCTTCTCTTCTCCGTAACTCGTTCCCTTCTCATTGGTGGCGTAGGCTCTGACGTAATAGGTGGTGTTTGCCGTCAGGCCTGTCATATTCGATGTGAAGCTGCCAGTGCCGTTGCCGTCGGTAGTGTGGCTGTCGCTTATCGAAGTCGGATCGTAGCCATGTCGTTCTGTGAGCCAAGGAGGTGCAAGAGTTGCTTGTCTTTCTAA
>JAZNVS010000056.1:0-27791 GCA_045592965.1 Bacteroidales bacterium | reverse complement strand
GACCAACGAAGATCCTTCGGGGAAATTAGGTTACGACGAATATTTCGAACAGCTGATGAAACGTCATGTTAGCGGAAGGTTGAAAGTGGCTCCGGAGCTTTCAAGCGACGAGGTCTTACGTCTGATGCGCAAACCTTCTTTCAATCTTTTCGTAAAACTGAAAAAGAAATTCGACAAGGTCAACGAGAAATATCATCTCAACCAACAGCTGATACCTTATTTCATATCAAGTCATCCTGCATGTACTTTAATTGATATGGCTGAACTTGCCGTAAAGACAAAAGAATTAGGTTACAGATTGGAACAGGTTCAAGACTTTACGCCCACTCCTATGACATTAGCGACAGAGATTTATTATTCCGGTTACGACCCTTATACTTTGAAGCCCGTTTATGTTGCAAAGACAAAACAGGAGAAGTTAGATCAGCAGAGATTTTTCTTTTGGTATAAGCCAGAGAACCGTCAATATGTAAAAAACGCCCTTCGCAAGATAGGAAAGGCGGCATGGATTGAGAAGCTGTTTAAAGCCAATTCATAATTTATAATTCATAATGCATAATTATTTGATTTCCACAATTATGAATTATGCATTGTGAATTATGAATTTATTCTCTCATTTGTTGTCTTTACTATAGATGTTAAGATTTTAATTAGTTCTCTGCAATCGTTTAGAAGATTTGCAGTTTCATATTTTGTTAAATAATTAGACTCATTCAATATTTCAATCCAATATTCGGTTTCACTTGCTTCTTTTAATGCGATGTTCATTTTTGCTTTAAAGTCTGCTGTACTTTGTCCTCGTATTGCTTCTTTAACGTTAGCTCCAATAGAGGTTCCACTTCTAAGTAATTGTTTAGAAATGACATATTCGGATTTTTTATTATTCAAAAACTGATAAAGTTTAATGCAATTAATAGCAAAATTCTTGCTTTTGACAACTATAATGTTATTTGGTTTCATAAAAGAGGTTTATATTTAAATTAAAAAGCATAATTCATAATCACTTGGTTCTCAATAATTATGAATTATGCATTATGAATTGTGAATTGAATTATTCTATCACCAATCTAAATCCTGTGTTATAGTCGCGGTAGTGGATGCCTTGTCTGTAACGAGCTGTCACTCTTGCTTGTTGAGCGTTGGTATTCCAGCTTCCGCCACGGAACACTTTATAACCTTGATTATATTCTTCGCCTACTGGGTCTGTCACAGCTTCTTCTGTATAGTCATAATACCAGTCTTGGCACATTTCCCATACGTTGCCGCTCATGTCGTAGAGACCTAAGCCGTTAGCGTCTTTCTTTCCAACTTCGCTGCATTTGTCGCTGTTACTGTCAATCCAAGCCACTTCTAAAACATTGCCGCCTCCAGCATATAAAGAGTAGTATGTATTTTTACCGCCTTTTGCAGCATATTCCCATTGAGCTTCTGTTGGAAGAGAGAAACGTAATCCAGTGTATTCGTTTAACTTGCCGATGAAAGTCTCGACTTCGTTGTATGAAATTCTGTAAGCCGGATAGTTGTCGCCTTTGCCGAATTCATCTTCCCATTGCATATCGTTTTCATCGTTAGGAGTCTCGCCCATGATAGCTTCCCAAAGAAGTTGAGTAACTTCGTATCTGTTGATATAGAACTCACTTACTGTAACCTCATGAACAGGACCTTCTAAGCTTGTGGCTTCTTCGTCGTAACAGTGATATTCGACAGAGTCTTTTTGTGCGCCCATGTAGAAAGTTCCAGCTTCTACCTTAACCATATTAGAAATCATGTCTCTTACGGCGTCTTTTTCTTTTTTACCTAAATCGCCAGTCCAATTGATTTCGAAACCGTTGATGGTTTCATTTTTCGTATTGTCTTTGTTGCATGATTGCAATGCTAAAACGCAACATAAAATTATTAAAACTTTTTTCATAATATTATGATAATAAATGATTTAATTTCGAAATAAAAAATAGCGTCGCTATAATTTTCAGTTTGTAAAGATAAAAATTTTTTTGAATTAATTTTAAAACACATTAAAAGATTTTTTTTAATGAAAAAATAATTTCAAGTATCTTGTTTTTACAGAAAAACGTTACCTTTGTGATGATAATTGTAGTATTAATAAAATTGGTAATTAAGGAACAGAAATAGGCTAAATTACATGTACATTATAAATAGGGATAAGCGTTTTTTGCTAACATATAACACTTGAAATATGGAAAATTTCATAACGATTCAAAGATAAATTGTGAACGTACACATATCTTGTAGACTTGGTTCAATTAATATGATTCGTTAAGGTATTCCAGAAACACAAGATTGCAAATTAAGAGAATGAGCACCACGCTTTTTTTATGTATGTGTTATGATGAATGGTGCCTGAATATCATTATTAACGAAAAAAAGAGTAAAGATGAAAAAATTAAATTTTACATTGGCATTATTAGTGACTATTTTTTTAGCATCATGTGCGACAACAAGAATTGCGTATGAGGAACATCAAACAAGACAATCAGAGCCAGCATTGCTAACACCTTATGTTATACCTACAGTGGCAGATTTGGAAGTGTCTGAAACAAAAGAGCTTGTTACATCAACTTTTGATAATAGTTTATCGGAAGCATCATTTAAGGGTAGCGATGTAGAGGAATGGAAAAATGTTACATTAGCTAAGATGATTAAAGAATATAACTCTGATGTGATCGTAGCTCCAATGTTTGATATTACAACAAGTAAAGATTTAAAAACTGTTACTGTAGAATTGAGAGGATATCCAGCAAAATATACTAATTTTAGAAATATGCAGACTTCGGATTCTGCAGCTATGAGAGTTCATAACATCGAAATTGCAAGACCTACAGTTACCAATTATAGTAACACAAGGAGAATTGAAACAAAGACTTCAAAACAAAAAACAGCCTATCGTGAACAATTTGTAAGAGGAGGTGAAACTTATTTCATGCCTGAATTTGGTTTGAACTTGGGAGCATTAGGCGGCGATGATGCTATAATAGACTTTCAAACGACATATGGTTATGAGGTAAATAACTACGTAAGTGTTGGAGGTGGAATCGGTTTTACGACATACGCTGATGATAACTATGAGAAAGAAAGAGCTATCTCTGTTCCAGTGTTGGTGAACTTTAATGGCTTCTTCTTTGAAAGTAGAGTGACACCATATTATAGCGTAGACCTCGGATTTATGATGCCATTAAAAAAAGCAAAGGATGTTGTGACAGATAACACAAGCTACACTGTTTATAATCGTTCATACACAAAAGGTTTGACATTTTCTCCAGAAATCGGTGTTACTTTTGGCGATTTTAGAATTGGCGCTGAATGGAAAATGATGAAGAAATATTATGATAGAGATATTGATTATAAGACTGAAATTGCAGAGGAAATGATGCAATCTTTTGAAAACGAGTATAACGTAAATTCTGTTAGAAAGGATAAAATGAGCGCATTCTATTTGAAAGTAGGTTTCAGATTTTAGTTTGCTTTAATACAGGAGGGACTTTTTCTAAGTCCCTCTTTTTTTTATTTTATGACTAGTCGTACGCCTGTATGGTTCTACGGAAGATGGTAAAAATAATTATGAATTATGAATTTAATTTTTCTTATTTTTGCCTAAAGACTGTTTTAACTAATCATGGACAAATTCTCTGCTCTAAAGAAAATGCTTCATTATTGCAATTATCAGGATCGTTGCAAGAAAGAGATTTATTCTAAATTAAATTCCCTTGAACTTGATGACGATAATGATAAGATTTTTATCATCGATTTTCTTCAAGATGAAGGTTTTATCAACGATGAGCGTTATTGTCGCCTTTATGTGAAAAGCAAGTTGAATGTCAAGAAGTGGGGCGTCAACAAAATTAAACTTTCGCTTATCTCAAAAGGCATCGATAGGGATATTATAGATAATGTGCTTTCTGAAATTGACGAGGATTCATATAAAGATGAACTTGTCAATCTTCTTAAGAACAAGAAAATAAACGAAACTGACCCTTATAAACGTAAGGCGAAGTTGGTAAGATATGCCGTCTCGAAAGGATATTCGCTATCGTTAGTATTAGAAGTCTATGAGTCACTGAGTCAATAAGTCACAGAGTCAGTAATACAATAAGTAGAGACGAGTCAATGCAACCTGCAATATAAACACACATTGACACGTCTTAGTAAGTTAATAAGTCAAAGTTCTTCGTTCAAAGTTCAAAGTTTTTTCTTATATTCGTACCGAATTTTATTAACTAAATTTTAATCTTATGTTAAACAAACTTTTCGGTTTCGATTCTAAGAAACATAATATTCGCACTGAGATTGTTGCGGGTATTACGACATTCCTCACTATGTCTTACATTCTTGCCGTCAACCCTTCGATGTTCGGTCTGCTCGAAGGAATGCCAGCTGGCGCGGTCTTTACTACAACAGCACTCGCTGCCATCATCGGTACTTTGGCGATGGCCTTTCTCGCCAAACTTCCTTTCGGACTTGCTCCAGGAATGGGTCTCAACGCTTTCTTTGTCTTTACAGTATGTATGGGAATGGGCTACTCGTGGCAGTTCGCTCTCACAGCCGTCTTCATCGAAGGTATCTTATTTATCATCATGACGATAACTAATATCCGCGAAGCTATTGTCAATGCTATTCCTAAGAACTTACGTTACGCCATAGGTGGCGGTATCGGTCTTTTCATCGCTTTCATCGGTATGCAGAACGCCGGTATCATCGTCAATGACGACGCCACTCTCATCGCTCTCGGCGACATCACATCTGGCACCGCTCTCTTAGCTCTTATAGGTCTCGTCATCACTGGCGTGCTCTATGCCTTGAACGTCAAAGGCGCGATGCTCATCGGAATCCTCGTCACCACTGTCATCGGCATCCCGATGGGGATAACAGAGTTTAAAGGCATTGTCTCGACTCCAGAATCTATAGCTCCTATATTCTGTAAATTTGAATGGCATAACATCTTTACCCTCGATATGCTTGTCATCGTCTTCACATTCCTCTTCATAGATTTGTTCGACACGGTAGGAACGCTCGTCGGTGTCAGCACGAAGGCTAAGATGGTCGATGAAAACGGACGTATCCCTAATTTGAAACAAGCTTTCATGGCTGACGCTATCGCAACGACAGCAGGTGCGATGCTCGGTACTTCAACCACAACGACATACGTGGAAAGTGCAGCAGGCGTGGCACAAGGCGGCCGCACCGGATTGACAGCGTTCTCCATAGCATGTTGTTTCGCAATAGCATTGTTCTTCTCGCCATTGTTCCTCTCTGTTCCTGGAGCTGCTACAGCACCTGTGCTTATCCTCGTCGGTATGCTCATGATGGAGCCTGTGAGAAACATCGACTTCGACGATGCAACAGAAGCGATACCAGCTTTCATCACTCTCGCCATGATGCCTCTCGCCTATTCAATCTCAGCAGGTATCATGCTCGGCATGATTTCATACGTGGTTATCAATATGTGCTGCGGTAAATTCAAGAAGCTCACCCCAGCGATGTACATCTTGGCAGTACTGTTCATCTTGAAGTACATATTTATTTAATTCATAATGCATAATTTGTAATGCATAATTCATAATGCATAATCCATAATGCATAATTTGTAGGGATAAAAATCTCCCACTGATTGGCACTGATTAGCACGAATAGTTTCTGTGAATATCAGTGAAATCAGTGGGATTTTTTGTGGATGCATTATGTATTCGTTGACTTGGAGACTCGGTGTCTTGGTGACTTAATAAAAATCTTTCGACTTTAGCCTTTTGTTTTTTGACTTTTTTCTTACCTTTGCCAAAAATCAAGATTTATTATGAAACTTATTCCAACGGGCAGCAGTCGTGAAGAAGTTTATATCCGGCGTGCCATCATTGTAGAAGAATTATCCCCACTTATTGGAACAAGCGTTCCCTGTGGTGCATTCGGGGGTAAATGTGTAGAGATACTTTATAATTCCGTCGATGAAACCGCAACAAGGGCATCACAACGATATGAATCGACATTGGCAGCGATGCGATTAGTAGAGGCGTTGAGGAAATCGTCTCTAATAGGAATCGACATTCCGAAAAATAAGCAAAAAAAGAAAATGTATTTTACTAAAATATATGAACTGAGAGCTACTTTAACAAATCTTGGAGAAGTGAAGATTATAGTAGGTGAAAGAAACAATAAAAGAATGATTCATTACTGTATAACTAAAAAAATAAAAGAGTAGCTGAAATGCCCTCGATTACAATGGATCGTATCAACTACTCTTTAAAAGATGTTGCAAAGATATGAATTTTTTTTAAATCATCAAGATGGAGAAATGATTTTTTTAATTCATAATTAGTAGGGATATAAATCTCCCACTGATTGGCACTGATTAGCACAGATAGCTTCTGTGTATATCAATGAAATCCTTTTGAGATAATTTCGTTAGCATAGAACAAAACATGTTCTGCCGATAAATCATAGCTTAACAGCAACAAATTATGTCTCCATGGTAAAACTACAACGCAGCGTTGTAGTTTTATATCTTCTTGATAATAACGAAGATAAAATCGTTTCATATTCCAAAGATTTCTTGGAGACACTCCCATGTTGGGAAATCTCTTCTTCAGATCAACGGATAATCTTTTGACGATATTGTCACCGTGTTTGCTGTCTAATTTGCGTTCTTCCAACAATCTGCCGATTTCCCAATGAGAAGACATTACGGCAGTATTGACTTGCTTGGCGATTCTTACGCGAGAAGATTCTATCACAGCGATAGTCTCATGCAGTAAATCCTGATAATCTTCTTCCTTGTAATCATCTGATACATTTACATTTTTAACAGGTTTCATAACATCAATCCTTTCTTTTGGCAAAACTGCAACGCAGCGTTGCAGTTTTCAATTTAAGGGGACTTCTATAAATCACTCGCAAAAGTTTTTAACATGATTGTCAAAATTTATTTAAACGGGAAATTTATAGATGTCCCCTTAAGTTTTAAAAATAAATTTCGGTCTCGGAAACAAATATCATTTCCTCTTGCGAAACTACAAAATCACCTTTCTTTTGTCAAGACTTTTTCAAAACAAAATCACGCTTTTAACAATTTTTAACGTAAATGTTAATGGAATTAAGAAAGAGATGTTAATGTTTGTTAAGAATTAACGCAGAATGCCGATTTTTAATTTGTGGACACATTCAATGTGTAAGTACAAATTTTATTATAGTAGCCTCCCTGCGTTAGGGATTGGAGCGGCATCCTTTGCGAGCGCAGTTTACGGAGCGAGCAAAGATATAGCGGAAAGCCCCACGGCTTGCCGGAACGCCCAAAGAGAATTGAAAGTTGAAAATTGAAAGTTGAAAATGGTTTAAGGTTTAAAGTTTAGAGTAGTTTTAAAGTTGAAAGTTGACAGTTAACAGTTTACAATTAACAATTGACAGTTGACAATTGGGGAGACGTGTCGATGTATTTACAATATAAACATATACTGACACGTCTCATTGATTTATATTTTTGATGTGGAGTCGATGTTTTGTGATTTCTATAATATCCAGTTAAACAAATATCCTGATATGATTATGAAGAAGGTGACGACGGCGAAGAATATTCCTATCAGTTTCCATGTCATGACTTTCTTTAACATCGTAGCTTCGGGTATTGAAAGTCCGATTACCGACATCATAAATGCAATGGCTGTTCCGAGCGGAATGCCTTTTGCAACAAAGACTTCTACAATCGGCACTATTCCAGCGGCATTAGCATAGACGGGAGCGGCTAAGATTACAGCGACCGGCACGCTCCACCATTTGTCGGCAGAGAGATATTGTTCGAAGAATCCTTCGGGGACATAACCGTGCATGAAAGCTCCGATGCCTATGCCTATGAATATGTAAATCAATACGCCACGAACAATGCCCCACGACTCTTTAGTGATGTCGGGCAGTCTTTTCAAAAACGGCGTCTTCTCGTTTTCCCAGATTTCACTTTGTGCAGTCGACTGTTTCTGAGCGTCTTTCACCCAATCGCTTAGATAGCTTTCAAGTTTCATCTTACCCAAGACGAATCCGCCAATCATTCCTAATAATGTTCCGCTTATGATATAAATCAATGTCGCTTTTATCCCGAAAGTGCCTAAGAACATGGCGACAGCTACCTCGCTTACCAATGGTGAGGCGATGAGAAAAGAGAAAGTGACGCCTAATGGAATGCCGCCCTTGACAAAACCTATGAACAAAGGCACGGACGAACATGAACAGAACGGCGTTATGCCGCCAAAAAGCGCGGCTAAGAAATAGTCTAACCCATAAAGCTTGTGCGTAGTCAGGTAGTTACGTAATCTCTCGACAGGAAAATACGCGTTGATGATGCCCATCACAAAGCTGATGACAAAAAGCAATATTATGATTTTTATGCTGTCGTAGAAGAAAAAATTGACTGCTATTCCTAATGAGGTGGCGGCGTCTAATCCGAAGATGCCATATACCAACCAATCTGCAAATCTTTGTATCATAAGCCTAATATTTCTTTGATTTCTTTTTCTGAAGGAATACGCCCTTTAATCTTGATTACGCCATCGAAGACTACAGCGGGCGTCGCTAAGATATTGTAACTCATTATCTCAACAATATCTTCAACTTTGACAAGCTGAATGTCAAGATTGTTATCTTTTATTACCTTTTCCAATAAATTGTAAGTTGTCTTGCATTTTGCGCAACCTGTGCCTAAAACCTTAATTTCCATAATTTTAAAAATAAATTGTTATACAAAAATAAATTCCTATGACGATAAATAGTATTCCCACAATGTTGTTGAACCATTTTTGAATGGCTTGCATCTTGCCGTAAACCACGCCTATTTTGTTCGCGCTGAATGATAAGAACCAAGCAACGATGACTACTGGCAAGGATGTCGCTACGGCAAATATCATTGGAAGGAAGTAGCCCGCTGCCGATGTCGCTGACATTGGGATTAACATTCCGAAATAGAATATACCGCTTGAAGGACAGAATGCTAAGGCGAATAATATTCCTAATAGCAACGCGCCCCAGCCTCCACGACGCGCCACTATCTCGCCGTCTCCTTTGAAGCCAAATGACGGCAGGTTAAGCCTATGGCCGAAAAGGATGAACAATCCGAAAAGAAGAAGCATAGGACCTAATATCATTTCTCCGTATTTACCTATAAAACGCTGAATGCCAAACATACTCGCACCTTGTTTTAAAATAAGGATTAGAATAACTCCTAAAATTGTGTATGCTAAAGTGCGACCTAAGGTGTAAAGCAATCCGTTTCTGAATATGACTCTTTTGTTTTCCATATCCTTGCCAATATATCCGATGGCAGCGATGTTGGTTGCCAAAGGACATGGCGACAAGGCAGTGAGAAGTCCTAACAGAAAAGCGGATAACAATGGCATTGTACTGTTATTCAATATCGACTGCAAAAACTCCATGACGATTATTATTTTAAGGGGATTTCTATAAATTGCTTTGCGAGTGATTTATGATCTTATCTTTGAGAAGATTTTTGTTTTTCTCGATAGAGCATAGCGAGCTATGTGATTGAGAAAAAGACAAAAAGATTCCAAAGAGAAGCATAAAGCACGCAAAAGTTTTTAACATGATTGTCATAATTTATTTAAACGGGGAATTTATAGAAGTCCCCTTAATTGTTCAATCTTTTCAATTATACCTTTCTTGAAAACCTCAGGAGAAGAGTAGGCGTTAGAAAAAGCGAACTCCGTCATGTTGTTAACTTTTTCTTTTTTGCCTTTTATCTTGTTGATAAACAGTGACGACCAAGCTACTTCATATTTATATGCCAACTTTTCGCCTTCCTTGGTGGAAAGGTCGATTTTCTTAAATACGACTTTCCCGTTTTTCATCTCATCGGCAAATTCATTCTCTAGAACTTCTTGTGTCAATGTCTCGATAGCCACGCAAGTGATGCATCGCTTCTTGCCATAAAAATAAATCACTTCGACATAATCGTCGTTGACCGACAATTCATTAGAGACTTTTTTCTCAGACTGTGCGGAGCAACCGCTTACTGTTAAGACGGCAACTATTGCCATCATTAACCTGATGAATTCTTTCTTCATAAGATATAAATTTAATGTTAAATGTTAATGTTATAAACCAATCTTGATTGAATTACAAATTTGTTAGACATCTGAATTTCTTCCACATATCTCCATAAAGGCATTTCTGCTATGAGCATCAGCTGCCACTTTGACGACAATCTGCATAAGACCTGAGGAATCGCTTTTATCATGTGATATGATGTTCCGATCAAAACATAGTTTTCGCTTTTTGCTCTGCCTTGAAATTCATAACCCATTTGCATTCCTATTGATACAACTTTATGAATCTTATAATACGCTGCGACATTGCTGTAGAAAAGTCCGCCGTATTGATAGTCGAAATTTGTTGAGACAATACGTTGAGAATATTCATATAGGCCATATAATGTCAGGTAGAATTTTTCTGACAGATTTGAATAAAATGAGAACCCTAATGAATATTTGAAACTTCCTGATGAGGTCTGCATTGAAAGCGGCAGTTTGACGCCAGCGTTTTCGCTGTCAAATTTTCCGACGGGAATCTTTATAGAGGCGAAAGGCGTAAATTCGATACCTTTTTTTATATCACGAAATACGCAGTAACTCAGACTTACACTCATGTCGCCGAGACCAGAAATTGACGCATCGGGAAGCATAGGATTATCGAAGTCTTCACTCTTTCGAATATAATATCCTAATTGTGTTTGTAATGTTATTTTTCTTGTCACGCCATAACCGATACCAATGTTCATAAAGTCGTATGATGTTTTATCGACCATGCCGAAGAAATTGAAGTCTGATTCTATACTTCCTTCGTAATATCTGTCCGACTCACTATGACGATAATCTAACGAAAACTGAATGTTGTTCTTGCTGATGCTTTGATCCACATTGGTTACGTAAATAGGATTACCTGCTCCGCAGCATTGTGCGTTTACTTCCACAATTATAAATGAAAGTGCTATCAATAATGTTAATTTTTTGGCAGCCATTCTCTTAAGATATAAACGTTAATACTTTCTGTGTAAGAACCAAATTCGTTTGATACTGTGCAACTTATTGTTAGCCATCCAGTGCAGGTGGGGCAGCCCCAGAAATAAGCGATGTTAGGTTCGTCTGCTTTTGGGACGAGAGAGCCTTTGTTCTTCTGCCATTTGTAATTCAGACTTTCTCCGCTTGCAATAGCTTTTACAACAATAGTGTCGAACATATAAGCAGTGTCTTTCGAGACTTCCAATCTCTCGAAATTGATTGTTTCTGTCGGGATGTCTTCCGTCATTTCAAAATACTCAGGCTGACATGTGGTTAGCGACATCAATGCAGGAATAATAAGATAAATCATTTTCTTCATAAGACAGTATTATTTAATTTGTATTTCGGCGAACTACGAACAATATGTTTATAATTATTGATTAAAATTATTATTGTTAAAAAATCATTTACAGCAGTTTTCTTTCTTGCAGACAGATTGGTTGAAAAATTCGTGGAAATATTCGCAAGCCAATTTCCAGTTTTCGCGGTTGATGCAATACTTCACTTTTGGAGTTTCCACTTCGCCTTGTATCAAACCAGAATCTTTAAGTTCTTTTAGATGTTGAGAGACAGTAGCTTTAGCGATAGGGAGTTCTTCGTGAATGTTTCCAAAGTAGCAAGTATCTTGTTGAGCGAGAAACTGAAGTATCGCGATTCGAGCCGGATGTCCCATCGCTTTTGCAAAACGCGCAATCTGTTCTTGTTTATCTGAATATTTCTTTTCTGACATAATCTTAATTTTATGTTCGCAAAATTACGAACATTTTTTAATTATGCAAGAGGATTTTAAAAAAAATTAGTATATCTTATTAAGTCAACGAGACAATAAGACAATAAGTCGATAGGACAAAATCAGAGTCAGAGTCGTGATTCAATGGATACATTCAATATGTCCGTACAAATTTTATTATAGCAGCTGCCAATGCGTTAGGGATTGGAGCGGCATCCTTTGCGAGCGTAGTTTACGGAGCGAGCAAAGATATAGCGGAAAGCCCGACGGCGTAGCCGGAACGCCCAAGGTAATAAATTCTTTTTAGAGCCTATATTACAATTAAATAAGTATTAAATAAGAATATAGAAAAAATGTGTACCATTTTGGATACCATATTAGACAAAAAGTAGTATATTTGCATTGTAATTATAAAAAAGTATAGAATTATGTTGATAATTAGCAGTAGAGAGTTTAGAGCTAACACTGGTCGTTATTTAGAAATGGTAGCGAAGGGAATAGATGTTATTCTGAAATCGAGGAACTCTGGTAGTTTCAGATTGGTGCCAGTTAAAGAAAGTGATGTTGTTATGAGCGAGAAAGAATTTTATGAAAAAGTTAATCGTTCTATCAAGCAGGCAGAAGAGGGGATGGTTATTCGCCAAGATGAAGGCGAAAGTGTAGATGATTTTATTGATAGAATGTTATGTACAGAATAGTTTTTACAGAAGAAGCTCAAAAAGATTTGCAATTGTTGAATAAGAGAGTTCCGCAAGCCATAAAAAAACTAAAGTCATTGTTAGTGGAATTGCAGTTGCATCCTCGAATAGGAACTGGACAAATAGAACAGTTGAAATATTATGCAGAAGAAACTTGGTCGAGGCGTATAAACAAAGAACACAGATTGGTGTATCGCATTTATGATGATGTCGTAGAAGTACTTGTTTTATCAACATACGGACATTATGTATAGGGGGATGTCTATAAACCTGTCTGTTTTTCAAATAAGTTCAAAAAGTTCAATAGCTTTAGTTCGAAGTTCAGAGTCTTTTTCTTATCTTTGCAAATCAATAATTTTAATCACAAAATCATGATAACAATAGAAAACTGCAAAGAGTTATGTAAGAGGATTGAATCCTTGAGGAGGTATCTTTGACATCGACGGTAAGTTGATGCAGATTAAAGAATTAGACGAACAGACCAATGCCGACGGCTTCTGGGATGACCCTAAAAACGGTAAGGTGATAATGCGTAAGCTCCGCGACGTGAAGAGCTGGGTGACAGCTTACGACGAGATAGTGAAAGCTAACGACGACCTCGGTGTCTTGTTTGAGTTCGCTAAAGAGGGCGAGGCTGAGGAAGAAGAAGTCGACAGACAATATGAAACCACAATACAACTTGTTGAAGATTTAGAATTCAGAAATATGCTTCACGAAGAAGCCGACCAGATGAGCTGCGTCTTGAAAATCAATTCGGGAGCCGGCGGCACTGAGTCGCAAGACTGGGCACAGATGCTTATGCGTATGTATATGCGTTACGCCGAGTCTCATAATTATAAGGTAAGAATCAGCAACTTACTTGAAGGTGATGAAGCTGGTATCAAGACCGTCACTATGGAAATAGACGGTGACTTCGCATACGGTTATCTCAAAGGTGAAAACGGCGTGCATCGTCTCGTCCGCGTCTCTCCATACAACGCACAAGGCAAACGTATGACATCGTTCAGCTCTGTCTTCGTGACACCTCTCGTCGACGATTCTATCGAAGTCGTCATCGACCCATCGAAGATCTCATGGGATACATTCCGTAGCGGTGGCGCTGGCGGTCAGAATGTTAACAAGGTGGAATCGGGAGTTCGTCTCCGTTACCAATACAAAGACCCTTATACAGGCGAGGAAGAGGAAATCTTGATTGAAAACACCGAGAGCCGCGACCAGCCTAAGAACAGAGAGAACGCACTCCGTCTTTTGAAGTCACAGCTTTATGACAAGGAACTTCAACATCGTATGGAAGAGAAAAACAAGATAGAAGCCGGCAAGAAAAAAATCGAGTGGGGCTCGCAAATCAGAAGTTACGTCTTTGACGACCGCCGCGTGAAAGACCACAGAACTAACTATCAGTCGAGTAACGTGCAGGGCGTGATGGACGGAAAAATCGATGAGTTCATCAAAGCATATCTGATGGAATTCGGACAGAAATAATTGATTTAATTCATAATTCAAAATGCATAATTCATAATTAGCGATGAGCCGTGAGCTATGAGTTGTGAGCGTTTGCTCGAAACTCAATGCCCATGGCTCATCTCTTTTAAACAGTAAAATTATGATAACATTTTCAACAGCATTAATTATCCTTGTTTTAGGATATTTCATTTACGGAAGATACATCAGCCGTATGTTCGGTGTCGATGAGAAACGACCTACGCCGGCTGTCACCAAGAACGATGGCGTCGATTATATCGTGATGCCGACATGGAAGATCTTCATGATACAATTTCTGAATATCGCAGGTCTCGGACCTATATTCGGCGCTATCATGGGAGCCAAGTTCGGAACCTCGTCATATCTGTGGATTGTTCTCGGAACAATCTTCGCTGGTGCCGTCCACGACTATCTCTCTGGTATGGTGTCGCTTCGTAACGACGGCGCGAGCCTTCCTCAGATAGTAGGAAAATATCTCGGAAGCAGAACCGAGAAGGTGATGATAGTATTCACCTTATTATTGATGGTGTTGGTTGTAGCCGTCTTCGTCTTGCAGCCGGCTCAGCTCATCGCCAATATGACACCGACAAATCTTAACGTATATTTCTGGGTCGTGGTGATATTCGCCTATTATCTCATCGCGACATTGTTGCCGATAGACAAAATCATTGGAAACCTATATCCTATCTTCGGCGGAGCCTTGATGTTCATGGCGATAGGAATATTAATTGTTCTTTTCATAAAACAGCCGGCACTTCCTGAGATGTGGAACGGCTTCGGCACCAAGTACGAGCCAGGACCGATATTTCCTATGATGTTCATCTCTATCGCCTGCGGAGCCATCAGCGGATTCCACGCCACGCAGTCTCCTCTCATGGCACGATGCATCAAAAACGAAAGACACGGACGTCCTGTATTTTACGGTGCCATGATAGTAGAAGGCATCGTTGCTTTGATATGGGCAGCTGCAGCCACAGCTTTCTTTGAACAACATGGAACAGACTTCACCGCAGCGCAAGTCGTTGATTTCATTTGTAAAGACTGGCTCGGTGTGATAGGCGGAATACTCGCAGTACTCGGCGTGATAGCAGCACCTATAACATCGGGCGACACTGCCATGCGTTCGGCTCGACTTATACTAGCCGATATGTTGAAGATGGAACAGAAAAGCATCTCGAAAAGATTGTTACTCTGCGCCCCATTGTTCGCGGCGTCATTAGGATTGTTGATATTCAGCATTATGAACAACGACGGCTTCACGATAATATGGCGTTACTTCTCATGGTGCAACCAGACCCTGTCGGTCTTCACGCTCTGGGCGATAACGGTTTATCTCGTCCTTGAGAAGAAAAACTATTTCGTGACTTTGATTCCAGCCTTGTTCATGACCTGCGTCGTCACGACATACATCTGCATTGCGCCAGAAGGATTCAGAATGAATGAGACGATAGCCTACATAATCGGTGGCGTCGCTACGATAACAGCCATCGTCTGGTTCGCGAGCTGGAAAAAGAAAAACGAACCAGTGTTATAAATAACGACAAGTCAACAAGACAACAAGTAGAGACGCGTCGATTACACCAAATAAAATAAACACGATGTAATTGACACGTCTTTTGATATAATTATGAATTACGTATTATGAATCATGAATTGACCAAAGATTTTATCAACGCGCATCTTAACGATGATGTCAATAAGTTGGCATTGTCGAAGTTTCCAGATGACATTGATAAACAATTCGTCATACGACAGATACAAGCGAGGCAGCTGCTGAAGAAGAAGTTGCCTTCATGGTCGGAGAACGATGAGTTGCTTTTCCCGAAGCGACTATCTTTGGAACAATGCTCTTCCGAGCTGACGGCAAAATACAAAAGAACCATAAGTCGAAGAGACGCAAAGACGCAGAGTAGAGACGCGTCAATGGTACCTGCTATAAAACACATTGACACGTCTTTACATAGAATATTAGTCGACCTCACTGGTGGAATGGGTGTCGACACTTCTTTTCTTTCCGACAATTTCGACGAGACGATTTATGTTGAGAGTCAGGCGGAACTTTGTGAGTTGGCGGAACATAATTTCAAGGTCTTAAAGAAAAATATAAAAGTCGTCAATGCCAAGGCTGAAGATTTCCTGACGCAATGCGGAGAAGTCGATTGCATCTATTTAGATCCTGCTCGCAGAGACGAATACGGTCGTAAAATGGTCTCTCTTCACGACTGCAGTCCCG
Organism: Bacteroidales bacterium; assembly: GCA_045592965.1. Classification (GTDB taxonomy): domain Bacteria; phylum Bacteroidota; class Bacteroidia; order Bacteroidales; family F082; genus Limimorpha. The sequence continues at coordinate 11,582 of JAZNVS010000056.1, read as the reverse complement.
ATGTGGCGGAGCTGCAAGATTTGTTATTTGAAAAGACGAATACCGTCATTGTGAAACTTTCGCCCATGCTCGACATCGACATCATCAAGAAAGAGTTGAAGAATATTAAGGAGATACATGTCGTCGCGGTGAAGAATGAATGTAAGGAAGTGTTGATTTTATGTCAACGGACAACAGACAACGAGACAACGAGTAGAGACGCGTCAATGATACCTGCGATAAAACGCATTGACACGTCTGATGATAATGAGGCAATAAAACGACTCTATATCTCTGCAATTGACCTGCACGAAGATTGGAAGTTCTCTTTCACTGAAGATGAGGAACAAGAGGCAGTTCCTACTTTCGCTGATGAGATAGGGAAATATCTCTATGAACCAGGTGTCGCATGTATGAAGGTGGCTCCGTTTAAGTTATTGTCGCAAAGATTTAATATCAAGAAGTTACATAGAAACAGTCATCTCTATACCTCCGATGAATTAGCTACCGACTTCCCAGGAAGAACCTTTGAAGTTATTAATGTTGTTCCTTTTGACAAGAAGGCGAAGAAGATTTTAAGTCAACAGACAACAGACAACGGACAACAGTCTTTATCGAAGGTAAGTATCGCAGTCCGCAACTTTCCATTATCAGCGGAGGCGTTGAGGAAGCATCTCAGCTTCAAAGACGGCGACGATTTCTACATCTTCGGAACCACGATGAAAGGAGAAAAGAAGGTGTTAGTTTTAGGAAGTAAATGCTGATTTTTTGTGAGCTGCTATAGGGTTTGCGACACTTCGCTATTCAATCTTTATTCTTTTAACGCTGGTTTCCCTGATGCTAGGATGCTCGCTATTTTTATGTCGGAGAAAGTTGCTATAGTCTCCGACTCGGTGTATGTTTGGTAAGAAAGTTATTGCCTGATACCAAGAGATTATCCGTTGGCTTGAAAAAGAGACTTCATAATTAGTGAAATGGTTTCACCATTTAGACTTTTGTCTTTCGACTATATTAAAAAGCAGCAAAATTCTATAGGTGACTTCTATAAATCACTCGCAAAAGTTTTTAATATGATTGCCAAAATTTATTTAAACGTGGAATTTATGGAACTCCCCTATAGAATCAAAGTGTGAGAGATGTTAAAAATCCGTCGAGTTTTGACACCTCTCTACAGTTGTAAACGTTAATTCTTAATTATCTTAACGATTTTTTCATCAACGTTAACGAAATAAGTTCCAGCAACGTAGTTTGAGATATTGATTTCTACCTCATCAGAATCGAGTTCTATCTCATCAATCAACATTCCAAGACTATTATAAACTCTGGCCTTTGACAGTTGGCTATTGACAGCCGTCAGTTTCACAAAGTCGCTCGCTGGATTTGGGTAGATATTGAAAGTTATTTCATTTTCCGGTACCGATTCCACCGATATCAGTTCAACATTGTCGATTCTTATTCCGTTGGCGTCGACTCCGCTACAGTTGTGATGACGGAATCCGATGTACATATTTTTTCCAGCATATTCGCTGAGGTCGACAAATTCCTCGCCCCATTTGTCATTAGGATACGGTTCCGTATATTTTTTGCTCCATATTTCCAAGAAGTTAATTCCGTCTTCTGAAACAATAACTCCAAAATTTTCGTTAAAGTAAATCATATCAGATTGGCAGTGGAAGAAATGCAGCTGTGAATTTTCTGTAATCAAATAGGTCTCACTTGTGAAAATGTAGTTGTCTGGAGTCAGCTCTCCAGCGTTGTAACATGAGGAATACAGACCGTAAGTGCCATCCATTCCACCTGATGTTGTGGTATTATGTAGTTCCCATGTATTACCGTCGCCATCGGCATCTATACCAGTCCAGCCATCGAAAGTGTTGTTGTTGAAATTAAACGAAAATGTAGTTTCCTGTGCATTGACAATTGTCAACAAACCTAATAGGCATAATGTTGTCAGTAGAATTCTTTTCATAGTAATAAGTTTTAAATTATTTCTCACAAAGATATGAATTATTTGTTTAACCAACAGATTATTTTTACCTGCGTTGTAAATCATCTGACTTTTATGTATTTTTGTCCTGTTATTGCAATAAAAAAACAATAAGTATCGTTAAGTGTTAAAAAATTAACAATAATTTTGTAAATGGAATTTTTTATAGTATTAATCCTTATCATTATCAACGGATTTCTGTCTATGTCGGAGATGGCTGTCGTATCTGCGCGTAAGTCCAAATTAGAAACCGATGCCAAAAATGGAAACAAAAAAGCTAAGGCTGCCCTCGAACTCGCCGATAATCCAGATAACTTCTTTTCAACATTACAGATTGGAATAACATTAATAGGTATCCTCACGGGTCTCTTCTCCGGTGAGGCTTTTGCCGCCGACCTCGCAGTATATGTCGAGAAAATCACATTCCTGTCACCATACGCCTACGTGCTTTCTAAGGCTGTCATCGTGATATTAGTCACATATTTAACCTTGGTCATCGGCGAACTCGTGCCGAAACGTCTCGGCATAGCGAAGGCTGAAAGCATAGCTAAGTTCATAGCGCGACCGATGATGTTCATGTCGAAGGTGGCTTATCCTTTGGTGTGGATCTTGGCAAAGAGCTCTTCGTTTATCTCGAAGCTGTTAGGTTTGGATAAGACTAAGGACAGCCCTGTGACAGAAGCAGAAATCAAGGCGATGATGAAAGAGTCGTTAGACGATGGCGAACTCGATGAGACGGAACACGATATTGTGGAACGAGTCTTCGACCTCGGCGACAGAAAAATCTCTTCCATCATGACACATCGCTCGAAAATCATTACGCTCGATATTCACGATTCTAAAGACGTCTTGAAAGATAAAATTGGCGATAAGCTATACAATACTTATCCGGTGATATCGGGAAGGTTGGATAATATAATCGGTTTCGTTCATTTGAAGGCTCTCTTCCTCGCTGTTCAGAGAAACGATTTCTCTTTGGAAAAAATCGTTACTAAAGCCTATTATCTTCCTGAGAATATGAATCTTAACAAGGCTTTGGAACTTTTTAAGAAAGAGAGGATAAAGTCGGCGCTCATTACTGATGAGTTCGGTTGTGTTGTCGGCATAGTTTCTTTGAAAGATATTATGGAGGCGATAGTGGGAGAGATGCTCGAAGAAGACGAACTCGCCGATATTATCAAAAGAGATGACGGCTCCTATATCGTCGACGGTCGCTATTCTTTCTATGATTTTCTTGCTTACTTCGATAAGGAGGATTTGTTCGACGAAGACATCAGCTTCAACACTATCAGCGGCTTGATAATAGATATTTTGGAAGAGATACCGAAAGAAGGTCAGAAGATAAAATGGCACGACTTTACCTTCGAGATTATGGATATGGACGCCGCGAGAATCGATAAGGTGCTGGTGGTGGTGTAAGGCAATAAGTCAATAAGTAGAGACGCGTCGATTACACCAAAGAGAATAAACACGATGTAATTGACACGTCTTTTTTTAGTTGTGGAGTGATGGAGTGATGAAGTGATGGAGTTGTGGAGTTTGTATAAGTCAATGAGCCCTGTAAGGGTGTGAGAAATATAGTCAGGTGTGAAGTGAAACGGGACGCCTGCGTTATGAGAGTCAACAAGTCAACGTGCCAACAAGTAGAGATGAGTCGATTACACCGATGAAAATAAACACGATGTAATTGACACGTCTTTTTTAGTTGTGGAGTGATGGAGTGATGGAGTGATGGAGTGATGGAGTTGTGGAGTTTGTATAAGTCAATGAGCCCTGTAAGGGCGTGAGAAATATAGTCAGGTGTGAAGTGAAACGGAACGCCTGCGATATGGGAGTCAACAAGTCAACGAGACAACGAGACAACAAGTAGAGATGTTAAAAAATTATGCATTATGCATTATGAATTATGCATTATGAATTATGCATTATGAATTATGATTTCTTCCTATTTCCGAATTTTCTCTTAAAGAAAAGATAATATCCTGTCAGTGGAAGTGTGGCTCCTATCATCGCTGCTACAAACCATAAGATGCGGGTTGTCAAGCCGCCCCAGCTTCCGACATGGATGGCGCGGATGGTCTTTCTTGTGATAAGCTCGCCGAACAAGTCGTTAAATCCGTTGCGATACCATTCGAACGACCATGTCAATCCTGTCAGTGCCATGGCGAGAAGCAGCAGTACGGCGAAGATGCCGCCAGCAACGTGAAGGTCGTAGCAGAAACGTCGCCAGCCTTTTCTTATGTTGATGGTAAGACGTGTTTTCAGATTCTTGATGTTATTAGGAATCCATATCACTATCCCGCTGATCATGATAATAACCATCAGTAGCGTGCTCACGCCGACGATCATCTTACCCCAGAAGATGCCTCCATCGTCGGAACGCGTGTCCATGAGCCAACGGTGCAGTCTGAACATAGTCCTGAAGAATGGAAGTCGCTCCGGCTGACCTTTAATATCTCCCGAATATTGATCCACGAAGACAGCCGCACGTTTCGGCTTAGAGAGGTTGACCTTATAGCAACGCTCAGGATCTTCCGAGACTTCTACGTTTTTTATCTCGACATCGTCTGCCAAAGTAGGTTTCACCAAAGCCTCGACCTGCTCGATGGATAAGGCATCGTCAGATACCTTATCCACAAAATAATATTCTTTCTGAACCATCTCCGTGATCTCTTTCTCGAAGACAAGCATCGCGCCGGAGAAACATATAACTGACATTACCAAACCTAATGGCAATGATAGCCAGATGTGCAGTTCTTTAAAAATCTTTCTCATCGTGATTAGTTTAATGGTGTTAGACGACCTACGCCACTGATTTGTGTTGCTTCAACTGTCAATCCTTTTTCTGCGATGCCGGTATTAGAGTCGATGACATAAACTGCTGGGTAAGCGTCTGTTGTCGTTACAGCGATGTAAACCTTTCCGTCTTCGGCGTAAGGAGCGTTGCCGAATCCCGACAAAACATCAGCTGATGGAAGTCCTGTCACGTTTGTCAAGATACCTTCTTCAGCGTCGAAGATGGCGAGTCTGTTAGCTGTCATGTCGTTGGCTGGAGTTATAGGTTTGTCGTACATGAGCATCAGGAATTTGTCGTCGCCAATGTGCCATGTGCGTAAGAATGAGAGTCCGCCTGACAAGGCTTCGAAATCTACATAATAACTTTCATCGAACGACTCTGTTCCGTTCTTGATGCGCATCACTCCGGCAGGCAGCGTAGTCTGCTGACGAACGTCTTTCATCGCTTTGGCGTATGAAGGAGAGAAGACGTAGATGTCGCCCTTGTCTGTCGCCCATGTCATCTGATAATATTGCGATTTTCTGCGACCGCAGGCATAACTGATCTTGTCGGTCTTGATGAGTTTTTTACCTGTAAGATTTTCGTTGTCGAAGATAGCGATCCAGCATTCGTTAGGGTGTTGTGTCCATTGTAGTTCATCAACATCATAGGCGCTGCTTCCCGAACCTCCAGCTTCTGTCGTCACCAAGTCTTCGTTACCAGGAAGTATCCATTTGCCGTCGCCGTCTTTGACACCATATTGACTCAAGCCCATTGGTACGGCGGCGGAGAACAATTTTCCGTTACGTTCCTGAATGCCGGCGAGAGTGACATATTCTCCGTTGCCGAGGAAATTCTCAGAGAGATAATGTTCTTCTAATGTGTTGTTTGTAGTGTAAGTCTCTGCTTTCACATCTAACTTCGATACCAAGAACGATTGTGGTATGTAACCGTTCTCGTCAGCCCATTCGGTAGGACCGTCGCCAGTGGAGAATGTCATGACGTAGTCGTCGTAGATTCCGAATGTGGTGAAACGGCGCACCGCATATTCGCCAGAACGAGCTTTGAGATTATAGTCTGAATCCATGATGAAAGAGCGTGTGAGACCAGCGTTGCCTTGGTTGTATGACAAAGCATAGAGATACTTATCGCCGTAAAACACCCACTGGGTAGCACCGTCGTTTACCAAGCCGTTTTCCATTCCTACGGTGCCATTGTCCAAAGAAACAGCTGTCAGCAAGGCGTTAGTCGTTGTGTTGGAGAACTGTCCTTGTGACGCTATGACGTAAGTTCCTTTCTCGTTGTCATTAGGATTTGTTGGGTCGTCGTCATCGGGATTACATGATGAGAATGCTGCAACTACAGCAATAGTTAAAAATGTTGTTGCGTAAAGACGCAATGAAGTTTTTAAAGATTTGATAGTTTTTTTCATATTGTTAATTATTTGTTATGATATTCTTAGTGTTATACGGATGTACCGTATGTTGTATCTGTATATGCCCTTCAGGCAATATGGTAGTTATTAATTTCCTAAGGCGACTCTCACTTTCGCATAGAAGGCGCGTCCTGCTTTCTGCAAGCTGAAGTTGTCGTATAAATCTTCGTTTGTGAGGTTGCGGCATTCTACCGAAAGGTTATATCTCCCGTTCTTCAAAGAATAATTCAGTGAGACATTATGCGACAGTTGGTTTGGAACCATATAATCATCTTTGTTACTTCCAATGCGCGACGAATAATAATAGAACTTATGCAGATAAGAGTTGTCGTAAATGATTGACAAGTCGTTATCTTTTTTCATGAAGTCGTTCCAAGTGAAAGTCACGTCGGCATCGGTAAAGAAATAAGGTATGTTAGGCATCCTGTCCTTATATCCGAGATTAGGCATCGACTCAGTGCCGATGGCGATAGGCATATTGTCGCGAATGTCCATATATGTGGCGTTGCCGCCTATGGAGAGCCATTTTGAGAAAGTGTAGCGTAATGATATGTTGCCGCCGATGGTCTTCACTCTTCCGTAATTGATATATGTTGCAGCCGACTTGCCTCCGCTGATGTCGACGATATTACGTTGGATATAGTCGCGGGTGTCGTGATATACCAAGCCTCCTTCAATATATATGTTATGATTTTCTTTCTTGTCTATGAAAAAGTTATATGAGATGTTAAGATTGAAGTTATGGCTGTTTTCCGGACGTATCCCGATGTCACCCATTTCAAGGTCTTCATCGCCGAACATCTCTTCTATTGTCGGCAGACGATAGGCTTTCTCGTATGATAGTTTTGTCTGAAGCTCAGGTATTACGAAATATGTCCCAGCGATTCCATAACCAAGAGCGTTTTCCGAGCGTGTCGTCTCCACGAAGTCCGACGCGTTCTCATCAACAGCGATAGGTCCGGAGACATACAGATTATAATATTTAGCGAAGACTGTGATGTTCCACACATGAGACGGCATCAGTCTGTATTGAAAGCCCGTTATGTTTTTATGTGTTCGTTTTGCGATGGGGTCGGTCTGTTCCTCAGCGGCTAAGAGCGAGGTGTTGGAACGAGTGAAAGCGTTGAAGATATTATTTAAGGTGAAAAGATGAGCGTGACCGATACGATAGTTAAGGTTCGCCGTAGTGTTGTAGTTGTCGTTATCGGCACGTGAAAATTGGTACGACTGCTCGCCTGGAGAGTTCAGACGCTTAGTCTCACCAATCCAATTGTACTTGTATTGTGAAGTGTCAACGTTAGTTGTGGCGTTTTTGTTATAGTTAGCTGTCAAGGTGAGGTCGAGACCTGGCAGAATCAAATTTCTTTTTACATATTCCAACGAAGGCATGAGCGAGTTGCTGTGACGATGTTTAGCTCCATATACTATCTCCTGACGCACTCCTGTCTGTATCTCCTTGTACATCTGCGAATAGGTGAAGCCTAAGATGAGACGGTCGGTCCATTTTTTATTAGTGAGACCTATTTTGGCGATGACGGCTTCGTTATGATAAGTGTCGTTGAAACGTTGGACGTGTTGTTTCTTCGACTTGTCGATGAGACCTGTCTCGAAGTTCTCCACAGGGGCATCGACGAAATAATTGTTGTCGGAATAATTTTGGAAGGCGTTGATTTCCCATGTGAATCCGTTTTCTAATGACTGTCCAGCGTTGATGGTAGAACGATGAGTGTTGAATGAGCCGTATGAATATGAAGCGTCGGCGAACCATGAGCGGCGTTTCTTGTTAGTGACGATATTTATCACTCCACCTATGGCATCGGAGCCGAAGCCTACAGGCACTACGCCGCGGTAAACCTCGATGCGTTCAGCGAAACCGACGGGAATGTTGTTGAGAGAGAAAGAACTGCCCACGCCTTCTTGAGGCACGCCGTCGATAAACACCTTGATATGTTTGCCGGAGAAGCCGTTGAGCATTACCGACATATCGGAACCTACGCCACCCGACTCGCGTAGCTTCATGCCTGGCGACTTGGAAAGAGCGTCGCTGAGGTTCTTGGTAGTGTTCTGCATATCGCGGGTGTCGACAGCCACAGTGTTGAAAGCTGAGGTCTTGACGCGTTCAATTCCAGATGCAGTGACGACAACATTGTCGAGCATGATAGAACTCTCATTTAGAACAAAATCAATGTTTACAGGTGTTTTTGTATTTACTTCAATCTCCGCTTCATGATCATCGTAGCCGAGCATACTGGCGCACAATATATGAGAGCCGAGATGAATCTTGAAAGAATAGTTGCCGTTTTCGTCAGCCATGGTGCCGTGTGTGCTGTCTTTTATGAAGACAGTCGCGAATGCTACAGGAGAACCTTTTTTATCAAGAACTTTTCCACTGACTGTCGTTTTTTCTGATGGAGGATTCTCAGGAGGGTTGGAATAAACTACAAAAGTCGTCAGAAACAAGACTGTTGTCATAAGGAATTTCTTAGTTTTTCTCGTAAATAGATTCAGCATAGTAAATGTTTTGTTTTACGACGCAAAAATATATGATGGAGAAAAATATCTTCTTCCTCACATTTTGGGATATTTTTTTGAGATTGTAATTAGATGTTGTTATTTATAGTCAACAAGTAGAGATATTAAAAAATTATGCATTATGAACTATGCATTATGAATTATTTTCCTATCTTTGTTTCCTATTTAAAAAATTAACAAATGGCTCAGAAACCTTCAATACCGAAAGGAACGCGTGACTTCTTACCTGAAGTCATGGTTCGTCGTAATTATATTTTTGATACTATAAAGACAGTTTTTAAACGTTTTGGCTTTCAACCTATTGAGACTCCTTCTATGGAGAATCTCAGCACTCTTCTCGGGAAATACGGAGAGGAAGGCGACAAACTTCTGTTCAGAATATTGAACTCCGGCGACTTCATGTCGGGCGTGGAACAGAATGGCGAGATGCTTCATTCGGAGAAGATTGCAGGTAAGATTTGCGAGAAAGGTCTGCGTTATGACCTCACAGTGCCTTTCGCTCGTTTCGTGGTGCAATATCGCGATCAGATTTCGTTCCCGTTCCGCCGTTATCAGATTCAACCTGTATGGCGTGCCGACCGTCCTCAGAAAGGTCGCTACCGTGAGTTCTATCAATGCGACGTCGATATTGTTGGAAGTAACTCACTCCTCAACGAAGCCGAACTCGTACAGATAGTCGATGAGGTTTTTAACGCACTGAAGATTAACGTAGTCTTAAAGATAAACAACAGAAAAGTACTTGCTGGCATAGCAGAATATATCGGTAAACCTGACGCTTTGGTCGACATCACCGTCGCAATCGACAAATTAGACAAGATTGGAATTGAAGCGGTTAATGCAGAACTTGCTCAGAAAGGTTTAGACGAAAACGCAATAGAAAAGCTACAGCCGATATTATTTATGAAAGGCGATGCTCGTGAGAAGTTCGCTCAGCTTAAGTCGCTTATGGCTGGAATAGAAGTGGGAGAGAAGGGAATAGAAGAATTGGAGACATTGTTCGATTACATCGACGATATGAATGTCGGCATCGAATATGAACTCGACCTCACTCTCGCCCGAGGCTTGAACTACTACACCGGAGCTATCTTTGAAGTCAAGGCGAAAGACGTGGCGATGGGAAGCATCTCAGGCGGCGGTCGCTACGACAACCTCACCGGCATCTTCGGACTACAAGGCGTGTCTGGCGTGGGCATCAGCTTCGGCGCCGACCGTATCTATGACGTACTCACAGAGCTGAACCTCTTCCCAGAGAGAAACGTCGACAGCACTGAAGTCATCTTCCTTAACTTCGGAAATAATGAAGAACGTTACTGCCTGCCTTATCTTCAACAACTTAGAAGAAACGGCATCAACGCAGAGATTTATCCCGACTCAGCTAAGATTCAGAAACAGATGAAATATGCCGACCAACGCGGAATACCTGTAGTCGTCATGGCTGGCGAAGACGAGATGAATAACAAGACCTTCACCGTGAAATGGATGAAAGAAGGAAGACAGGAGAATGTCAGCGCAGAGGAACTGTTAAATAAAATTAACAATTGACAATTAACAATTGTAGAGACGCATCAATGCAACTTACAATGATACACATTGATACGTCTCATAAAAAATGAGAAACAATTAACAAAACAAACATATAAACATGAATACACATTATATTTCAGCAGAGACATTAACATTTGCAAGAGTTAATGAAATCGTAACAAAAGGTTATAAACTCGCTTTATCAGACGACGCTAAGGCTCGTATCCAGAAATGCCGCGATTATTTAGACAAGAAGATGGAGACTCAGACAACTCCAATCTACGGCATTACAACAGGTTTCGGTTCTTTGTGCAACCATAACATCTCAAAAGAAGATTTAAGTACACTTCAAAAAAACTTGGTGATGTCGCACGCTTGTGGCACTGGCGAACTCGTCCCGAAAGAGATTATCCGCATCATGATTTTGTTGAAGGTTCAAAGCCTTTCATACGGTAACTCTGGCGTGCAAGTCGTTACAGTACAACGTCTCATCGACTTCTTCAACAACGACGTGCTTCCTGTAGTATATAACCAAGGTTCACTCGGAGCATCTGGCGACTTAGCACCATTGGCTAACTTGATGTTACCTTTGCTCGGTCTCGGCGAAGTTCATTACAAAGGCGAAATAGTTCCTGCTGAAGTGGTGATGAAAGAATTTGGCTGGGAGCCTATCACACTTCAATCTAAAGAAGGTCTTGCACTTCTCAACGGAACACAGTTCATGAGCTCATACGGAACATACGTCTTGTTAAAGGCTTTCCGTCTCTCATATCTCGCCGACCTCATCGGTGCTGTTTCATTAGACGCTTTCGACGGTCGTATCGAACCATTCTACGATCAAGTACATCAGATACGTCATCATGAAGGACAAATCAAGACAGCAGAACGTTTCCGTAATTTGCTAAAAGGCAGCGAATTGATTGCACGCGAAAAGAAACACGTACAAGATCCATATTCATTCCGTTGCATCCCACAAGTACACGGTGCTTCAAAGGACGCCATCAAATATGTAGCTTCTGTATTCTTGAATGAAATTAATGCTGTTACCGACAACCCGACAATTTTCCCAGATGAAGATTTAGTAATCTCGGCAGGTAACTTCCACGGACAACCTCTCGCCATCACATTAGATTTCTTGGCAATAGCAATGGCAGAACTCGGCAACATCAGTGAGAGAAGAGTCTATCAACTTATCGGCGGCAAACGCGAACTTCCATCATTCTTGGTAGCAGAGCCAGGTCTCAACTCAGGCTTCATGATTCCACAATACGCAGCAGCTTCTATCGTAAGTCAAAGCAAACAATTATGCGCACCGGCTTCAGTCGATAGCATCGAATCGTCACAAGGTC
>JAZNVS010000055.1:0-60760 GCA_045592965.1 Bacteroidales bacterium | reverse complement strand
GGGGGGATTCGAACCCCCGGTAGCCTTTGGGACTACGACAGTTTAGCAAACTGTTGGTTTCAGCCACTCACCCACCTCTCCGTGTTCTGTGGTTTTGCGAGTGCAAATGTACATCTTTTTTTAATACAAACAACATTTTTCAAAAAAAAATATTTAATTTAATTTTTCATTCTTTCAAGAAAAATAAATAACTTTGCAAATCAATTGTTTAATTATGAAAAGACATCTGTTTATATTCTTATTTTCTATCCTAACTGCTGTTATCTCAACAGCATGTTCCAGTTCAAAAGCAACTGCCAATGATAAAAATGACGACAAAAAACCGCAAAATGTCATTTTAATGATAGGCGACGGCATGAGTACTCCTCAAATCTATGCCTATATGCTCACGTCGGAAACTCCTACTTCTTTCGAACGCTTCCCAATAACAGGTCTCGTTAAGACCTTTTCAAAATCTAATAAAATAACAGACTCAGCTGCCGGGGGCACTGCTATCGCAACAGGTCATAAGACTAATAACGGAATGATTGGTATGAACGCAGACAGCATCGCAGTTCCAAGCATGTTGGATTTATTTGCCGAAAAGGGAATGAATACAGGTGTCGTGGTAACTTCATATATTACTCACGCAACGCCTGCTGCTTTCTTGGCAAAGAATATTAATAGAAACAATTATGAAGAGATTGCATTAGACATCGCGAATAATGATAAAGTAAATATATTAATAGGTGGTGGAAGAAAACATTTTGTCGAAAGAGAAGATAAACTTAATCTTATTGATGAGATGGTTGCAGATGGCTGGGTTTATTATGATACCCTTGAAGTTGGAAATAATTACAACTACAATAAAAATATAATCATTCTTGCTGACGACGGACATATGTCTCCGTATCCTGAGAGAGGCAATTTCCTCCCTGATGCTACATCTTTTGCTTTGGAAAAACTAAGCAAGAGTGGAAACGGTTTCTTCCTGATGATAGAAGGTTCTCAGATTGACTTTGCTGGTCATGACAACGACTCTACTTATCTCGTCAACGAAATGCATGATTTCAATACTACTATTAGTAAGGTTCTTGACTTTGCTCAGAAAGATCAGAATACACTTGTAATAGTCACCGCCGACCATGAGACAGGTGGATTGACAATTGTTGACCCTAATCAGAATTATACAAAAACTAATTTTCACTTTTCAAATGGCAGCCACTCCCCTCTCTTAGTCCCAATTTTTGCATACGGACCAGGAGCTGACAATTTCTCTGGTATCATAGATAACACTGATATTATTGAAAAGATTCAGAATATTTATAATAAATAATATTGATATTCATATATATAATGTGGTTAAAAAAGGAATTGTAAATCAGTTCCTTTTTTTTTATTAATTACGTTGATGGTATTATAATAATCCATAAATTTGCAGCCGAAATAATTCATTTTTAAAAAAGCTATAGAGTAAGGGTTTATGAAGATTTTTGTTGCAAAATTAGGATTCGATACAAGAGCTGACGATTTGATAGCTCTTTTCAGCAAGTTTGGTAAAGTTGATTCTGCAAAAGTGATTATGGATCGCGAAACCAACAGGTCAAAATGTTATGGTTTTGTAGAGATGCCAAACGAAAATGAAGCTTGTGTTGCGGTTACAAAATTGAATGAAAGTATCTTTCAGGGTAGTACTTTGAATGTTAAAGAATCTAAATCTGGTCCTGTAAAATATTTTATTTAATAGTTTTATTATTGATTTTTAATGATATAAACATTTTAAAAAAATATTCATTTTTTTTATGATTGTTTAAATAAAAATTGTATCTTTGCAGACGCAAAAGCGATGGTTCGGTAGCTCAGCTGGATAGAGCAACAGCCTTCTAAGCTGTGGGTCTTGGGTTCGAATCCCAACCGGATCACAAAATTAGATGAGACTGACTTTCAAAAGAGGTCAGTCTTTTTGTTTATAAAATATTCATTGATATGGATTTAAATATTTCTTATTGCTCCGATAAGTACCAATACACAATGGGAAAGTCGTTTTTTGATAGCGGAATGAAAGACAAACGTGCCGTGTTCAACCTTTTCTACAGAAAGGCTCCCGACACCAACAACTGGGCTGTAGTCAGCGGAATCACAGAAGCACTCGAAGTCATAAAAGGCTTGAATTGCGGCGACGAACATTTCTTTGAGAAATTCCTCCCAGGAGACGATTACAAAGAAGTTCGTAAGTATTTTGCTAACATGAAATTTACCGGCAACGTATACGCCATGCGCGAAGGTGAAATTGCTTTCCCAACACAACCAATTATCACAATTGAAGCTCCTATCATTGAAGGTCAAGTACTTGAGACTCCCCTACTTTCAATTATGAATCATCAGATGGCTGTAGCGACCAAAGCATCACGGGTAACAAGAAGTACAACAAAACCAATAAGTGAATTCGGAAGTCGCCGTGCTCATGGACCTTGGGCTGCTATCTACGGAGGCAAAGCTGCTATAATAGGCGGCTGCGCTAATAGCTCTAACATCGTCTCCGGAATTGTTTTCGGTTACCCTCCAACTGGAACGATGGCTCATAGTTATGTGACATCTTTCGGTTGCAGTATAAAAGGTGAATTTGAAGCATTTGACACATACATAAAAACCCATAAGTCAGAAAACCTCATACTTTTAATCGATACGTATGATACCTTAAGATGCGGCGTGAAAAATGCTATCAAAGCTTTTAAAGAAAATGGTATCGATGATAATTATCCAGGAGGATATGGTGTCAGATTGGATAGTGGCGACTTGACTTATCTCTCAAAAAAATGCAGAGAAATGTTGAACGAGGCGGGTTTAATGAAGTGTAAGATATTTGCGACCAATGCATTAGATGAATATTTGATTACAGAATTAGAACGCCAAGGTTGTCAGGTTGATTCTTACGGTGTTGGCGACGCAATTGCAACAAGTAAACATAATCCATGTTTTGGTAATGTCTTCAAACTTGTTCAAGTTGACGACAATCCTGTTTTGAAACGCTCCGAAGAAACAACGAAGCTTATTAACCCAGGATTCCAAATCACCTATAGAATAATACAGAACGATAAATTTAAGGTAGATGTCACTTGCTTACGTGGCGATGATTTATCGAAAGCTATCGAAGCAAAACAGACAATAACACTCCGCGCTGAACGCGACAGATTTAAATCGATGGTTTTCAACTCGGGAGAATATGAGTTTAGAATATTACAAGAACAAATCGTTAAGAATGGTGAGATAATTTATAAAGACACTACAATTCAAGAGAAACAAGCATACTATAAAGACAATCTTGCACATCTCGACGAATCTCAGAAACGTCTCATAAATCCACATTATTATAAATGTGATATTTCAGATGCTTTGTATGATTTAAAGAATATGCTTATAGATAATTTAGTGAAAGAAATTGAAGGAAACGTGTAATTTAAATGATACAAAAAAAGTGCGCTTTTGACTGAACGAAAGCGCACTTTTTTTTGTATGAATGATTTAGAAAAAAGAAACGATTATATCTTTAATCACCACAAAACCAATAATTATTGAGTAAACTACTTTTAGTAGCGTTCCAGCTACAAAGCCGACAAATGAGCCAAAGGCAGAACGCCACGCGAGTTTATCGTCAACGCCGCTCATCTTCTCTCCTATGTATGCACCAATAAAAGGTCCAGCAAGTATTCCGACAAGTCCGAAAGGCCCAATTACAATTCCTAAAATTGGCAAAACGACGACGCCTATAATAAGACCGATTGTGCTTCCTCTGACTCCAGCTTTGGTTCCACCGAATTTCTTTGTTCCCCAAATCGGGACAAAATAATCGATAATCGTTATCGCAATACATATAATACCATAGATGACAAGTGTCTCTTTAGGGTATGAAATGTTAGTAAAAAAATGAATTAATAACATCGCTGCATAACTGATAGGTACGCCAGGTAATCCAGGGACTACGTCACCAACGATTCCAACAATGATGAAAATCACTGCTAATAAATAGATTAGATATTCCATAATATAAATTTTACTACTTCCTAATAAATTTTAACATACTACCTAATAAAAATTAACTACGACAAAGATACATTTTATTTCAAAACGCTTGACTTTTTTTATAATTTTGCAACGAAACCTTTAACCAAAAATATTGTTATGAAACGCATATTGTTAACATGCATCTTTCTACTTGTCTTTGTTCCTATAATTTTTGCATGGGACATCGCAACACCTGTAGGTAGCAAAACGAATTCTATCGGCAATTGTTCCGTCGCTTTGAGTGAGTTTTGGTCATGCCACAATAATCCTGCAGGATTCGCTGATTACAATAATATCGCTGTCGGGCTTTCATACGAGAATAGATTTCTTTTAAAAGAACTCGCATACAAAAATATTGGCGTTATAATTCCTTTTAATATTGGTGTTATAGGAATCACTGCTTCTCAGTTCGGTTACAATCGTTATAATGAGAATCTAATTGGATTGGGCTTATCAAGAAGTTTCGGCCCAAATCTTAAGATAGGGCTTAAACTTGATTACATATTTCTCAAACATTCAATTGATTACGCCAAAATCCAAACTGTGACTTTTGAATTAGGCATACAATATCATATTAATAAATCCCTATGTTTAGGAGCATATATTTTCAATCCAATTAATGTAAAATTAAAGACGTTTAATAAAGAGAGGATACCCATAATTATGCGAATTGGTCTCTCCTACTTCGTAAAAGAAGATTTTTTGATAACGGCGGAAATTGAAGAGAATTTTGAAAACAACTTCTCATATCGCTTTGGTTTGGAATATGAAATATATAAAAAATTATTTGTCAGAAGTGGATTTCAATTGAAGCCTGAAATATTCACTTTTGGTTTTGGCTATGATTATAATTGGTTTACAATTGACATTTCCGCACATATGAATCAGGTGTTAGGTGCATCATTAAGTTGTAGTTTCATTTACAAAATAAAGGATAGGATTAAAACGTGAGGAGGATAGTGTGATGAAAAAGAGTTTTATTATATTGATGATTCTAAATGTCGCCATTTATTCCCATGGACAGATTAGCAACGATTTGATTATTGAACAGATAGAGAGAATGACAGAAGGAAGCGAAGATGAATACAACGATTATTCTGAATTGTTAGAGGCTTATTGGAGTTTGATGGATAATCCAATAAACATAAATAGCGAAGCCATAAATCAACTCGCAGATTTTAAATTCATTTCTATTTATCAGTTGGAAAACATAAAATCATATCGTAAAAATTATGGCGATTTTAAGTTTGTCGAGGAGTTGTCGGCAGTTGAAGGTCTTGATGAAGCGAGTATAGAGATGATAAAGCCACTGATTACTTTCGAGAAATATTCAGAATATGAATTCAAGTTGTCAGATATTTTCAAATACGGAAAAAACAAGATAATGATGGAAATAAGCCAATGTCTCAATCAAAAGAAAGGATATGTTGAATTGGATGATTCCATCATTGCACTGAAACCCAATTCTGTTTATTTAGGAAGTCCGCAGAAATTGTATTTGAGATATAATTATTCGTTTAGAAACAATGTTGAAGCTGGATTTGTAATGGAGAAAGATCCTGGAGAATATCTGTTCCAAGACCTCATACCTGATACACTTAAATATTTGATGGGAAATAAGTTATATAAAGGATTTGATTTTAATTCTGTTTATTTTTTCATAAATGATTTTGATTTTTTGGAAGCTCTTGCCATTGGAGACTATAAAGTCTCCTTTGGGCAAGGACTGACAATGGGATCTGGAATGGCATTCGTGGCAAAAGGAGGTTCTTTGATGAGAAGAAACAAGAAAATATCGCCGAGTAAGTCGGCTAATGAAGTATATTATCTCAGAGGTATTGCCTCAACTTTGAAATATCATAACATTGAATTAAGCGTGTTCTACTCTAACAAAAAATCTGATGCAAATGTCTTAACTTACGACTCTTTAAACGAAACGCCATTGGAAATAAGTAGTCTGCAACAAAGCGGACTACATAGAACTTATAATGAACTAATGTGTAGGAAAACCATAAAACAGAAATTATATGGCCTGAATCTCAGTTACATGATTTCTAACTTTCAAGTCGGATACACGATACATAAAACGGAATTAAGTGCGAACTTGAATCCTAATTATAACATTTATAATGTATTCTACTTCAGAGGTCGGTCGTTGTTAAATCAAGGATTTGATTTTTATTACATATTGAAGAATATGTTTATATATGGCGAAATGGCCATGAGTGACAATAAGGGTATAGCCGGGTTAGTGGGATTAAGTTTTCAGCCAGTTGGATATATAGACTTCACAATACTATATCGAAATTATGCAAAGAACTACCAATGTCTATATAGCAATGCGTTCTCGGCAGGAAGCAATACAAAAAATGAAGAAGGTTTCTATTTTAGCGTTACAGCATCCATTGCGGCAAAATGGGAGTTTATAACAAGCATTGATTTGTATCAAAATGAATGGTTTAAGAACATTGCTCACGCTCCGAGTCATGGATATGAATTTGACGCACATTTAAATTATCAGCCTGATATTAACACTGTATTATTCATAGAATTTAGAAATTATGATAGAATGAAAAACACGACGAATACAGATATTTATCATAGATATTTAATTCATGAAAGAAGTAATATGCTGAGGCTTCATGCATCATATAAACTCACGGATAAATTCACATTGAAGAACAGGATTGAATATCATTTCCAACAAACAGAAGATAACACTTATAATTCCTATCTGATTTATCAAGATATATTCTATAATCCTATTGATAGGCCATATAGTTGTGCTTTCAGATATGAGGTTTTCAACGCTGAGAAAGGTAGTGTTTACGCATACGAAAATGATGTCTTATATGCATTTGCTGTTACCGGTTTGTCTAGTAAAGGAATTCGGACATATCTTGTCGGAAAGGTGAAATTTTTTGAACAGATTCAGATTTCCGCTAAGGCAGGATTTACATTTTATGATGATAAAAACGTGATTAGTTCTGGATTGGAGGAAATAAATAATTCGTGGAAAGGAGATGCCAAATTGCAAATTGTATGGAACTTTTAAATGCGCCATTGTGACGCAACTATAATTTATTGAAAAATGTACACTTTATGTTTAAACTTAACTTATCATATCAGAAAAAAATCATATCTTTGTAAGGTAATTTAAATCAGTAATAAATATGGAATACTCACAACAATCGAACAATCGAAACAACAATGAATTAAAAAGATACACTCCTATTATTGTGATAGTTGGTATCGTATTTTTATTAATAGTATTTTGGGGCAGAATCACCAAGACCATCCCCGCAGGTCATGGTGGTGTGATGTTCCGTCTTTTTGGAGGCGGCGTTGACACATCAAGAACTTACGAAGAAGGTTTCCATTTCATAGCTCCTTGGAACACAATGTACGTTTACGAAACACGTCAACAAGAAATCTCAGAAGAGATGAGCGCATTGTCATCAAACGGTTTGGAAATCAAGATTGAGTTTTCAGCTTGGTATCAGCCAAAATGGGACGAATTAGGAGAACTCCACGCACGTATCGGCAGTAATTACCTTACGAGAATAGTTGTTCCAGCTATGCGTTCTGCTGCAAGAAGCGTCGTCGGTCGTTATACTCCTGAACAGATATATTCAACGAAACGTGATGCTATTCAGGAAGAAATTTTTGTAGAAACCAAAAAACTTTTAGAACAACAATATGTTCAATTGAACCAAGTTCTTATTCGTTCAGTCACCTTACCTCCTACCATCAAATCAGCTATTGAAAGTAAGTTGAAACAAGAGCAAGAAGCCCTCGAATATGAATTCAAGCTCGAGAAAGCAGCTCAAGAAGCAGAACGTCAACGCGTAGAAGCTGAAGGTAAAGCTAAAGCTAATAGTATCGTAAGTGCAAGTATTACCGACAAAATTCTTAAAGATAAAGGTATAGAAGCTACCTTGAAATTGGCGGAATCTCCAAACTCAAAAGTTGTCGTCATCGGCGGCAGCGATGGTATGCCAATCATCTTAGGTGACGTAAAATAAAAAAAAATATTGGGGACAAAACAAAATTTGTCCCCAACTTTTAAAGTGGAAAGAAAAGATTATGGCGAAGGAAAAAACACAAAACAAAATCCACATCAGAAACAAAAGAGTGTCTTTTGAATATTTTGTCATTGACTCGTATATGGCAGGTATTGTATTGACAGGCACTGAGATAAAAAGCATTCGTGAAGGCAAAGCCAGTCTTGCCGATTCATACTGCACATTTAAAAATGGTGAATTATTCGTTGTTGGAATGCACATAGCAGAATATTCACTCGGAACCTATAACAACCACGATCCAAAACGCGAAAGAAAACTTCTCCTTACCAGAAGAGAACTCAATAAATTGAAAACAAAATCTAACGAAAAAGGATTTACCATAGTACCAACAGACTTGTTTATCAACGACAAGGGATTGGCAAAAGTCAATATAGCTTTGGCAAAGGGTAAACATTTCTACGACAAACGCGACACCCTTAAAGACAAAGATAATAAGAAAGAAATAGAAAGAGCTAAATATAAATATGAATAATATGAAAAAGATAATCACGATAATAATGTTTGTAAGTTTCGTACTTACATACGATTGCGATGCGCAGGACCTATCAGATAAAATTAAATGGATGACATTTGAAGAAGCCGTCAAACTTAACGAAACCCAACCTAAGAAGATTTTTATCGATGTTTATACTGACTGGTGCGGATGGTGCAAGAAAATGGACCAGACAACATTTATCGACAAAGACATCGTTGCTTATATGAATGATAATTTCTATGCTGTGAAATTTGACGCGGAACAAAGCGAAAGTATTGAGTTCATGGGATATACATTTATCAATCCTAATCCAATGGGAGCAAGAAAAGGAACACATCAGTTGGCAGCAGCGCTGCTTCAAGGCAAGATGTCGTATCCTTCATACGTATTCATGAATGAGAAAAACCAGGTCTTGACAGTAGTTCCTGGCTATGCTGAGGCAAAAGACTTCCTCCCAATATTGAAATATTTCGGTTCTGATTCATATCTGAATATAACATGGGAGGATTACACGAACAATCAGAAGTAAATTTAAGTCCAAATTACAACAAATTATGCGAAAGTACTCGTGGATAATAGTCATAATCTTTTTGTCGATATTTGCTTCATGTAGACAGCAAACACAATTTAGTGATGACAACTCTCTTAAAGTGTCATTCTCGTATGATACTATTACCTTTGACACCGTCTTCACAACGATTGGGTCCTCGACACGACATCTTATGATTTACAACAATAACGATGAGAATATAAAGATAAATTCGTTACGTTTGGAAGGTGGTAATCAATCGCAGTTTGCTATCAACGTTGATGGTGTATCAGGATATGAATTTTCAGATGTTGAGGTTTACGCAAAAGATAGTATTTATGTTTTTATAAGAGTGACCGTCAATCCTAATGACCAAAACAATCCGTTCTTTATTGAAGACAAATTATTGTTGGATGTCAATGGAAATAAGCAGTCGGTAACCCTCACCGCATACGGACAAAACGCAGTCTATATTGTAGCAGATCAACAGATAAGCGGTTTCCCTAAATTTAAAATAATAGCTGACAGTCTTCAAGAAGTTCATTGGACATCAGAGAAACCTTACGTTGTTTATGGATATGCTTTAATCAATTCATACGGAACGCTTGTCATTGAAGAAGGAACGCAGGTTCATTTCCATAATGGCGGAGGTTTATGGGCTTACAGCGAAGGTCAATTGCGCGTTGAAGGAACTGCTACAAATCCTGTTGTTTTCCAAGGTGATAGATTAGAAGACTATTATAACGATGAACCTGGTCAATGGGATAGAATCTGGTTGATGGAAGCTCGTGAAGGATTCGGACATTCGATAAATCATGCCATAATAAAAAATGGGTTCATCGGAATTCAGGCGCAAAGATTCTTAAAAGATAATATGTCACCTTTGTCTATCCAAAACACCAAGATTGATAATCATACTGGTATGGGTATTTATTGTAATCTTTACAACGTAAGCGCCTCTAATTTTGTTATCTCTAACTGTGGTAATTATGCAGCGGCACTGACTGGCGGCGGAGAATATGTCTTTGAGCAAGGAACAATTGCAAATTATTGGAATAAATCGACAAGAACAACACCTTCTCTACTGTTTAATAATATCTACCAAAATCCTATGGATGGTTATGCATACGCGTATAACTTCTTCTTTGAAATGAATAACTGCATTGTTTATGGAAATCGTGAAGATGAGTTTTCAACAGACTTTTATCCAGGACCTGATACAACATACGTATTCAATAATACTTTGATAAAAACATTAAGGAAAAACGGAGATACTTTCGTAAACTTCGATGCATGTCTCTTCAACAAGGATCCTAAGTTTGTTAATAAAGAGTTTGACTATCATCTCGACACACTCTCACCAGCCATCGGATTAGGTAATCCTTATTATTCTATTGGCTCGCTTCAATATGATTTAGACGGCGTTGACAGAGGTAACAAACCAGACGCTGGAGCATACCAGTTTGTTCCTAACGCTGCAGAATAGTAGTATATACTTTTTTATTCCCTACCATATCGGTCACAATAACTTTCAAGTTGTTGTGACCTTTTTTAATGTGATTGTCAATCTGATATACAAGTAATTTTTTCTTCGCATCATAATCTGCCAAAACCCATTCATCATTGACATACATCTCGTATTTCATTATACCACTGCCTTCGTCATCGATTTCAACACGTAACGACCAGTTTTCGCTTATTGAAGAATTGCTCTTGAAATTGACCGCCTTAATGCTTGGCGCAATAGAATCTTTAGCAATAAGATAAGTCCCCAAAACATTAGTCTTAGCCTCGAGATAGTTCTCTGATATCTTATTTCCTAAAAAGATGTAATCGCCTTTTTTGTTTCTGCAAGCAATATATAAGGTGCTGTCTCCAACGAATTCATTTTTAGGCATTAAACGAATGGTAATCTTCTTATGTAATGGTATTTCCTCATTTCCAAGTTGGTATGCAATATTTGAAAAGATATTATTTAAAGTATCAATCTGTGTTGCTTTAATGGCGACATCTTTGTAAAAAGCATATTCTGGGATTTCTGCTTCAAAGCCATCTAAATAGATATTTGCAGATTCACCATCATAGATGCGGTAATAGGAACGCGGCAACTCCTCAGTCTCTGCTATTTCAGGCAAAACGCCGCCTATCAGAGTAAAATGCAATATAGATTTGTTTTTGTTATAATCCTTAACAACATACTTCATTTTCAAGGTGTCGCCTTCATTTACTGTAACAACACCATTTCTTTTTTCATAAAGTTTAAGCTTATTGAACTCGTCGATTTCTGTTCTCACAAAGCGCTCATTTTCTTTGATATAATGAGAATAATCAATGAGACTGTTTATATAGCGAGTTTCGCTATAGGAATATTTATCTGAAATTATACTGAATACAAGTTCTTCATCAGCATAGAGTTCGATGCTATAAGCACCGTTTTTGTTGTTAGAACCGTCGGCTTGGTCAAACACATTGATTCCAAATGCTATATTTCCATTTGCAGTAAACACTGGATTTTCGAGGATGTATTTGTTGTCTTTTTTAACCGCTTTTATATAAACAGCTGTATCGGCATTATTTACAGCAGAGTTTTCTAAAGGATATAAAGCTAATCCTTTGATGTAAGGTTTTATATTATCTTTAATTTTCAATCCGAAATATAAAGGATTGACGGGTTCTTGGGTCATGGTATAACGTATTTCATAGTGAAGATGAGGACCTCCTGAACTGCCGCTGTTTCCTGTTAAGCCAAGGTAATCTCCTTTTTTTATTGGAAATTTATCCTTGTCCAATATTATGTTTTGCGCAAAAGATTCATCTTCATATTGTTTTGCTTTTACATATTCAGTAATGATTTTGTTGAACTTAGAAAGATGGGCATAAACAGATGTATATCCGTCGTTATGTGTGATATACAAGACTTTGCCATATCCGTATGGCGACACTCCTATCCTACTCACGTATCCATCCGCAACGGCGAAGACTTCTTTTCCTTCAACGCCCTGAGTCTTTATGTCAACACCAGCATGAAAAGCGTTGCTACGAAGCTCGGCAAAAGTAGCTGACAGATAAACAGGAATTTTCACAGGATTAGGATATTGCGGATAATTCGTATTCTGTGAGAATGTCATTAGACTTGTCAATAATAATAAAATCAATAGTTTATATTTCATATTAAATACGTTTAATCAGATTTACAAAGATAAGAAAATACTTCGTTTTCTGATTGTGTCAACAATAATATATTGCTTGTTTTTAAAGGATTTTTTTAACATTTTTTTCTTATTTTTGCAAGTGGCAAATTTTTATTAATATGGTTGAAAACGAATCATCACTAAAAAAGATAATTTTCATTGTTAATCCTATTTCTGGGCATCACAACAAGAATCATTTTCCGACTCTTGTAGAAAATCATATTGATAAAAACAAATATGAATACAAGGTTGTTTTTACGGAGTATGCGAATCACGCAAGTGAGTTGACAATGAAAGCTATTGAAGATGGATTTGATTTTATCGCAGCTGTTGGTGGTGATGGCACTATCAATGAAGTCGCCAAGTGTTTGATAGGTAAATCTCAGACACTCGCCATTGTTCCTTACGGTTCAGGTAACGGACTAGCTCGTCATCTTGGATTGCCATTTAAAACGGAACGTATTATAACAGAGGTGATTAATAATGGTACATCTACAAAAATGGACACCGCTACAATGAACGGCGTACCTTTTATAAGTATCGCCGGTGTTGGTTTTGATGCACTTATCGCCGATTATTTTGCAAAGGACGAGAACAGAGGATTCATCACATACGCAAAACTAATCACAGAGAAATATCCCAACTTCAAGCCTAAAAATTATACGCTTATTTTGGATGACAAGGAAACGATTGAATGCAAGCCTTTTTTCGTGACCTTTGCCAACTCGAGTCAGTTTGGATATAATGCAGAGATTTCACCAAAAGCCAGCGTGCAGGACGGACTCATAGACGTCTGTATCTTTAAGAAACCTAATATCTTAGAAGTCCCTATTGTAGCGACATACTTCCTTACCAAGCAAATTGACAAAAGCAACTTCATAGATATTTATAAAGCTAAGAAGATTCAACTTATCAGAAAGAAAGATGAAGTCGTTAATATCGATGGCGAGCCTATGCAAATGGAAAGAAACATTACTGTTGAGATAAATCCACTGAGTTTGAATATTCTATTACCTAATAAATAATGTCATGTTTGAAAAATATATTACTTTCTTAAAAAATATCTTATCAAAGATAGGATTATCTGATGGAATAAATTTGTTCATATCAGAGACGGTAAGTTTTATTACATTGATTATACTTGCAATAGCAATTTATTTGCTTGTTGTTTTAATAATCAATAAGACAGTGTGCGCTTTTATTAATAAAAGTGACTCAAAAAAAGATGACATGTTAATTAAGAATCATGTGTTTAAGAGATTATGTCTGCTTGTTCCTGCATATTTGATTAGACATTTTGTAGCTCAATCTTTGCCTTCTTATCCTGCACTTACATCTGTAATTATTATGATTACAAAGATTTACGAAGTCTTTATTTACAGCAGGGTTTTGGATGCAATATTAAGCACGATGAACGATATTTACGATACATACGAAGTGTCAAAGAGCAAACCTATAAAAGGTTTTGTTCAAGTACTTAAAACCATAATTTATATAATATGTTTTTTATTGATAGTTGCGATAATAACTAACAAGCAGTTGTCAAGCATCTTTATCGGATTGGGAACTCTTTCTGCAGTCTTGATGTTGGTTTTCAAAGATCCTATACTTGGTTTTGTTGGCGGACTTCAACTTACAGTCAACGACATGCTTCGTATAGGCGATTGGATTGTGATGGAAAAAAGCAAGGCAGATGGTGAGGTTCTTGAAATTGGCTTGACGACAGTGAAAGTTCAAAACTGGGACAAAACCATTACTACCATTCCAACATATTCTCTTATTTCCGACTCCTTTACCAACTGGAGAGGTATGGAAAACTCTGGCGGAAGACGTATAGCTCGCTCTTTTGTAATTGACGCTGATACAATCAGATTCTGCTCTCCTGAAATGCTGGAACGCTACAAGAAATTCCAATTGGTGACAAAATATATCACCGACAAAGAAAAGGAAATCGAAGAATACAACAAGCTGAACAATATTGACGATTCTAATTTAGTCAATGGCAGACGACAGACAAATATCGGCATATTCAGAGCTTATCTTAGTGAATATCTGGCGCAAAGCCCATATATCAATAAAAACATGACTTTTATGGTCAGACAGTTGGCTCCGACCGAACATGGTATCCCAATTCAGATTTATGCTTTTAGCGCAAACAAGGAATGGATAAAATACGAGAATATTCAGAGTGATATTTTCGATCACGTTTTTGCAGTCGTCACTATGTTTGACCTGAAAATTTATCAAAAACCATCAAGCAACACCTTAGAAAAAGTCAATAGCAATATTAATATTGAAGTTTTGGAATAATAATTTTAAATTAAAAAAAACTGAGAATCAGAAAGTTTAATATATATTATTTTCAGTTTCTCAGTTTTTATGTTTATCAGGTTCAATTAAGAGAGACGGTCTATCAATGCGTCGCGGAAACTTGCCCCTATTGGAATTTTGTTTCCAGCCACACTGACATTGGTTTTATCGATGTCTTCAATGTTTTTAATTGATACGATGAATGATTTGTGAGTACGAACGAACTTGTCTTTAGGCAAGGTGTCTTCCAGATTTTTCAAAGAATATAAAGCAGTAATTCTCTTTGTCTTAGTGTGGAAAGTCACATATTCATGCTGACCTTCGATGAATAATAAATCATCAAAATTTACCTTGTATAATTTATAATCAGCTTTAACCATTATGTAGTCGTTATTCGATTCCGACAATGTTTCTGTTGGAGTGAAGCTAACAGCCTTGTTTATAGCCTGAATGAATCGAGCATAGTCGAATGGTTTTAAGAGATAATCGACAACGCCGAGAGAGAAAGCATCTACAGCATATTCAGAATAGGCGGTTGTAAGAATGACGGCCGGCTTGTTGTTAATCAATTTTAACATTTCCATACCTGAGATGTCTGGCATCTGAATGTCAAGTAATAAGATGTCTATCCTTTCTTGGCTGAGAACTTCCATCGCTTTTGTCGCATCAGCACATGTATCAATAAGTTGTAAGAAGTCAACTTTAGAAATATATTCAGTCAGAAGTTTTCTTGCAAGAAATTCATCATCTACTATAAGTACGTTATACTTTCTTTTCATCTAACAAATCTCCTATTTTTATTGTCACTGTGTAATTATTATCTTCATTATTCACTTCAAAGCTATAATTGTCGCCGTAATACAGTTCCAATCTTTTCTTAACATTTTTAAGTCCTATTCCTTCTTTCTCTTTTTTAGAAGTATCCACAACAGCTAATGACATCGTTTTTACAGAATTACGAGCGATGAATATCAGGTTGTTATTTTCTTGTATGATATAGAAATGAACGTATCCATTAGGATCGTTTTCCAATCGGCTGTGTTTGAAACTGTTTTCCACAAGAGGCTGAAGAATCATAGGTGGAATCATGAAGTTCTGGTTCTTGATATTTTTCTCAAAAATCACATTCGACTTGTTTTCCATACTCATCTGCTGAAAGTCGATATATGCGTCAATATATTTAATTTCTTTATCCAAAGAAATCTGATCAACTTGGCAGTCGACCATCACATAACGCAGCATCTCGGAGAGTTTCAGCACACTTTGAGGAGCGTTTTCGTCTTTTATATAAACTAAAGAATATATGTTATTCAATGCGTTAAATAAAAAATGCGGCGTAATTTGTGACTTAAGAAATCTTAGTTCCATATCGAGACGTTCGCTCTTAATCTCGTTTTTGATTCTCTGGTTCTCTCTTTCCGTACGTTGTAATATTGTGATGACAGAGATAGCTGTCGCTGCTGTAAAAAGAACAAGCCTGATAAGGAAAGGAAAGATGAATTCTTTTGCACCGTCTAATCTTGGAATGCTTATTGAAAGATATTTGCTCATGATTATAAACATCACCGACTCGAGATAAGTCGTTATAAATGCCATAAAAATCACGAAGAGGCAATTTATCATATAAAATGAGAAGTGATTTCCTTTTTGCAGAAATTTAACTACATATCTCGATTCAACGTGGCTTGCAAACAAGAGGCAGACTGTTAACAGCAATGAGTGGAAAAACGATACTACCCAGCCAGCCCAAAATGCGAGGAAGAAAAACAAAAACACAGCGAGCCAAGCTCCAATGACCTTAGATTTTTCTTTAAAAAGAATAAGAAACTTAGAATCTTTCATCACAATGTGTTTTTGGCAAAAGTAATACAACTTATGACTTCAAAGAAAAAAAATCAACAAAGAACAATTAATTCTCAATAAAGACTAATATCTTCTTCCACGGAACAAACGAAGGAACGTCACCAAGACAGTGTAAATCTCGAGACGTCCTACAAGCATAAGTGTAGACATCACCCATTTTCCTGAATCAGACAATTCGGAGAATGAGAGTGAAGGGCCATTGCTACCTATTCCTGGGCCGCTATTGCCAAGAGCAGAGATACAATTAAACATAGCTTCTTCAAGAGAACTGCCGCTGACAATCAACAATAAAGTTCCTACGACATAAATCATGAAAAAGAGAATGAGGAAGTTGATGGCTCTTCTTGTTGTGTTTTCATTAATGACCTCATTTGACACTTTCACGCTGAAGAGAGCGTTTGGGTGGAGAAGCTGACGGAAGATATTATTAACAGACTTAGTAGCAATCACTTCTCGTATGATTTTAATTCCGCCACTAGTAGATCCGGCACAGGCTCCGCTAGCCATCATAATAAATGTTGGAATCAGGAAAAGTCCGCCCCACACGTCATAATCGAAGTTGTAAGCCTGATAGCAGGTGGAAGTTATGGTTGAAGAGACATGGAACAATGAGGTGCGTAATATGTTGCCGAAACCTTCAGGAAACGACTCGGGATTGGTCAGGACTGTATTTAACATAGGAGAATAGTAGAACATCAAGACTATCATCACTGTGAGTACGACCACTGAACCCAAGTACCATCTTAGTTCTTCATTTTCACGGAACAGTTTTCCTTGACCGGTAAAGAGAAAATAGTATAGAGAGAAGTTGATGCCTGAAGCCAACATGAAGAATGAAGCCACATACTCTATATAAGGTGAGTTGTAATATCCGATACTCGCCTGATGCGTGCTGAACCCTCCACTCGACATCGTTGTCATTCCATGACAGATAGCATCGAAGGTGTTCATAGGACCGAACTTGTACATAAGGCTGCAGAATATCGTTAACATAACATATATTCCCAACAGTTTACGAGCCGTCATCATCATTTTGGGATGAAGTTTTTTGATGCCAATGCCCGACATCTCGGCAGAGAACATCATTACTTTATTGGACTTATGATTCAAGGCGGGCATAATTGAGAGGAACAACACGATGATTCCCAAACCACCTAACCATTGCATGAGACTTCTCCAGAAAAGTATTCCATGAGGTTGTTCGTCGATGTTATTCAAGATGGTAGAGCCTGTTGTAGTAAATCCAGACATAGCCTCGAAAAAGGCGTCAGTAATGTTGTCGACGGTTCCGTTGAGAATGAAAGGCAGCATCCCAAAAAAGGCAAAGATAAACCATGTCGCCGTGACGATAAAGAATGAGTCCTTTATCTCAAAACTGTCTATCTCTTCCTTACTGCTTTTCTTCGACTTTGAACTTCTTCCTGCAGAAATCAAAATAAATCCTGATATTGCAGTGATGATGGTGGAGACGGTAAGAGCCAAAACATCGCCATCGCCACATTGGTAAAAATAATACAAAGAAACCAGCGAAGCCATCAACATGAACAAGGCTTCAAACAGCAACAAAAAACCTATTATTCTTACCTTCATATAATGTTAAAACTATTATTTTTTTCGGTCGGTAAAAGTACGAATTTTTGTTCAGAAAATATGTATTTCATTTTAATTTTTAATTGAACATTTTACGCTAAAAAAACATTTGTGATTAGGGAAAAACTTAGGTTCATTGAGTATGAAAATATTTATGTTGAACGCTTAATATTTTTTGTTGATTTAAGCATTTTTTTGATAAATATTTCGATAATATTTTGTTTTTTTGCAGATTGAAAAGTAGCACATATTTTTTAGAAATAAATTAAACAAAAAAGTATTTATAAAATGTTAAAATTCAGGTATTTATTATTAGCGGGTGTTTTATCTTTCTGCGGATTTATTTCCCATGCGCAAGAAAAAATCACCTTAGATGAGGCAATAGAGATTGCGCTCTCAGAGAGCAATACTATTAAAATTGCCGACATGACCATCGAGAAGACTGGCTACGCCAAGAAAGGAGCCTACTCTGCGTTGTATCCAAACATCAGCGCTTCAGGCAATTATCAACGCACCTTGAAAAAACAAGTTATGGTGATGGATATGGGTATGGGCGATCCTTTGGAAATAGAAGTCGGCACTTCCAATAATGTTTCTGCAGGAGTCTCAGCAGCAATGCCGCTAGTCAACGCTCAGTTATGGCAGAGTCTCAAGTTGTCGGCATTAGACGTGGAACTCGCCGTTGAACAGGCTCGTTCTTCTAAGATTTCATTAGTGTCGCAGGTGAAACAGTCGTTCTATGCAGTACTTCTTGCCAAAGAATCCTACGATGTTTACAAGGAAGTTTATGACAACGCTCAAAAGAACTTCGAAGATGTAGAGAAAAAGTATAAAGTAGGAAAAGCATCAGAGTTCGACTACCTCAGAGCCAAAGTTAACGTTAACAATGCAGAACCTGAAGTGTACAGCGCAGAGAATGCCGTAGTCTTAGCAATATGGCAACTCAAAGCTATCATGGGTATCGACCTCAACACAGAACTCGACGTAGAAGGCGCATTGTCGGATTACGTAAACGAAGTCGTAGCTGTGGTTCAAGAAACTGATTCCATCTCTTTCGAGAACAATACTAATTTATTACAATTGAGACTTCAAGATGAGATGTTGACCAATACCATCAAGATGACGAAATTCCAATACATCCCTACCCTTTCAGCATCGTTTGCATATAACTACAACGCTATGGGTAACACATTTGATATGAGTTGGAATCCATATTCAGTTGTCGCTTTGAGTTTGAACGTACCTATCTTTAATGGTTTCTCGAAACGCAACAGTATCAGACAATATCAAAAGTCGCAGGACATCTTAAGACTCAGCATCGAAGACACCGAACGTAACTTGAATATTGCAATGGGTAATTACATCGACAAGATGAACACTAGCGTCAAGAGATATACAGCAGCCGAATCGACATTGGAAATGGCTCAGAAGAGTTATAATATCTCAGAAAAAATGTATGAAGTCGGCAAGGCAACCCTTGTGGAACTCAACGATGCTCAATTGGCTCTTACACAGGCACAACTTACAATGAGTCAAGCTATATTCCAATATATGACAAACAAAGCTGCCATAGACGAACTTATGGGAGTTGAATATATTCCAGAAAAAACAAACAAGTAATAATTAAAAAAACACAATACAAAATGAGACATTTAAAATCTATTTTACTTCTTTCGACAGCAATGGTAATGGCTTCATGCGCACAAAAACCAGCTGAACAACAAGCAACAGTTGTCGTTGAAGAAGCTCCTAAAGTTACAGTAACAAAGGTCTATGCAGAGAATGTTCCACAATTAAGTACTTATCCAACGACGATAGAAGCAGACGTTATTAACAACATCACTCCTCAGTCGGCATCACGTATCAACGAGATTTTGGTTGAAGTCGGCGACCATGTTAAAGCAGGACAGAGACTCGCTACAATGGATGCCATCAACCTTGAAAAAGTAAGATTGCAAGTCGCTAACGATTCTATCGAATATGGACGTACAAAAGAATTATACGAGATCGGCGCAGCATCACAATCTAACTTTGAAGCTATAACTCTCGCATACGAAGTTTCAAAGAAAAGCTACGCTAACTTATTAGAAAACACAATCTTGACAAGTCCTATCAGCGGTATCATCACTGCACGCAACTACGACGAAGGTGACATGTACGCTATGGCACAACCTCTCTTTGTTGTACAGAACATCACTCCTGTCAAGATGTTAATCAACATCAGCGAAAACAATTATTCAAGAGTTAAGAAAGGTATGGAAGTAGAATTGACAGCCGACGCTTATCCAGGCGAGACATTCAAAGGTAAAGTCAATTTGGTTTATCCAACCATCGACCCACGTTCACACACCTTCCCTGTTGAGATTCTCGTAGATAACAAAAACGAAAAATTACGTCCAGGTATGTTCGCGAGAGTTACTGTAAATTACGGCACAAACTACCGCGTTGTCATTCCTGACAAAGCAGTTCTCAAACAAGTTGGCGCTGACGACAAATACGTTTATGTCTTGAATGAAGATAATACAGTTTCGTACGCTCCTGTAAAACTCGGTGTCAGAATGGGTGATAAATACGAAGTCATCAGCGGCATCGACGACGGCGCTACAATTGTAGTCAGCGGTCAAACAAGACTTAAGAACAACATTAAAGTTGACATCGTAAAATAATATAGAACATGAGTTTATACAGAACATCAGTAAATAAACCAGTCACAATAGCTCTTATCTTCGTAACAGTAGCTATCCTCGGCGTGTTTTCTCTGACTAAGTTGTCGACCAACTTATTCCCCGACATGGGAGAAAACAGCATTTTAGTTGTGACATCATATTCAGGCGCAAGTGCCGCCGACATCGAGACCAACGTTTCCAAGCCATTGGAAAATGCTCTTAACAGTGTTAGTAATCTTAAACACCTTTCATCAACGTCTAAAGAAAATATCTCCGTCATTTCTTTGGAATTTGAATACGGCATAGATATTAACGAAGCCACCAACGACGTACGCGACAAATTGGATATGGTAGTTCAGGCTCTTCCTGAAGCCGTCAGCACTCCTACAATCTTCAAGTTCAGCATGGAAGACATGCCAATCATGTTGTTATCAGCAACAGCTGAAGAAAGTCTTAGCAGTCTTGATAAGATATTGGACGACAAGGTAGCGACGCCTTTGGCACGTGTTAATGGCGTAGGTACAATCTCTGTATCAGGAGCTCCAAAACGTGAGATTCAGGTTTTTGTCGACCCTGATAAATTGGCAGCTTACGGAATCACAGTTGAGTCAATTTCATCAACATTAGCATACGAAAACCGTAACACTCCTGCTGGTACTATTGATATAGGATCTAACACTTATTCAGTCCGCGTTGAGAAGGAATTCAAGTCGGCTGAAGAAATGCTCGATGTTATCGTAGGGACATCAAACACAGGAGCTCCTGTTTATTTGAGGGACGTAGCAAAAGTAAATGACGGTGAACAAGAACGTCTACAGAAAGTATATAGCAACGGCAGACAAGGTGCTATGATAACTATCCAGAAACAAACCGACGCTAATACAGTTCAAGTTATCAAAGGCATTAAGAAAGAACTCAAGAAGATTGAGAAGACACTCCCATCTGACATTAAGATTAATGTTATCATCGACGGTTCTTTAAATATCATCGACACCATCAACTCATTAAAGGACACCATCTTGACAACCTTCTTGTTGGTTATGTTAGTTGTGTTTATTTTCCTCGGAAGATGGAGAGCAACAGTAATCATTGTCTTGTCAATCCCTATCTCATTGGTTGCTTCAGTCATCTATCTTTTCGCTACAGGCAACACTTTGAACATCATCTCTATGAGTGCTTTGACGATCGCCATCGGTATGGTTGTTGACGACGCTATCGTTGTTTTGGAAAACATTTCTTCACATATCGACAGAGGCGCAAAACCTAAAGAAGCAGCAGTTCATGCAACACAAGAAGTATCTATCTCTGTTATTGCTTCAACATTGACAATGCTTGCAGTGTTCTTGCCACTTACAATGGTTGATGGTATCATCGGTATCTTCTTCAAACAATTAGGTTGGATTGTAAGTATCATCATGATTGTTTCAACTTCAGCAGCTTTGACACTTGTTCCTATGATGTGTTCAAGAATGTTGAAACAAAACCCAAGAACACACAGATGGCACACTATCATCTTCACACCTATTAATAAAGGTCTCGACGCACTCAGCAGAGGCTACGGACATCTCATCAATTGGGCAGTGACACACCGTAAGACTGTTGTCTTTATCGCTTTGGCTATCTTTGTCGCAACAATCGGTTTGACAATGCCGAATATGAAGACAGGCTTCCTCCCTGCTATGGACCAAGGTCGTCTTTCTATCAGTATCGAACTTCCAGTAGGTACAGGTGAAGAGATAACAGGACAACTTGCAAGAGAACTTCACGATAAGTATAGAGCTGAGATACCAGAAATCAAAATGTTGAACTATAACTATGGTGTCGCTGACGAAGATAACGCTTTCGCTTCAATGCAAAATAACGGCACTCACATCATCTCGATGAACATCGACTTGGGAAGAAAGACTGAACGTAGTAGAAGCACTCAGGAAATTGCAGAATACATCCGTAAAGACCTTAGAAACAACAGCATCATCAAGAAATACAATGTTGGTGAAGGTATGGGTATGGGTGGTGCTACAACCTTGAAGCTCGAGATTTACGGTTACGACTTTGCTAATTCAGACAAGATTGCTTTCAATCTTAGAGACAGTCTTCTCCAAACACCACAGTTTTCACAAGTTCTAGTCAGTCGCGACGAATACACTCCTGAATATTACGTCGACTTCGATCGCGAAAAATTAAGACTCAACGGCATTGACGTAACAACAGCATCAACGATGGTAAGAAACCGCATCAATGGTTCTATCATGACATTCTTCCGTGAAGATGGTGACGAATATAACATCCGCGTGCGTTACGCTCCTGAATTCCGTCAAAGCATCGAAGATATTGAAAACATCATACTTTACGGTTCACAAGGTCAGTCGGTAAGAGTAAGAGATGTCGCTACGGTTGTCGAAGGCATGACACCTCCAAAAATCGAGCGTAAAGACCGTGAACGTGTTGTCACAGTGACCGGTATTGTTTCAAAAGGCTATGCTTTGAGTGAAGCTGTTGCCGTTGCACAGCAACAGATAGAGGCAGCAGAGATTCCTTCAGAATTTATGGTTAAGATTGCTGGTGACTACGAAAACCAACAAGAGTCATTCTCAGGATTATTCCTGTTGTTAGGCTTGATTGTTATTTTGGTTTATGTCGTTATGGCATCACAATTTGAATCCTTGTTAGACCCATTCGTCATCATGTTCTCAGTTCCTTTTGCTATCGTCGGTGTTCTCATCGGTCTGGCAGTAAACAATATGGCAATGGACGTTATGGCATTGATAGGTATCTTGATTCTTGTCGGTATCGTTGTTAAGAACGGTATCGTTCTCATCGACTATGCCATCTTATGTCTTAACAGAGGCATGGACGTCAACACAGCTGTTGTCACTGCATCACGTCAGCGTTTGCGTCCAATTTTGATGACAACCCTGACAACAGTTCTCGGTATGGTTCCTATGGCGTTGGGTACTGGCGAAGGTGCTGAAATGTGGAACGGATTAGGTATCACCGTGGCATGGGGTCTTACAGTATCCACCTTAATTACACTTGTCCTCATCCCTACCCTTTACGCGGCTTTCGTTTCAAGAAGAGTAAGACGCAACGCCAAGAAAAACGCTCGCAAATCATTGACAGATTAAAAAGAAAGGATTATTATGACAGGAATATTCATAGCTTATAATCAAGCATATTACGAAGAGATCATCGAGTTGTTGGAAAACAACCGCTGTAATGGATTCACTCGATGGAACGAAATCAGCGGAAGAGGCAGCCGTGGCGGAGAACCTCACATGGGAAGTCACACATGGCCAACTTTCAACGACGCGATATTGACATTTGTCGAAGACGAATTCGTTGACGATGTCTTAAACGACCTTCACGAACTCGACATTAAGACTGAGGCCTTAGGACTTCGAGCCTTCAGCTGGAAAATCGACAAGACGATATAAATTATAAAATTCAAGTAAAAAAAAGTTGTCTAATATTTAGGCAACTTTTTTTATTTTAGCTATAAATAAAATAAATAGAGACGCCATACTATGACGTCTCTACTAATATTTGTATTAAAATTGTATCAATTCGTTGACTTAGTCAATTCTGCAGCAGAGGTTTCTGTCGCCGAATGCGTCGTCAATTCTTGTTACGTGTGGGAAGTATTTGTCTTGGACATCGCTCTTGTTAGGGAAACCTGCTTCTGAACGTGTGAATGGGAAATCCCAGTTGTCGGCCATCAACATTTCTGCTGTGTATGGAGCGTGTGAAATGACGTTATTACCCTTTTCTGCTTTACCGCTTTCGATGTCAGCAATTTCTTGACGAATCTTAATCATAGCGTCAACGAAACGATCTAACTCTGCCAATGGTTCGCTTTCTGTAGGCTCAACCATCAATGTTTCGTGTACTGGGAAAGCAACTGTTGGAGCGTGGAATCCGTAGTCCATCAAACGTTTGGCGATGTCGATAGCAGCAACGCCTGTAGCCTTGTTAATACCGTTGATGTCGAGAATCATCTCGTGAGCTACGTGACCGTTATTACCGGTATAAAGTATTGGATAATAATCTTTCAATCTATCTTTGAGGTAGTTGGCATTTAATATAGCCATCTTAGTAGCTTCTCTCAAACCTTCGCCGCCTAACATCTTGATATAAGCGTAAGAGATGGTGAGAATCTGAGCGCTGCCGAATGGAGCTGCTGATACTGCACCGAGTTTTTCGTTATATGTGGCGAGGTTGAGGTGTGTAGGTAAGAATGGTACCAAGTGAGCTGCAACGCCGATAGGGCCAACGCCAGGACCGCCACCGCCGTGAGGGATAGCGAAAGTCTTGTGTAAGTTGAGGTGGCATACGTCAGCACCGATGAAACCAGGACATGTAAGACCAACCTGAGCGTTCATGTTAGCACCGTCCATATAGACTTGACCGCCATTGTCGTGAACAATCTTCATGAGGTCACGGATGCCGTCTTCGTAGATACCGTGTGTTGAAGGATATGTTACCATGAAAGCAGCGAGGCTGTCTTTGTATTGTTCAGCTTTTGCCTTAGCGTCTTCCATGTCAATGTTACCGTTAGCGTCGCATTTAACGACAACAACTTGCATACCTGCCATAGCTGCTGATGCTGGATTTGTTCCGTGTGCTGAAGCTGGAATCAAGCAGATGTTACGATGACCTTGGCCGTTAGCTTCTTGATAACGACGGATTGTCAACAAACCTGCGTATTCGCCGCTAGCACCAGAGTTAGGCATGAATGACATACCGGCAAAGCCTGTGATTTCGCAAAGGTCTTTAGCGAGTTCGTCGATGAGTTCGAGGTAGCCTTCAGCTTGGTCTTGTGGTACGAATGGGTGGATGTTAGCGAATTCTGGCCAGCTCAAAGCGAACATTGATGTTGCTGAGTTAAGTTTCATTGTACATGATCCGAGAGGAATCATAGCGCGGTTCAAGCTTAAGTCGCGGTCTTCCAATTGTTTCATGTAACGCATCATGTCTGTTTCGCTACGATATTTGAAGAATACAGGTTCTTGCAAATATGCTGAAGTACGTTGCATATCAGCAGCGATGCCGTTTAATGTAGCACATACTGATGAGCAGCATACGAAGTCTTCGTGTTGTTTGCCGAGGACTTCACAAACGATAGCGACGATTTCGTTAACGTCAGCTAATGTTGTTGTTTCGTCTAAGCTGATACCGAAGTGTTGTTTGTCGATGATACGGAAGTTCATCTTATGTTCGAGTGCCAATTCGTTTACTTTGCATGTGCAGAATCCTTCTGGCAGTTCGAAGTGTAAAGTATCGAAGTAAGAGTCGTTAAGTTGTTTAACTCCATATTTTTGCATTTCCTTATCGAGGACGCAAGCCAACCTGTTGATATGTTGAGCAATCTCTTTGATTCCTTCTGGTCCGTGGTAGATTGCGTAGAATCCTGACATGATACCGAGGAGAGCTTGTGCTGTACAGATGTTTGAAGTTGCTTTTTCGCGTTTGATATGTTGCTCACGAGTTTGGAGAGCGAGGCGGTAAGCTGGGTTGCCGAGAGCGTCTTTTGATATACCTATGATACGGCCTGGCATTTCACGTTTGTAAGCGTCTGTTGTTGCGAAGAAACCAGTGTGAGGACCGCCGAATGCCATTGGTAAACCGAAGCGTTGGCTTGAACCGACGACAGCGTCAGCGCCCCATTCGCCTGGAGGTGTGATAAGAGCGAGGCTCATAAGGTCAGCAGCGACTGCCACTTGCATGCCTTTTTCTTTCCATGCCTTGACCTCTTCACTGTAGTTGATGACGCGACCGAATTGGTTAGGGCATTGAACTAAAACACCGAAATATTCTTCACTTGCATTGAAGTTCTTGATGTCGTCAACAACGACTTCAATACCTAAGTGATAAGCTCTTGTCTTGATGACATCGATTGTTTGTGGGAAAACGTCGTTAGCGACGAAGAATTTGTTAACGCCAGCTTTTACTTGAGCGCGGCTGCGGCTGTGCCAGAACATCAACATTGCTTCTGAAGCAGCTGTTGCTTCGTCCAACAATGAAGCGTTTGCCAATGGCATAGCTGTCATGTCGCTGATAACGGTCTGATAATTCAAGAGAGCTTCAAGACGACCTTGTGAAATTTCAGCTTGATAAGGAGTGTATGATGTGTACCAACCTGGATTTTCGAGAATGTTACGTGTGATGACACCTGGAGTGATGACATTGTAATATCCCATACCGATGTAACTTCTGTAAATCTTATTCTTTGCGCCTAAAGCTTTAAGTTTGCCAGCACATTCATACTCGTTTAAACCTTTACCGATGTTTAAACCTTGTGGAAGACGAATATCAGAAGAAATAATCTCACCGATAAGTTGATCTGTTGATTCAACGCCGATAACCTTAAGCATTTTTTCTACGTCAGCTTCTGTAGGTCCATTGTGGCGTTTAATGAAATTGTTGTTAATCATATTATTATTGTTTAATAAGTTATTTTATTCTTAAAACGCAAATTTACTTTTTTTTTCTTATAATTCGCATTGTTAAGACATAATTTTATATTTTTGTAGCAAATTAAATTTGTATGAAAAAATTAGCCTTATTTTTTGCTAGTATCTTATTACTTGCAGCATGCGGAAATAGAACAGACAACACAATAAAATATGATGGTCCGCAAATTGTCGACATAGTGTTGTTAGAAGAACTTAATCTGAACGCCACGTCTGATGAGCCTCTGACCTATTATTCCGATAACGATTTGTATGTTACGGTGACCGATGATGGTGTCATCAAAGGTAAGAATGTAGGCGAAGCTAACATCACAATTTCCAACTCAGTTAACACAATCACTATTAAGGTTCTTGTGTCGCTGTTTGAAGAGCCGACATTCGATTTCGGAATATCACAAGATGACATCAAAAAAATTTATGGAGATCCTCGTTTTATCATTGGAGACTCAATATTTATATATGGCAGCGGCAATGAATGGTATTCTTATGCAGTATGGGAGATGGATTTCTTCTTCAATGATAACGAATATACAGAAGCAGACCTCTATATCAGAGAAGATGTCAACACTCGTCTCAATCAATTTTTAAGTGAGAATTATTTCGTGAAAGATACAATCTATGACACTATAGATGACGTGATGACAACATGTTATCTCTATTTGAATGAAAACAATCCTGACGATGCAAACGTATTATTAGGTCAGTTGTTCCCTGCTGGTCGTTACGACGACGTTTGCTTGTTCTATACAGCTTACGACAACTCTGAAAAGAAATCGTTTAAGGATATTTACAAAAGAAACAAAAACAGACGATTGGCGAGTAAACATTGCTATTGAAAACATAAAAGGAGTCATTTTTTAAGTGACTCCTTTTAATTTTATCAATCGTTAGATTCTTCTTTCTTGTTCTGACGCTTGCGTTCTATCTCGTCGAGGATAATCTTTCTTAAGCGCAAGCTCTTTGGTGTTATTTCAAGATATTCGTCATCGCGAATCATTTCCATATATTCTTCCAAAGAGAAGCGTTTTGGTGGGATAAGGACTATCTTTTCGTCAGAGCCGGAAGCACGCACGTTGGTAAGATGCTTTGTCTTGTTTACATTAAGAACGATGTCGTTAGAACGTGTGTTTTCGCCGATAACTTCACCTGCGTATACTTCTTCGTTTGGCTGTACGAAGAACGTGCCTCTGTCTTGTAACTTCCATAATGCATAAGGCACTGCAACACCTGTCTCCATCGCGATGAGAGCTCCTGTGTTACGTCCTGCTATTTCTCCTTTCCAAGGTTCATAGTCTTTGAAACGCTGCGACATAACAGCCTCGCCTTCTGTAGCAGTAAGCATATTGCTTCTCAATCCGATAAGTCCTCTCGATGGAATCTCAAAGTCGATGTTCATTCTGTCGCCCTTTGGCTGCATGTTTATCATTTCGCCTTTCTTTGCTGTGACTAATTCGATCACGCGACCAGCAAATTGCTCTGGAACTTGGACAGTAAGCATCTCAATAGGCTCGCATTTCTTGCCGTCTATTTCTTTAATGATAACCTTAGGCTGACCTATCTGGAACTCATAGCCTTCTCTACGCATTGTCTCGATGAGAATTGAAAGGTGAAGGATACCACGACCGAACACCATCATTGAATCTGGTGATGCTGTGTCTTCGATACGCAAAGCAAGGTTCTTTTCCAATTCCTTATAAAGACGTTCACGGAGGTGACGTGAAGTAACGTATTTGCCTTCCTTGCCAAAGAATGGAGAATTGTTGATGGTAAACAACATGCTCATAGTCGGTTCGTCAACGTGGATTGGAGGCAAAGCTTCCGGATTTTCCAAATCAGCGACTGTATCACCGATTTCAAAGTCTTCAAGTCCCATAATAGCTACGATGTCGCCAGCTTTGATTGGGTTCTTGGTTCTTTCCTTACCTAATCCTTCAAAAGTATATAATTCCTTGATAGTGTTCTTTCTGACTGAGCCATCACGTTTTACCAATGAGACGTTCATGCCTGCTTGAAGTACGCCGCGTTTTAAACGACCGACAGCGATACGTCCGACGTATGAACTATAGTCTAATGAAGTGATGAGCATTTGTGGTGTTCCTTCTTCGTATTTAGCCTCTGGAATATGTTCCAAGATTGTATCGAGAAGGTATGAAATATCGGAGGTTGGTTTCTTATAATCACTCGACATCCAGCCTTGTTTTGATGAGCCAAATACCGTCGGGAAATCTAATTGGTCTTCGTTAGCACCTAAATTAAACATCAAGTCGAAAACCGCTTCGTGAGTTTCTTCTGGATAGCAGTTAGGTTTGTCGACCTTGTTTATGACAACGATAGGTTTCAATCCCAAATGCAGAGCCTTTTCCAACACGAAACGAGTTTGTGGCATAGGACCTTCAAAAGCATCGACGAGCAAGATGACGCCGTCTGCCATGTTGAGGACTCTTTCCACCTCGCCACCGAAGTCGGAGTGACCAGGAGTATCGATAATATTGATTTTAACGCCTTTGTAACGAACAGAAACGTTTTTAGATAAGATAGTGATTCCTCGTTCTCTTTCAAGATCGTTATTATCCAATATCAAATCATTTGTCTCCTGATTGTCTCTAAACAATCTTGATTGGTACAAAATACGATCCACCAAGGTCGTCTTGCCGTGGTCAACGTGAGCAATAATTGCAACATTACGAATACTATCCATCTATTATTATTTTGTTGATATGATTGAAAATAAAGTCTTTTGCATAAATTAAAATATCTCAAAAAAAATGCTCGCAAATTTACAAAAAAGCCGTGATACTATGTATCAATTCTTATTATTTTTATAAACATTATTTTACATTTCTTGCATGACTTGCCATCATAAGGTCGAGTATGCTTATTGCGGTCATAGCCTCCACTAATGGCATCACCCGCGGCACTACGCAGACGTCGTGTCTTCCTTCGATGTCGTAGGTAACTTCTTCACCTCTACAATCTACAGTTTGCTGCCTTCTCATTATTGTAGGAATAGGCTTGAATGCTACATTGAAATACACCTTCTCTCCATTGGAGATGCCGCCTTGTATTCCTCCAGAATGATTTGTCTTACAGCGGATTTTTCCATTGTAGTTGATGAAAACATCGTTAGATTCTGAACCCCTCATCGATGCCGAATGAAAACCTTCTCCATATTCAAAACCTTTTACGGCGTTGATGCTGAACATCGCTTGTGCTAAGACGGCTTGCAGCTTTCTGAAATGCGGTTCTCCTATTCCAAGTGGAAGGTTATCTATCTCAACGCGTAAAGCTGCGCCTACGCTGTCTTTCTCTTGTTTTATCTTTTGTAAGATATTGACAATCTCGTCATAGGAAAAATTATCGCTTCTCTCCTCGCCTATCTGTGTCACAAAAGAACGTATTGTGATATTATGATGAGAGAGGATTTGTTTGGCGATAGCGCCAGCGACTACGCAAGGCAGCGTTGTTCGCGCCGAGCTTCTGCCTCCTCCTCTATAATCGCGTATTCCATATTTCTGTTGATAGGTAAAGTCGGCGTGAGATGGTCGATATATATCCTTTATATTATCATAATCCGACGACTTGGCATCATGATTCTCTATTATAAATGCAATAGGAGTCCCTAATGTCTTGCCTTCATATATGCCAGAAAGGAAGACAACTTTATCGGATTCCTTCCTCTGCGAACTCGTTGCGTCGCCGCCAGTCTTTCTTCTTCTCAGTTCTTCTTCTATCATGTTATAATCCATTAACAATCCAGAAGGACAACCGTCAATCACTCCGCCTACAGCCTTACCGTGCGATTCTCCGAATGTCGTCAAACAAAATATTTCTCCAAAACTATTTACGCCCATGATAAGAAAATAAAAAAGCTGCACAAATTAGTACAGCTTTCTCAAAATAATTATTTACTGCCCGTTAAGTATTTTCAATTTTGCTTCTAACACTTTAACTTCATTCTTGGCTCTGTTGATTTTCTTTTCATATTCAGCTCTCATGATTTCTGACTGCTTGCTGTTTGAGAAGAATCCAATATTGTTTTCCAAGATGGTGATTTCTTCACGTAGCTTAGTAATCTTCTTTGTTAAAGCATTACGTTCTTTGCTTACTTTGTCGCGCGAGTCTGGACTATCTTTCATGCTTTCTACCATTGTACGATACTCTGCTGTAGATATTTCATTTTCATTCATCTTCATCTTGTCGAACAAGTTGTCGATAGATTTACGATAGTCTTCTTGCATTGCGTCTTTATATTTCATTGGGACATAACCGATAGCCATCCATTCTCTTTGGAATCCTTTGATAGCTTCCATATTTTCGGCTCGGTCTTTCTTGATTTCGTATGCCTTGATACGTTCGAGGAGTTCTTTCTTGAGGCGGAGGTTTTCTTCTTCAACACCTTTTATGCCACTGAAATGTTCCGATTTGCTTGAGAAGAAAGCATCGCAGGCTGTACGGAAACGTTTCCAAATCTTGTCTGAGTGACGTTTTGGTACAGGACCTATCTTCTTCCATTCTTCTTGGAGTTTCTTGATTTGGTCTGTAGCCTTCTTCCATTCTTTGCTTTCAGCAAGAACTTCCGCTTCGATACAAAGTTGGAGCTTTCTGTTATAGTTGTCTATTTGTTGTTCTTTCAGATTGCTGAAGAACTCTTTCTTGTTTGAGAAGAATGAATCCATAGAAGCTTTAAAACGATTCCATATCTCATCGTTGAGTTTCTTTTGAGCTGGACCTACTGACTTCCAAACTTTAAAAAGCTCATTGACTTCTGTAGATTTCTTTTGCCAAGCGCCTATGCTGTTGATGTTTTCGTTCAAAAGCTCTTCAATCTTCTCGCAGATTGCCACTTTTGCGTCATAGTTAGCTTGTTGTTCGTCTTGAATCTTTGAGTAATGTTCGCGGCGAATCTGGTTAATCTTGTCTGTAGCGTTC
The DNA here is from genome assembly GCA_045592965.1 of Bacteroidales bacterium. Lineage (GTDB taxonomy): Bacteria > Bacteroidota > Bacteroidia > Bacteroidales > F082 > Limimorpha. The sequence continues at coordinate 28,611 of JAZNVS010000055.1, read as the reverse complement.
TTGAAACGATCCCAGATCTCATCTTTCTTGTCTTGTGGGACTGGGCCTATTTCTTTCCATTCGTCGTGATATTTCTGTAAGAGTTTGAATGCCTTTGTGACAGATTTTTCGAGAAGGAGTTCCTCTGTCTTTTCGCATAATTCGATCTTAGCTTCTAAATTTTTCTTAAGGTCTAAGTCACGTAACTCACGATTAATTTTCACTTTGTCGTAGAACTTCTCTATCAAGAAATGATAGTTGTTCCAAAGATTTGTCATCTCTGTTGCTGGAACCTGACCTATCTCTTTCCATTTGTCTTGAAGTGCGCGGAATTCATCGTAAGTCTTCTTCAATGTTTCTTCTGAAGCGATAAGTTGTTTCAACTCTTCGAGGATGGCAACCTTCTGTTGAAGGTTAGCGACTTTTTGTTCTTCGAGGACTTCATTATATTTGGCTTTGTTGTCTTTGAAGATGTTGAAAGCTGATCTGAAACGAATCTCGAGAGGGTCTTCTACATGTTCGTAGTTTTCTTTGTCGCCGCCGTCCAAAATGAATTGTTCCATTTCGCGATCTCTTTCTTCTTTGCATATTCTCAAGAAGTTAGACTTAATAGAAGCAACTTTATCTTTTATTTTAACAACGTCCGTATCCTGTACTGTCTCTTCCAAAATCTCAACAAGTTCTAATTTGTTGAGTGCTGAAAAATCATAGTTTGTTTCTACTTCTTCATCATCTTCATCGCTCATTTCAAGGTTGTCGAATTGTACGAGTTCTTCTGCGGCCTCTTCTTTTTCTTCAATCTTTTCAACGGCATTATCATCTTCTGTCACTTTGACTTCAATCTGGACAGTGTTAGGCAAAATGTTAGGCTCAATGAGCTTCACTATTTCATTACGTTCGTTAGCGTTCATATTCTTTTACAATTTTAATTCTCCATCTCTTTGCAGAGATTTCGATGGGTGTTGATAACTAATAGGTTAACGGACTTTAATATAAGTTTGAAATCAGATAACCGAATACATTCTTTAATTTGTGGTGCAAAGATAAAAATAATTTGTCGTAATATGAAAAAAAACACAAAATAATTTGCTATAAATTCAGGCAATAAAAAAGAACGACGGAACAGAATCAACCATTCCATCGTTATATAGATTTCGTTGCTAAAAAAACTTCGTCTGATAAATATCTCAGCCTCTTAGTGTCTCATCATGCTTGTTCAAGTGCATTCGACAAGTCGGCGATAATGTCTTCTAAGTTTTCTATACCTACAGCGAGACGAATCAAGCCGTCTGTGATGCCTGCGCTTTCACGTGCTTCCTTGCTGAGTTTCGAGTGTGTCATGCTTGCCGGATGCTGAATGAGTGTTTCGATGCCACCTAACGACACTGCCAATAATGCGAGATGTACGTTGTTCATCATCTTCTTACCTGCTTCCAAACCGCCTTTCAAACAGAATGTAATCATTGCGCCTGGTCCCTTCATCTGACGTTGTGCCAGCTCATATTGTGGGTGTGACTTCAATCCTGGATAAAGTACCCATTCTACTTTTGGATGATTTTCAAGGAACTCAGCAACTTTCATAGCGTTGGCTTGTGCTCTGTCGATACGTATTGGCAAAGTCTTCAAACCACGACGTGTCAACCATGCCTGATGTGGGTCCATATTGAATCCCATATTTACCATAATAGAACGTAGCTTTGTGTAATTCTCTTTTTCTTTTGCGACAACGATACCGCCGACAATATCAGCATGTCCGTTGATGAATTTTGTCATTGAGTGTAAAACAACGTCAGCGCCTAATTCAAATGGTTGTTGTAAGTATGGACTGCAGAATGTATTGTCGACGCATACTGGAATATTATGTTCGTGAGCTATTTGGCATATCGCCTCAATGTCCATGATACCCATTGTTGGATTTGCTGGCGTCTCGAGGTAAATCAAAGCTGTGTTTTCCTTGATGGCATTCTTAACGTTTTCAACGTCAGTAGCATCGACAAATGTTGACTCTACGCCATATTTAGGATATATGCTTTCCATCACACCTCTCGATGGACCATATAATGAATTATGTGCTACGAGATGTTTTCCTTGTGACAAGAAAGTCATATATACCGTGTTGACTGCTGCCATTCCTGAACTTACTGCTACACTGCCATATCCGCCTTCTAACGCTGCAACAGCTTCTTCCAATTCTGTGATAGATGGATTGCCGATACGTGTGTAGATATAACCGTCTTCCTCACCTGAGAAACAACGTGCTCCGTGGTCGACGTCTCTGAAACGGAATGTTGATGTTTGGAATATTGGTGTCACTGCGCTGCCTAAACAATCGATGGCGCCTGAGTGAACTGCTTTTGAGCCAAAGCCCATGTTTTCATCGTTATGCATGATATTCAATATTTTAATTTGTTATCTCTTATTTCTTAGGTTGATGTGCAAAATTATATTATTTTTATCTTCTAAACAAGTTTATTTAAAAAGTTGTAAATTTGTAGTCAATCAAATTATTCTTAATGAGAAACGATTCTTCAATAAACAATGTAATTATAAAACTGATAAACAGAACGTTATCAGATAAAACAATAAATGTCAAGAAACTCCAGATGTCGGGGTCTTCAAGATTATACTTCAGAGTTTTCACTGACGACAAAACTTATATCGCCACATACAACACCAACGTAGAGGAGAATATTACATTCTTTACATTTACTAATCATTTTAGAAACAAGAAGTTAGCAGTGCCGGAAATAATCGCGACAAGTGATGACAAATGCTGTTACATACAATCCGACTTAGGTGATGTTTCATTATTTGACTATGTTAATAAATGTGTGAAGAATGGTCAGTATGATGACGAAACCATTAATCTATATAAAGAAGCTATCGACAATTTAGTCGACTTTCAGATAAAAGGAAACGAAGGTCTCGATTATTCTGTAGCCTTCCCTACTGCTAAATTCGACAGGAGTTCAATCATCGACGACATGAATTATTTTAAATATTATTTCTTGAAACTCAATGAAGAAATAGTCTTTAATGAGACAAAGTTAAATCGTGATTTTCAAAGGCTTGCCGATTATCTCGAACAAGCTCCCTCCGACTTCTTCATGTACCGTGACTTTCAATCGAGAAATATAATGATAAAAGACGGACATACTTTCTTTATTGACTATCAAGGTGGAAGAAAAGGTCCTCTTCAATATGATGTTATTTCTCTTCTATACCAGGTGAAGGCACAAATTCCTGATTCCCTTAGAAATGAATTGCTTTCCCATTACAAGACAAAACTAAGTTCATATCTCGATTTGAGTGAGATTCAATTTGACAAGTATTACAAGCCATTTGTTTTGATAAGATTGATGCAAGTTCTAGGAGCTTATGGATTCAGGGGTCTGATACAGAAGAAACAGCATTTCCTCGAAAGTATTCCTTTCGCTTTAAAAGAAATAGTCTCTCTCACGCAGAATATAGATTTTCCTTTTGAATTGAAAGAATTGAATTCGGCACTTAAACAGTTGAAGGTGTTATTGCCTAAATATCAGATTGTGAAGGAAGAGAAATTGACGGTGACAATAAACAGTTTCTCCTACAAAAACGGTGGTATTCCGGAAGACAGAAGCGGCAATGGCGGAGGTTTCGTCTTCGACTGCAGAGCCTTGCCAAACCCGGGACGTTATCAAGAATACAAGACGAAGACCGGCGAAGACGCTGAAGTTCAAGACTATCTTAACAACAAAGAAGAAGTTCATCGGTTCTTTGAGATGGCGGAGTCTATCATATCGCAAGCTATTGATAATTATCTTGAAAGAGACTTTAAGAATTTATTTGTAAACTTCGGTTGTACCGGCGGACAACATCGCTCAGTTTTTTTTGCAAAAAAAACAGCTGAAAAACTGCACGAAAAATATCCCAATATTAAAATTGTTTTAAACCATATCATGCAGCACAAAAATTATATATATGAATAACAATAGAAGAACAGCGTTCATTCTAGCAGCTGGACTAGGAACAAGATTAAGAGAATTGACAAGCGACAGACCAAAGGCTATGGTCGAGATGAACGGCAAGCCTTTGATTGAATATGTGATAGATAAACTTATATCACAAAACTTCAACCACATAGTTATCAACGTCCATCATTTCGGCGAGAAGATAATTGACTACGTTAACAGCAAAGATTTTGGAGATGTGAAGGTCGAGATTTCTGACGAAAGAGATATGCTTTTCCTTACTGGCGGCGCTATTCTGAAAGCACTGCCTTATTTTGAGAACAGCAATGCCGTCCTGATTCATAATGTCGACATCTTCTCCGACTACGACTTTCAGGCAGAATATGACGCGTTTATGAAGTCGGACGACGCTGCTTGGCTATTTACTCAAAATCGCAACAATAAAAGCAAAGTCGCTTTTGACAAAAACAATAATTACGTAGGCACCTACAATATCGAGACTAATGTTTTCGACAGCGACAGAGACTTCTCCGTAATAGACAAACTTTATGCTTTCAGCGGACTTCATTTGTTTAAGCCACAATATTTCAAGGATTTTGAATTGAAAAAATGTCACGTATGGAAACTTTATAAAGAAATTTCAAAGACAAACAATGTTAGGTCTGCTATGATAGAACCTAATTTTTGGTTCGACTTAGGTACTCCAGAACAACTCAAAGAAGTAGAGCAATGGCTTTTATCACAAAAATAAAAGATTATATTAAAGATAATTATAATCTAACCACTGATTATCTGACAGTTATATTCCCTAACAAACGTGCCGCATACATGCTTAGGGAAGAACTGAAGAAAGATTATAACGAAAATATCTGGTTACCACAGATGCTCTCAATTCAAGAGGCTATGTCGATGTGGAGCGGAATACAACTTATTGAAAGTCTCGACATTACTTTTGAACTGATGAAGCTGATGAACGAGAAAAAAGAGTTTGCTGCCAACTACAATCTTTTCTCATTGGCATCTCAAATAGCAAAAGACTTCGACGAGATTGATCAATACGCCATAAATGCAGAACATTTATTCAATTATATTAAAGAAGTCAAGGAGGCAGAAAACTGGGATCCCGATAAGGAAAAAACATCTACCGAAACAGCATATCTGAATTTCTTTAAATCACTCAACAAATTTTACACCTGCCTGCGGACAGAATTGTTAAACGAGAGATGCGGATATTACGGATTGATTACCAGAAAGTTGTATAACCTATCGAATGAAGAACTCGAGAAAATCATTGGCGACAAGAAAATCATATTTGCTGGTTTTAACGCCATGACATTGACAGAGGAAAACATAATAGTAAAACTTGTTGAATCGGGAAAGGCTGTCTTGCTTTGGGACTTGGACAAATATTATTTTGAAGACGAGAAACAAGAAGCTGGTCTTTTTGCTCGTCAGTTTTTCAAAAAACATAAGAACTTAGAGCCTAATTTCCTCTCAGATAATTTCCTTTCAAAAGATAAAGTAATCAATATCATTGGTGTTTCTGGCTCTACAGTGCAGACGAATGCGCTTCAGATTAAGCTCAATAACGAAAAAGATGACAAAGGAAACATGGCTGTCGTACTTTCTGACGAAGCTTTGTTGATACCTGTTTTGAATTCAATTCCAAGAGATTACCAAAATCCACAGATAACGATGGGTTATCCTTTTTCAAATACACTTTTATGTCAGTTCATAAATCAGTTGTTCGTATTTAAAAACGGTAACAACAAGAACGAGAAGGTATATTTCTGGTCATTGAAGCGTTTGTTGGAAACAGAGTTTATAAGAAATATCTTAAACGCTGATGATATTTCAACGCTGACAAAATTCATAGCATATTTTTCTAAAAACAGCATCTATCACGTTGATGTTAAAGAGATAGAAGAACATTTCAAGACAAATGAAAATCTGAATGTGCTATTATCGTATATCTGCGAAAAATGGAGTTCTTCTGAAGTCTGTATATTGAATCTTAAGAATATTCTTTTAACCATCAATAAAATAATTCCCGATAGTGAGGATACTTATTTCCTTAAAAATCAGATCAGTGTAGCTGGAAGAATTATAAATAAGATTGAGAAGTTATATAACAAATATCTTGATTTACTGCAAATTCACGATGTTGAAATGCTCTTCAAGCAGGCTTCTTTCGAGATGCGTCTCAAAATGGAAGGAAGCAAAGACGGATTGCAGATAATGGGTCTGCTGGAAACTAGAAACCTCGACTTTGATGTGGTTCATATCTTAAGTGTCAACGAGGGTATCCTGCCACAGTCGAAGAATGCTAGCAGCTTGATTCCTTTTGATTTAAGAAGATATTACGGACTTCCTATATACACGAACAAACAAGCTGTCTACGCATATCACTTCTACAGACTGATTCAAAATGCCGAAATAGTTAACATTTATTATAATGTATTAGCCGATGGTATGGGCGAAGGCGAAGCAAGCCGATTCATAATGCAATTGTTGCATGAACTGCCAAAGAAGAAATCTAATATTAGGATAAATAAACTTTCATATAAAAATCCCGATGTTGAAGTCTATCCTGCTGCCAATCTTGAGGTTAGGAAATCAGAAGAAGTTATAAGAAAAATTAAAGACAGAATATCGGGAACCAATTCATCGGGAAGGAAGATAGGTTTGTCGCCAACTTCAATATCGTGTTATCTCTCATGTCCATTGAAATTCTACCTTAAATATATTGAAAACATCAAAGATAACACAGCGGAAGAAATGATTCAAAGCAATGTGATAGGAAGCATCATTCACTCATATTTTGAGTTATTATATACACAATTTGGCGATTCCACAATTGATTACGAAATGTTTAACTCTAAAGACACCGAGGAAAATCACGAAAACTTATTTCATCAAGCTCTAGAGATAAATAAGTTCACTAACGGTCTGCCTGATAGCGGATTCAACTATCTAAGTCAGATTATGATAAAAGAACTGATTGACAATTTCATCAATTATGAGAAGTCATTTCTTAAAAGCGGCAACACATTAAAAATCATCGGATTAGAAGAATATCTCACTTATACTTTCAAAGTCGACGACATCGATGTCAATATGATTGGATATGCCGACAGAATTGACAAAACTAAAGGAAAGATAAGAATCATAGACTATAAAACAGGTGCCATGAGCGACGATGATGTTACAATAAAAGACAAATACAATAACATCAGCGACTTATCAGAGAAATCCTTACAATTGTTGATTTATAAGTATTTATACGCTAAGAGCAATAATATAGGCACAGAGGAAATCGAGTCGGCGATTATTGCCTTGCTAAAAGTGAATAAAGTATTCTATCCTCTTGTAAATCAAAGTGGGACATTTAACGACTTTAATCTGATTCAGAATTGCGACACTTTCTTTGAGGAGGTTTTCAGAGAGTTGTTAAATCCGGATGTTCCTTTCGTTCAAACTACTGATGATGCAAAATGCAAATATTGCGACTACATAAGTATCTGCAAGCGAAAAGAGAAATCATGGTAAAAAACAAAGGTAGAAAAGTCACGAGTTTAAAGACCTTTCTACCTTTGTTTTTGAGATTCTGAGGTTCTAGTTAGAATATCTGAATCAACAACAATCCTGCTGCGATTCCCACTACCGTAGCCACAAGTCCTGGCATCATAAACGAGTGATTCAGAATGTATTTACCAATCTTTGTAGTTCCCGTTCTATCGAAGTTGATAGCTGCAACGATGGTTGGATAATTAGGAATGAAGAAATAACCGTTCACTGCTGGGAACAATGCTATGAGTAACATTGGGTTGAGGCCAAGAGCGATACCTAAAGGCATGATAGCGCGTACTGTAGCAGCCTGACTGTAGAGAAGTATCGACATCACGAAGAGAGCCACTCCGAAAAGCCAAGGCATATTTGTTACGATTCCTTCGATAGAACCTGTTAGTTGAGTGATGTTTCCGTTGATGAAAGTGTCGCCCATCCATGCCACACCGAAGATTGCGATAACAGCCTGCATACCTGCTGAGAACACGCTGCCTTGAGCGGCTTTTGCGCCCGAAGTCTTAGTAACTAACAGGATGATAGCGGCAGTAGTCAACATCAGTATCTCGATGATTGCAGGCATATCCACCGATTTGCCGTCGAAACTTGGACGCAGCGATGGAATTGAACCGAACAATACGATAAGCACTGTTGCAAGTATGAAGAGTATGACAGAGATTTTCGCGTTAAAGAGATTATTCACCTCGCTAGTTTCCACACTTTTTGATTCGAGTTCGCCGTTTGCGAGGCGTTTTTGATATTCAGGGTCATCAACGAGTTCTTTTCCCACTTTCATCGAAGCGAAAGCACCAACCAAAACGCCGATTAAGGTTGCTGGTATTGTTATCTTAAGTATGTCGAAGAGAGTGATGTCGAATCCTGCAAGAAGTCCGAGCAATGCTACAGTAGCGGCTGATATTGGCGAGGCAGTAATGGCCTGTTGTGAAGCTATGACTGCGATGCCGAGCGGACGTTCCGGACGTATCTTTGTCTCACGCGCCACCTCAGCAATGACAGGCAATACTGAATAAGCGACATGGCCTGTTCCTGCTAAGAATGTAAAAGAATAAGTTACTAATGGAGCTAAGATAGTGACATTTTGAGGATGCTTTCTTAAAATCTTCTCGGCGAGTTTCACTAAGAAGTCAAGACCGCCGGCAGCCTGCATCGCTCCTGCTGCTGAGATGACTGCTGCTATCATCAGCATCACGTCAATAGGTGGCGTAGTAGGTTGAAGACCAAAGACGAAGGTGAGAATGGCAACGCCGAGTCCACCTAAAACACCCAAACCTACACCTCCTACTCTAGCACCTATTATAATACATACTAGAACGAAAAATAATTGTATCAACATAATTTTAAATTTAAATTCTACATTGCTATAACGTCTCTACAAAGATATAAATTATTTTCTTTAACAGACTTAAAACAAACAATACATAATTATTATCAGCAGAAAAATAAAAAATTAATCTTTCTTAACAAAAATAGATATTTTGCCATTATCAGCAACGTATTCTAAGTCGGAAGACAATTCGCTTTTTTCCTTACGTTTCTTGTCATAAACTTCATTTTCTATAATAACATAATCATAGTCAAATGATATGGCTGTTTCTAAAGAGAGGTTTTTCTCGTTCATTAAAGTGTAACCTTTTCTGTTCATCATGATAAATGGCGTATTCTGCGGATATGCATATAAAGTTAAAATCTTAGCATCTTTGGAAACATTCATCGAATCGAGAAATCGTTCTGAACCTTGAAAATTTTTAATTGTCCTCTCTGAAGCTACACCCCAATATTTTGCTCTTCTTTTTTGCTGCTTCTCATTAACATTTCTTAACATAAACACAATCAAAATTGATGATATTATGAGAGATATTAAACCTTTGTAGTTATAACAAGTCAAAGGCAATGTTCTAAGAACCAATATAAATAACAATAACAAAGGAAGGAAATATGTGTCAATGAAATAATAATCGTGATTAGGGAATTGCTTGGCCATTGCAATTGTGAATAAAACATAACCAAACAACATAATAATTACTAATAAAATTAGATGCACAGTTTTTTTGCGAGTTTCAGCATTAACATTGTTTTTGATTCTTCTAACACAGATACACACTAATGAAATCAATAATATGGCTGTAAATGAATAATAATGAATCTTTCCAAAGTAATGAAACTTCCAATTGTCTCTGGTTTCGGTCATTTTTTGCCAGAAGTCGTTCCAGTCGTTGGCTGGCATTAAGTCAGACAAGAACAAGGTCCCGTTATGTGCAGCAAGATGTTTATTCCAAAGATAATAAGCCAGAATAATAATCATAGAAGAAACGACAGGAATAACTTTATCCTTGAAACCAGATTCTCTTCTTAAGATCCTTAAAAATTCAAAACACAACAATGCCACGTAAATCACTGCAAATGAAGAACGTATCAATACAGATAAAGTAATGAAAAACATTGACAATATGAATGACTTATTGAAATTTGTTTCAAAATATTCCAGATAAAAATAAAGTGCTATTATTGCGAAAGTAAGCGCTGGAATACCAGGAATGAAACCATTGAAATAATAAGCATAAACTGGAGATGTCATAGCAAAAGCTACAGCAAACAGCGATTTAAGCCAATCTTTAGTGAGTAGTAATGTTAATTTGTATAAGAAAAACATTCCTAATAATGCTATTGCGAACGTACATATCCTGAAAATCCAAGGAGAAGTGATGCCAGTGATTTTCATCATTATGGCGACAATATATTCAAGAAAAGGGAAATCAACAGAAGTTACTGTATTTTCGTAAGCGTAATTCCACCAATTGGGGAACTGCTTGTTGTAGATGTAAGTCTCAGGATGAAACAAATCTAAATCGTTATTAAGAAATCCCAATGCGATAGCATATCTGTCGGATTGCGACCACGCATGAATGAATGACGGAAACTCGTTCATATATGGATATTGAATATAAACGCCCGCCACAACTATTAACAAAAGCGCTAACATCCATTGTATCTTGTTTATACACTTACACTTCATAATTGACAATTTGATTGACAAAGGTAATAATTTATTAATAGAATTATCCCCAAAAAAACAATATATTTGCTTCAAAATCGAGCGAAAACATCAAATTCAAGAATGAAAATCATGATGATTTAGGCGAAGAAGGCCAGAACGTCAAAACAGAAAAACTTTTAATCAAGTATCTTGTTAATTTTAAAGAATTTGTTATCTTTGTCAAAGCAAAATTTTAAACGAAATGAAAATAATACTATCGACTGACTTCACTGATGAGAACAAGGTTCTTCTCCCCTATGCTATTGATTTCTTGAAAGATGCAGGTGGCGAGATAATAATTTTCCACGCATATATGGATAATGTCTTTGTAGGAAGCAATTGTTTTCCAGGCAATATGGACACCGACAACTATTTCACAACAGAATTGTTGATAGAACTAGAGAAGAATTCGCAGGAAGTAATGAAAGAGAAGACAGAATATCTTGTCAATCTCATTGAAGAACAAGGCGCCGACCATATCAAAGTCCGACCTGTCTTGGTGAGCGGCGACCCAGAAGAAGAGTTGATAGAATTATCGAAGAAAGAAAATCCTGACCTTATATTAATAGGTACTCGCGGCAAAGGAGGCAAACGTTTCCTTGAAGGAAGCCTCGTGAAAAGCGTCATGACAAAATGCGACGTGCCGATGCTATTCATCCCAGAAGGCTACAACTGGAGAGAAAGTAAAGAAGTGGTCTACGCGACAGACTTCAGTGAAAACGACATCTTAGCCATCAGCAGAATATTTAATATATTGAAACCTTACAAGCCTCATATCCATGTGATTCATTTCGTTGAAAATTCTGACAGTCAAGAAGAAGCTGACAAGATGGATAAGTTAGAAAAGGCTTTCTTGGAGATAGATTACGAAGGTGAGATACATTTCCAACTCGTACATACTAACAATGCGCCACAAGCTCTGAAGATATTCTGCGAACGCAACGACATAAGTCTCAGTTCTTTCATAGCATATAGAAAAGGATTCTTCGACTTCATCTTCCGCGACAAAATCAATAAAGATGACTTTTTGAGTCTCAACATACCAATGCTGACGTTTAAGGAAGTTGACAATTAACAGTTAACAATTGACAATTAAGGGGATAAATCTAAATTATAAAATATGAGAAGAGTATTATTACTTGTGTTTGCAATTATTTCGCTGAATGTTTTTGCACAGGATGTTGAGAGTAAGAAAATATTTAAAGGTTATGACGGCGGCATGATGCTTCATGCAGGTTATATATCGACAAATGTAAAAGTCTTGGATTACAATCCCAAAGGCATAACAAAAGGTATTGGTGGCGCGATACGTTTTCATTTCGGAAATCATTATCGTATAGGAACGGAAGGCTATGTCTCCACATTAAAACTTATGGATAACGGCAGTTATATGAAGACTTTCTGGGCTGGATTGTTGAACGACTTCTACTGGCAGTTTGGTAAGTTTATGCCGTATGTCGGCGTTACTATTGGCGGCGGCGCTTTGACAGATTGTTTCATCTTTGAAGGCGACAACCACGACTGGGAACCAGAGCATAATGTTGTCGTAAACAAGAATCCATTCATAGCCATCGACCCTATGATTGGCTGCGACTATTGTGTATCTGACGCCTTACACCTCACATTGAAGGTTGACTTTCTCACTGGCTTCGGCGGAAAAGATTTATACCTACCAATGGGACCACGATGTTATATCGGTTTTATCTTCTTCCATTGATAGGTATAAAAACAATATTTTCAGCGTTGATTATATCCCAGCGATGAATTCTCGCATCTCAACTTCCTTCTTCTCTGCACATTCAAACAACTTCCATTGGGCTTTGGTGCGGACGAGATTATGTTCAGGATATTGAATCTTATAATATGTGTCACCGTTGATATAATCTGCCAAAAACCTTACAGTCTGCATATAAGGGAACAATTTTGCTGCGTATGGAAGATTCTCTCTTTCTACAGGCAGCAAGAACGATTTTGTTCCTTCCAGATAACCTTTTGTGAAAGCCTTGAAAATCTCCATATTGAAATCCACATTATCGAGGTTTTTGTCGTCTTCAGCGCCTGTATTAGCTGCCGAGCGCAGGAAGTCGCCGAAATCGGAGAATACGAAGCTCGGCATGACGGTATCCAAATCGATGACACAAAGCACATTGCCTTCCTTATCGAAAAGCATATTATTGACTTTAGTGTCGCAGTGACAGATGCGTTTAGGTAGTTTTCCCTCGCGATGAAGCTGTTCGCCGAGACACATAGCCTCTGCCCTTTTCTCAATCTCTTTTATATAATACTGCACCTCTTTCACTCTACCAGCAGCGTCGTTTTCCACAGCTTCCTTAAGTTGATTCAAACGAAGCTCGATATTGTGGAAACTTGGAATCGTCTCGCCTAAAGTCGCGTCTATGTCAGAAAGCATCGACTGGAACTCACCGAAGGCAAGACCTGCCGTGTATGAATATTCTGGCGTAACCGCTTGATAAGTATATGAATCTGGAATAAATACCATCATACGCCAATATTTCTCACCATCGAAATAGAATTTCTTGTCATCGTTGGTTCTTATGAAACGAAGCACCTTACGTTCAATATCGTCAACATTTTTATCTGCAAGTTTCTTACGAATGTGATTGGTTACTTTTTCGATATTGTCCTGAAGCAACTCAACATCTTGGAATATTGCATTATTGACGCGTTGAAGAACATACTTAGGAGTTTCTTCATTATTAACAAAAACCTTGAAAGTGTCGTTGATAAGACCTTCACCCAAAGGCTTAACGTCTGACACCTCGCCTTCTACCTTGAAATTTAAAACTATATCTTTTAAAGTTTCCATACTCATTTTTTTTTGTAAAAATAAAAAAATAAACAATACAATAACTTATCGATAAAATTATTATTTTTACAAACTGGTAAATAAAATTTTAAATATGAAGAGAAAACATTTTTTAGGATTGTTAACCATCGTGTTAAGTATTTTTGTATGCAGCTGTTCCAATAATAACAAATCGGATGCGGCATACGTGATTAAAGACAATATGATTGTATTTGACGAGCCAGAACGCATTGAAGGACAGAAAAGCGTTTTGCAACTTGCGGTGAAGCCTATCCCTGTTGTAAGAATGGGTTTTATCGGACTCGGCATGCGTGGTGCTGACGCTGTAAATCGCATCTCACACATCGAAGGCGTTGAATTCAAAGCATTATGCGACTTATTGCCAGAACGCGTGGCTTCCGTTCAAGAATATGTCATCAAGGCTAAAAACCTTCCTGAATGTGCTGAATATAGCGGCGAAGAAGGATGGAAACAATTATGCGAACGCGATGACATCGACTTGGTTTATATCTGCACCGACTGGGTCAACCACGTTCCAATGGCAGTCTATGCTATGCAACACGGAAAACACGTCGCCATTGAAGTTCCTGCTGCAACAAGTGTAGAAGAATGCTGGCAGTTGGTCGATGTGGCAGAACAGACTCAACGTCACTGCATGATGCTAGAAAACTGCTGCTACGATTTCTTCGAGTTGACATGTCTCAACATGGCACAACATGGTCTCTTCGGTGAAGTCATTCATGCACAAGGAGCTTATATCCACAACCTCGAACCTTTTTGGGCACACTATCAAGGCAACTGGCGTTTAGACTTCAACCAGAAACACGCTGGCGACGTCTATGCAACTCACGGACTCGGACCCGTCTGCCAAGTTCTCGACATCCACCGCGGCGACAAAATGGATTATCTCGTATCAATGTCAACACCTTCTATCAACGGTCTGAAGATTGCTAATGAAACAATGGGTTCTGAGTCTTTCGCAAACGGCGATATGACTTCAACATTGATAAAGACAAACAAAGGCAAAACTATCTTGATTCAACACAACGTGTATACCCCACGTCCATACGACAGATTATATCAGCTCACTGGTACAGAAGGCTTCGCTAATAAATATCCATACCAAGGATTTACATTAAAAGAAGAAAACATCCCATCAGACGTCATTCCTGATCACGAAGATTTAGACTCACATGGCTTCGTTCCTAACGACATCAGAGATTCTTTGATGGTGGCTTATAAACACCCTATTGCAAAAGAAATAGAAGAGAAAGCCAAACAAGTCGGCGGTCATGGCGGCATGGACTTCATCATGGACTATCGTTTAATCTATTGCTTGCAAAACGGACTCCCATTAGACCAAGACGTTTATGACGCAGCAGAATGGTCATGTCTCGGTGAACTTACCGCAGCCTCAATAGAAAACAACGGCATGCCTGTCAAGTTCCCTGACTTCACAAGAGGCGACTGGAATAAGGTGAACGGATATAAACACGCAGTGAAATAAAGTTTAGTGTTGAAAGTTTATAGTTTAGAGTAGTTGGTAAGTTTTAAGTTTTGTAGATTATAAGCTTATAATAATTAACCGTCAACTATTGCATGTAAACGTTGACAAACAAATATTAACCACTTAAAAAATTAACAATATGAATAAAAAATTTTCATGTCCTATTTGCGGTTATGTTCATGAAGGCGAGACCGCTCCTGAAAGATGTCCTCAATGTAAACAATTAGTAGAATGGAACGTCCTCGAAGAAGGCGCTGCATTGAACTTCGTTACAGAACATGTTATCGGCATTGCTAAAGGTACTGGCGACGACATGATTAAAGACTTGAACGCACACTTCATGGGTGAAGCTACAGAAGTCGGTATGTATTTAGCAATGAGCCGTCAAGCTGACCGCGAAGGTTATCCAGAAATCGCTGAAGCTTTCAAACGTTATGCATGGGAAGAAGCAGAACACTGTGCAAAATTTGCTGAGTTATTAGGCGATGTTGTATGGGACACCAAGACAAACTTGGAAAAACGTATGATGGCAGAATGCGGCGCTTGTGAAGACAAAATGCGTATTGCTCGTATAGCAAAAGAACGCAACCTTGACGCTATCCACGACACGGTTCACGAAATGGCAAAAGACGAAGCTCGTCACGGCAAAGGTTTCGAAGGTTTATTCAACAGATACTTCAAGAAATAATTGACAATTAACAATTGACAATTACTTAAAGAGGAAATGTAAAGATATGGATTCATATCACATTTCCTCTTCTTGTTTTTCATATAAAGCCTTAGCCGGAAAAGATTCCATATTTTCTTCTTTGCAAATGTTAGTTTTTTAGGTTAAACATCAAATGATTATAGCTTTACAAATATTATAAGTCAAACAACAAATCGCAATAGTTCCAAGCAAAATAATAAAGCATTATTTAAATACAGATATGTATTTGTATGATAATTTTTTGTACTTTTGAGGATTAAATAAATATTGTTCATTATTTTCTGAATTAAAACATAAACATTATGGATACAAGAATAATTGAAGAAAAGTTTAAGTCATTATTTGGCGATAATTATATGGTTTATACTTCGCCTGGTCGCGTCAATCTCATAGGCGAACATACAGATTATAACGGCGGTTTCGTTTTCCCAGGAGCAATCGACAAAGGCATCTACGCTGCTATAAATCCTAATGGAACAGACAAGGTACGCGCTTATTCCGCTGACTATAACGCACAAGTAGAATTTGGCATGAACGAAGAAGACGCTCCAAAAGAATCATGGGCTCGTTATATCTTCGGCGTCTGTCGCGAGATGAAGAAGCGTGGCTTCGAACCAAAGGGCTTCGACACAGTATTTGTCGGTGACGTGCCTCTCGGTGCCGGAATGTCATCGTCAGCTGCTTTGGAAAGTACCTTCGCCAATGCCTTAAATGAAATCTTCAACCTCAATATCGACCGCTTCGAACTCGCAAGAATAGGTCAATCAACAGAACATAATTACTGCGGCGTAAAATGCGGCATCATGGACCAGTTTGCTTCTGTCTTCGGAAAGAAAGGTCATCTGATGCGTCTCAACTGCGCCACCATGGAATTTGAATATTTCCCATTCAACCCAGAAGGTTATAAAGTCGTTCTCTTAGACACTGTCGTGAAACACGAACTTGCATCATCGGCATATAACAAACGTCGTGAGTCGTGCGAAAATGCCTGCGCTCATATCAAGGCTCGTCACCCAGAAGTGAATTTCCTCAGCGACGCTACAATGGAAATGTTAGAAGAAGTCAAATCTGAGATTTCTGAAGAAGACTACAAACGTGCAGTCTATGTCATCGGTGAGAAACAAAGAGTCCTCGATGTCTGCGACGCTTTGGAAAAAGGCGACTATGACACTGTGGGCGACAGAATGTTCGGCACTCACTACGGCATGAGCAAGGAATATGAGGTAAGCTGCGAAGAGTTAGACTTCTTGAACGACGTAGCGAAACAATGTGGCGTGACAGGCTCCCGCGTGATGGGCGGCGGCTTCGGCGGTTGCACGATAAACCTTGTGAAAGAAGAATTATACGACAACTTCATTGCAACAGCAAAGAAAGAATATCTCGCCAAATTCAATCGCGAACCTAAGGTCTATGACGTGGTGATTTCCGACGGAGCAAGAAGGATTAAATAATTCATAATTCATAATTCACAATTCATAATTCACAATTCATAATTCATAATTCATAATTCATAATTGTAGAGACGCGTCGATGACACCTATAAAAATAAACAATATGTCGTTGACACGTCTTATGAATTGAAAGTTGAAAGTTGAAAATTGAAAATTGAAAGTTGAAAGTTGAAAATTGAAAGTTGAAAATTATGGTAGAGACGCGTCGATGACACCTATAAAAATAAACAATATGTCGTTGACACGTCTGAAAAATTGAAAATTGAAAGTTGAAAATAATAAAGGATAAACAATTTGGACAATGTCTGTTGTCCGTTGTCTGTTGTCCGTTGACAAAAAAAAATAAAACAATGAAACCAACATTATTAGTATTAGCAGCTGGCATGGGTTCGCGTTATGGCGCCCTGAAGCAAATGGACGGCGTTGGTCCTAACAACGAAGCTATCTTAGATTATTCAATTTACGACGCTAAGAGAGCAGGCTTCGGCAAAGTCGTTTTCGTGATTCGTAAAGACTTCGCTGAGGCTTTCGAGAAAGTAAACAACACAGAGCGTTTCGGCATTCCTGTAGAATATGTATATCAAGGATTGGAATGTCTTCCTGAAGGTTATTCAGTACCAGAAGGCAGAGTGAAACCTTGGGGAACATGCCACGCAGTTTTGATGGCAGCCGATGTCATCAAGGAGCCTTTCGCAGTCATCAACGCCGATGACTTCTACGGCAAAGAGGCTTACGAGGTGATGGCAAAATATCTCACCGAATGTGAAGGCAAAGACGGAGCTTACAGCATGGTGGCTTATAAGTTAAGAAACACATTATCTGACTTCGGTACCGTTTCAAGAGGCGTTTGTACTCAAGACGAAAATCATTATCTCCAGACAATCGTGGAACGTACTTCCATCGCCAAGACTGACGACGGTGCTGCTTACACAGACGAAGATGGCACTCATCCACTCGACCTCGAGACTTTAGTATCGATGAACTTCTTCGGCTTCACTCCTGACTTCTTCAGACATTCGACAGAAGGTTTTAAAGAGTTCTTAGACACACAGGCAAAGACTAACATCAAGGCTGAGTTCTTCATTCCTTTGATGGTCAACAAACTCATCAACAACGGCAACGCTAAGTTGAGAGTCTTGTCGAGCGACGCTGTATGGTTCGGCGTGACATATAAAGAAGACAAGCCAGACGTGGTTGCTAAGATTCAAAACCTCGTTGATAAAGGAGTTTATCCTAATAAACTTTGGGCAATGAGCAATGAGCAATGAGCAATGAGCCAAGGCTAATAAAAAGAACATTTAAAATTTAATTAGCCGTGTGTTAAAAGTCAAAGCATAAGCTCGCAACTCAAAGCTCACGGCTCACAGCAAAAATAAAATCATGAATATCGAAAGAATAGAACATGGAACTTTGGAAGATGGCGGCGCTATCTATGTTTACAAGCTCACTAACGCCAATGGTGCGAGCGTGACTTTATGTAACATAGGCGCGGGCATAGTTTCTATCGTTGTTCCAGACAAAGAAGGAAAGATGACCGATGTAGTTCTCGGTTATAAAGATTTGAAGTCGTATATAGGCGACGGTCCTTGTGCTGGCAAAGTGCCTGGACGTTTCTCTAACAGAATCTGCGAAGGCAAATTCAGCATCGACGGCAAAGAATATCAGTTGGTTCTCAACACCGGCGACGGCAAGCATCATCTTCACGGTGGTAATGACGGCTTCGCTAATCAGTTATGGTGCGGAGAAATCAACGATAACGGCAACGTAGAGTTCACATACTTCTCTGAAGACGGAGAATGTGGCTATCCGGGAGAATTGCTTGCCAAAGCAGAATATCACTGGAGCGACGACAACGAACTCACACTTACCTTAAGAGCCGAGACCAATGAAGCCACAGTGGTGAATCTTACCAACCACGTTTACTTCAACCTTAAAGGCGAAGGCAACGGCAACATCTTAGATCATAATCTTAAGATTTACGCTCAAAATTATCTTCCTGCAACTGACGAGCTGATTACCACAGGAGAGATCGCCACTGTTAAAGAAACGCCGATGGATTTCACAGAGACGAAACTCATAGGTCGAGACATCAAAGCCGACTTCCCTGCATTGGTGAATGGCAAAGGCTACGACAGCTGCTGGGTTCTCGATAATTATAATAAAGGTGTGATGAAACAAGCCGCTACTTTAAGCAGCGACGCTTCAGGAATAAAAGTCGATGTCTTCACCACACAACCTGGACTTCAGATTTATACCGGCAACTGGTTAAGCGGCTGCCCAGAAGGAAAATGCGGTAAGAGCTACGAAGACTATGAAGGCGTGGCGATGGAATGTCAGGCACTCCCCGACTCTCCTAACAAAGCCAACTTCCCAAGCGCAGTGTTACGTCCAGGAGAAGAATACAAAGAAGTAATTAAATTTAAATTTTCAATATTATAAAAAGTTAAAACAATGGAAAAGAAAAAAGGTAATTTCTTAGCAATCATCGTGATGATTCTTTTGTTCGGTATGATTTCATTCGTTACCAACTTAGCATCACCGATGGGAGACATCTTAAAAAATCAATTTGACGTAGCCAACTGGATGGGTACATTAGGCGTTTTGATGAACTTCATCGCTTACGCTGTAATGGGAATACCTGCAGGTAACATGTTGCAAAAATACGGTTACAAGAAAACCGCTTTAGCAGCTGTGACAGTAGGTTTCGTCGGTGTCGGCATCCAAACCATCTCTGGTACCATCGACAGCAACGCAGCTTTCGGAGTATATCTCCTCGGCGCTTTCATCGCAGGTTTCTCAATGTGTATGTTAAACATCGTTGTCAACCCAATGCTTAACAAACTCGGCGGCGGCGGCAACAAAGGCAACCAACTCATTCAAGTCGGTGGTTCATTCAACTCATTGATGGGAACTGCATGTATCTTCTTGACAGGTGTCTTGATTCCTAACGGTATCTCAAACGCCGTCATCAGCGACGTATTCCCTTTGATGTTCATCGCACTCGGAATCTTCGCCTTGGCGTTCTTAGTCATCTCATTGACAGACATACCAGAAAATCCAGTACAGAAGATAGAAACAAAAGAAAAGTCACAATACGGACCAATGTCATTCCGTCACTTTGTTCTCGGCGCCATCGCTATCTTCATTTATGTAGGTGTTGAAGTCGGTATTCCTAACGTATTACAAAAATGGTTACAAAACGGCGGTTTGAATGTAGCTACAGGAGCAGAAGCCATCGCCGGTACCGTAACAGCAACATATTGGTTCTTGATGCTCGTCGGTCGTTTGGCAGGAGCTGCATTAGGCGCTAAGGTATCAGCAAAAGCAATGTTAACAACAGTATCAGGCATCGGTTTGATTTTCGTTGTCTTGGCGATATTCTTAAACCCATCAACAGTCGTTGGTCTTCCTGTCTTCAAAGGCACAGAAGGTTTCGGCATCGCACAAGTACCAGTCAATGCAGCCTTGTTAGTATTATGCGGACTCTGCACCTCAGTCATGTGGGGCGGCATCTTCAACCTCGCTGTTGAAGGACTCGGCAAATACACAGAAAGAGCTTCTGGTATCTTCATGGCATTAGTTTGCGGTGGCGGTATCTTACCATTCGTACAGAACTTCGTCGTTGACTTAAGCGGTAACTACTTAGTAAGTTACTGGGTAGTAGCAGCAGGTCTCGCATTCTTGTTGTTCTATGCTTTAGCAGGATCAAAGAACGTTAATAAAGACATTCCTGTGGAATGATTTTGAAAATTGAGAATCTGAAAAATTGAGAAATTGAGAAAAGTAGAGACGCGTCAATTACACCTAATATAAATAAACAAGAAATGTGATGGACACGTCTCACAAATAATAAAATTGGAGAGGATTTTTTCCTCTCCTTTTTATGTTTATTGTTTGCGTTAGGGATTATTATAATATCAGCTGGATAATTAAAATCATCTTATAAAAACGAAGTACACAAAATATATCTAAATATCTGTGTACTTACTTTAAAATTATGTTATTGAGAAAATTTCTTAATTTCCATTACGGATGTTTCCCTTATAATACAGACTAAAAGGTATGAAAGTGTAATAATCTAAAAATGCATTTCCAACAGCAGAGATTGTATAAACGTCGTTGGATAATGAAATACTGAGGTCACCGGTAAGAACATACTCCACTCCTGTCCAAACCATAGTTATCTCTCCGTTATTGTCACCATTAAATGTGAGTTGAAGGTTTCCCGTCGGAATACTTTCTTTATTGTCAAATTCCAGAATTAATTCCATAGCGTCGGTGTTGACAACGAGATATGCATCATCGTTTTCAGTTTTGTTAAAAACCGATGTTATCGGTGAAATAGCGTCACCAATAGTGATGACGTTGTTTGTTAGAATCACCTCATCTGGTCCGTCGTTTTCATCGCAACTTGTGAAAATCAAAGGTAATGATAGGACAAATAATCCAAATAATAAAAGAGTCTTTTTCATAGCATTTGTTTTTTTAATTTCGATTGAAAAACAAAGCAATGAAATAAATGTTGGCAATAAATTGTTAAAACTTCTTTGTTATTTTATGTCAATAGTCAACGGACAACAGTCAACAGACTTTTCGGATTCTAATTATCATTATCGGTTTATAAAAAAGTGTCAGTTATTTTTTTACCAAATCAGCCCCTTTTTGTAAAACAAATTGAGTTTTATTTCGTAACTTTGTAAACAATTCGCAATATACGCTAACAACATAATCATATGAAAAACGGATATTTGGATTTCGACGAATATATCAGGCAGGGCGAGCCGCAGCAGAAGGAACGCGCTGAGGCATGGCGTGTGGCGATAGGATTGCAGGCTGTCGATGGCTTGAAGACTTCCGAATATCTGCATGAGACTGCACGCAGAAACATTGAAGGCAAAATCTCTATTGATGAGGCGAGAGAGTTAATAAAGACATATTATATCACAAAAACTCATCATGCTCCCGACGACGATGAAAAACAGGAAGCAGATCAGGTTTCCGCAAATATCACCAAAATATTTTCCTATAGTTCGTTGGACTTCAGTACCAAAGGATACATTGCCTTACATCGAAGAATCTTTGAAGGTGTTTTCAAACATGCTGGTCAAATGCGCAACTATGATATTGCGAAAAAAGAATGGGTGTTGAATGGTGATACCGTGAACTACCTGAATTGGGAAGATTTGCGTATGGCGTTAGATTACGATATTGAACAAGAACGTAACTTTATATACAAAGGTATATCACCAGATAATCTTATATCCCACATCTTTCGTTTTATATCTGGAATTTGGCAGGTACATGCATTCCGCGAAGGTAATACCCGTACAACAGCAGTATTTGCTATTTTATATTTGAGAGATATTGGATTTGATGTCGCTAACGATATGTTTGCTGAACATTCATGGTATTTCCGAAACGCCTTAGTCCGGGCAAATTATCGTAATGCAAGGAAAGGCATAGACTATAGTCCTATATATTTAGAACGTTTCTTCAGAAACTTATTATTTGGCGAACAATGGGATTTACGAAATAGATATCTGCATATTTATCCAACAGAAGAGTGGAGCGTACAACCCAATATGTCAATACCCGAACAAGCACCCCACAACTACCCCACAACTACCCCACAACTACCGAACAAGTTCAATGCTGATAATTCAAATATTATAAAGTTGGTATCCATAATAGGAAAGCAGGAATTGTCAGTAAAAGAAATCATGACAAGTATTGGCTTAAAAGACAGGAAAAACATATCGGTACTTTATCTTAATCCTGCCATCCAGGAAGGTTATGTAAGAAGACTTTATCCGAATTCTCTTCATCATCCAAAACAAAAGTATCTTTTAAGTGTAAAAGGATTGACATTATATAATGAATTGATAAAAAATAATAACAATTAATATTTCATCATGGAAAAATTTGAAGATAAATTAAAACAGATATTATTGCAGTATTTAAGACAAGAAGGTGCTATTGGCGAGCGTTTTCCAATCTGCCCTGACGTTGAAGAAAAATGGAAGACTCTTTTGGAAGCTTATCTTCCTGACGGAGTTAGAGAATTCAACGACTACCCTATGGTCTCTCTCGGATGGACGATGTTCCTCGGAATGGCAATCGCTAAATATTGGGACGAAGACTGGGTTAAATACGACAATATGTCTTTCTTGTATGAATACATCCGCGACAAGAGAGGCTTCGACGAGATGGACGAATACATCCTTGAAGAAGTGCTTAATTTCGATGAAGAAAAATGTAAGAAAACGACAGAACTCGTCGCCGAGTGTTCTAGTATCACCAACGATTTCTTAAGACATTCCAATATAGAACCAGGAACTAAAGAAGCCATTGAAGCTTACATTCAAAGTCTCAACCAGCTATATCTCATGGGAATGGCAGTGCAACTCAACGAGATGGGTTATAAAATGCTAGGATTGAATTAAAAATGAGACGTAGCAAAATTTATTCAATTTTGCTACGTCTCTACATGTTATATTCCACTCAGAAGAACACTCAGCATCCACATAACAGTGATTGCCTGATGATCGAGTGTTTCATCTGTTCCTACCAGAGTCACTTTTTCAGAGCCAAAAGCTTCTTGAACTGATGTAGAATTTTCGTATGGCACTACTCTATCGCCTTTTCCGTAAAAAAGTTTTATCGGATGTGACGGCGTCCAGCCTGTGGTGAGATTGTTCTTTTCCAAACATCTGTATAAATCCTTGACAATCTCAGAGTCCTCGTCAAACATCACTTCGCTAAGAATGTCAGTCAGATAAATCTCATCAATAGCGAGGTTTTCGTCTACCGTAACTTTCACATTCTCAAGAAGAACTAAAGTTATTTCATAGCTGCTGTAGTTCTTGCTTTCCAACATAGCATCAATAGTGTCTTTTATGAGTAAATATTTTTCCGAATACATCATCTCTTCTGTATACTTGCCAAGGATTTCAGGATATGAATCGAACATCGACTTTATAGTCATAGGGAAAACCACTGGGAGCGCACTCTTTCCCGACTCGAAATATTTCTCAATCGTAAGTGATGGATTATGAGGACCGACAGCACAATAAGAATGTGAGAATTTCCATGTGTTTGCAAAGTCGTTATGTGTATCTATATATTTATGTACCGCTAAAGCATTACCGCCGCCTTGAGACGCTCCAAGTACGGATAACTCCCAATCTTCTTTCATGTCAGCCGACGATAAATCATTAAACAAGGTATAAGCTGAAGGTAATGCATCGATAGAATTAATCGCGCATATCTCGTGATTGAGATATGGATGAAGCAAATGTCTTGTAAGACCATATCCTAAATAGTCAGGCATGATAGTGAGAGTGTTGCCAGTTATCATCAACTCCATTGGGAAGCCTTGGGTTGGACATTCACTGTCGGATGTTATGGTGTAATGTTCCATCAGACAAATGTCTTCAGGCGACAAATCGTGCCATTCGTCGTTGAGATAGTAGCCTCTCCAAAATGCCACCGACGACAACTGTATCGGCTCGTTATGAACATCAACGCTGTTATAGATATACGACACTTTCCTCAATCCTAGTTCTATTCCTTCGACACCCAATTCCCTTTCAACTTTTTGAGTTACATTATTGATGTAATTAATCATAAACTCTTTGAAAGAAACAATCTGTTCGTCCTGTCCCATTGAAGAAAACAAATCTTCCACGCAATTCAATGCTACAAATTTAGTATCACTCTGAATTTCATAGAACGCTGCTTCTATTGTTTCATTATTGTCGGGATTGTCGTTTTCGTCACCGCCATTAGGTTCTCCGCACGAAAAAAGCATAATCATGGCAAAGGAAATCAAAAAATAAAACATTATAAACCTTTTCATAAAATAAGAATTTTAAACACTTACAAATATAATAAAAAAAAAACGGACACCTCTTATTATTGAAGTGTCCATCTTTAATTATTATATTGTCGATTTGAGACGCAGCAATTACAGATTATTAATTATTATAGGTGTAATTGACACTTATCAACCAATTATCGATTATTTTCTAGCGACAGCTTTCTTAGCAGCAGCGACGATGTCTTCTGTATCTAAGTGATAGTGTTTCATGAGTTCGTCTGGTGTGCCGCTTTGTCCGTATTGATCGAATATTGCAACAGGCTCGATTGGAGTTGGGCAATTCATCGAGAGGACTTGTGAGATGCTGTCGAACAAACCGCCGTTGAGTTGGTGTTCTTCTGCTGTCACGACACAGCCTGTCTTCTTAGCTGAAGCGATAACAGCTTCTACATCTAATGGTTTTATTGTGTGGATATTGATAAGTTCAGCATTGATTCCCATTTCTTTCAAGATTGGAAGTGCTTGAACTGCTTTCCATACCAAGTGACCGCAAGCGAAGATTGTCACATCAGTACCTTCTTGCATCATCTGAGCTTTACCAATTACAAACGGTTCGTCAGCCGGTGTGAAGTTAGCTACTTTTGGACGTCCGAAACGGAGATATACAGGACCTTCGTGTTCTGCCACAGCGATGGTAGCAGCTTTAGTTTGGTTGAAGTCGCAAGGGACGATGACAGTCATATTAGGTAACATCTTCATCAAGCCGATGTCTTCAAGAGTTTGGTGTGTAGCGCCATCTTCGCCTAGAGTGATACCAGCGTGTGAAGCACAAATCTTGACGTTTTTATTTGAATAAGAAACCACTTGACGAATCTGGTCATAGACGCGAGCTGTTGAGAAATTAGCGAAAGTGCCAGTGAAAGGAACCATGCCGCCAATGCTCAAACCTGCTGCCATGCCAATCATATTAGCTTCAGCTATACCTACTTGGAAAAATCTCTCTGGGAATTCCTTTGCAAAAGCGTCCATCTTGAGAGAACCGATTAAGTCGGCGCAGAGACCAACAACTTTAGGATTACGTTTGCCGGCTTCTAAGAGACCTTCACCAAATCCTGATCTTGTATCTTTATAATTTTGTACTGTGAAATCCATGGTAATGTGTTTTTTAAATTAATAATCTCCTAAAGTCTCTTTAAGTTGTGACAAAGCGTTAGCTGCTTGTTCGTCGTTTGGAGCGACGCCGTGCCATTTATGTGTACCCATCATAAAGTCGACACCCATACCCATCTCGGTGTGTGCGAGAAGAATTTGTGACTGACCTTTATGGGCGTTTTCGCGCATCTTTGTGAGAGTGTCAACAACTTCTTGCATATCGTTGCCGTTGCATTCCCATACTTTCCAGCCGAAAGACTCATATTTTGCTCTAAGGTCGCCGAGGTTCAAAACGTCGTCTGTTGGACCATCAATTTGTTTTTTGTTATAGTCGACGATGGCGATGATGTTATCGACATTCTTTGCAGGGGCATACATTGCTGCTTCCCAGATTTGACCTTCTTCTTGTTCACCGTCACCCATCAAGACGTAAACGATATGATCGTCTTTCATTAGTTTCTTTGCCTGAGCAGCGCCGACAGCGACAGAGAGACCTTGTCCCAATGAACCGCTAGCTACTCTTACACCAGGAAGACCTTCAGCTGTTGTCGGGTGACCTTGAAGACGTGTTCCAAGACGACGGAATGTTGCCAACTCAGATACTGGAAAATATCCGCGATGAGCCAAGATACTATAGAACATTGGACTGATGTGTCCATTTGAAAGGAAGAACATGTCCTCTCCGGCTCCATCCATAGTAAATTTCTCTGGATTGATTTGCATTTGATCGAAATAAAGAGCAGTGACAATGTCGGTTGCTCCCAATGAGCCACCTGGGTGTCCTGACTGACAACCATGTACCATTCTGATGATATCACGTCTTACTTGTGATGCGACATCTTTCAACTGATTGAGTTCCATATATTGCTATTTTTTTAGGATTAATAATTATTCTTTCTGTCATGAGCACGGGCTATGAGCAACGAGCCTGATTTGTCAAGTTTAAGGCTCATAGTTCAAAGCTCAAAGCTTTTCTGCAAATGTAAGGATTTTTGTGATAGTTTTACTTTTTTTTAATAATTTTGCGTAAAAGTTTTTCAGATGGCAAAACACTATAATAATAGGTATAAAAAGAATTCGCAGGAGACTGTTTTTATCGTGAGAGAAGAGAGCGAGTTGATGAATTTCTTAATGAAGGTCATGGACGGAATCAGCCGTACTAAAGTTAAGAAGATGCTTACTAACGACATGGTACATGTCAATGACAGAAGCGTCTCGCAACACGACTTCATGCTTAGGCCTAATATGAGAGTCAGCATTAAGAAGTCGAGCGAAGGCAGCAGATTCAAAAACTTCTGGATTAAGATTGTCTTTGAAGACGATCATCTGATTGTCGTCGACAAGAAACCTGGAATCTTATCGAGCAGCACAAGCCCTAAAGACGAGTCGGTTAAGTCAATCTTAAATTATTATTTAGACAAGACACATCAGCATGCCACAGCTCACACCGTCCATCGTTTAGACAAATACACTTCCGGCTTGATTATCTTCGCCAAGAGCAAGAAAGTAGCTCTCGAATTTGAAGAAGACTGGAAGGAAAGAGTCTACGACAGGCGCTACGTCGCATTAGTTCATGGCGAGCTGCCTAAATCGCAAGGCTCTGTTTCTTCATATTTAAAAGACGACAGCCATTATGTGACACATTCCTCTCAGGAAGACAACGGCGGCAAATTCGCAGTCACACATTATAAGAAACTGCAATCTGGCAACGGCTATTCGTTAGTTGAGTTGCAGTTAGAGACAGGACGCAAGAACCAGATCAGAGTTCACCTGCAAGATTTAGGATGTCCTGTCGTCGGTGATTTGAAATACGGCGACGGCAGCGACCCTATCAAGAGATTAGGACTTCACGCATATAAACTGTGTTTTAAACATCCAGTTACAAGCGAAGATATGAGATTCGAATCGGATATGCCGAAATCATTTATCGCTCCGATAGAAGGTTGATGTTCAATGTTGAACTTTCATTATACATTTCCACCATTCTTCGGCGGCTTTGTCCCATGAGAAGTCCTGACGTCTGATTCTTCCTTTTTCAATAAGTTCCTTGCGAATATCGTCGTTCAAGACTTTTTCCATCGCATCGGCGATAGAGTTGACGTCGAAAGGATCTATAAGAAGTGCTGCATCTGCCGCGACTTCAGGCATGGATGTAACGTTAGAAGTGATCACAGGAGTGTCGCATCTGAAAGCCTCGACTATAGGTATTCCAAAACCTTCAAAATATGATACGTAAACCGATGCTAATGCTGACGCTGTTACATGATGCAGATCTTCTGCCGACAAACGGCCAGTGAAAATGACATCATCTTTATGTGTCATAGCTTCGTATGCATTCTTGATAGGTTCTGTCCACCATTTCTTTTCTCCGACGATAAGTAATCGTATGTCATTATTGCTTCTCTTCTTGAAAATATCGAAAGCAGTGAAGAGCCGGGCCAAATTCTTACGAGGATGTAACGAGCCGACAAACATAAAATAAGGATTGCCTTCTGAATACCTGTTTCTTATTTCATTCTTGACATCATCCGATACAGGCGTGAAAATTTCGTTCGCTCCATTATATGCCACATCGATCAAGTCGGATCGTAGCCATGT
>JAZNVS010000054.1:0-25121 GCA_045592965.1 Bacteroidales bacterium | reverse complement strand
CACCAGAGAGGAACACCTACGGGGCAAAAGGGAGGGAAAAATAAAACTGGCACAAAAGTCGACATTTCCCTCCCTTTTTCCCCTACGGTTTTCCTCTCTGGGCTCTCCTTTCCCTTTCCCCTTTTTCCCTCCCATTGTCGACTTTCGATGAGGGGGATTTTTTGTATAAGAAAATTTCAAGTCTTTTCATTCGTGTCAATTAGTCGTTTCAAATGAGTTTCATTTAAGTCCTCTGCCATTTGTTTTTATAAAGTTTTAGTTGTTACAAAGTATTAGTCGTAATTTTGTGCAATACGATAATCAACAGATTCTGTGAATGGGTCGTATATTATATCCTCGTTTGCCTTATTTGCAATGAGATATGAATTTTTGTAGAAAATCGGCACAAAGCTGTAACTGTCAATTATCAGCTTTTCCGCATTGGAATAGCTTTCCACAAGGTGGTCAACGGTACTGCATGAGTGCATAGCCTCAACAACGGCATCATATCCCGCTAATTCGCCGCATACGCCGCTTTTTTCCAGCTTTTCAATGATTGCACTTCCCATAGCTGTATCGCCTTTGAGGGGATAGAGGGCAATTGTGTAATCTCCCTGTGAAATTCTGTTGTTGAATTCATTTGCGGATACATCTTCAATGCCGATGTAAAATCCGAAAATATCCTGCCATTTTCTTGTGAGAATGTGCAGATAAGAGGAATCAACGGTTTCGGCATTTACAAGGATTTTCAGCTCTCCCGGAGATGCGAATTTCGCCTCTTTTTTTGCCGCCTCGTAGCACTCAATTGCCTGTGTTTCGTCATATGCACCAAGGCTCTTATCGGAAACAAGCTCACGATAGCTTCTGCCATGAACCATAAGTGCAGGGGGGATAATTCCGTGGGCAATCTGCAAATCGCTGTCAATTCTGCTTCCCAGTTCGGTCTTATTAATTGAAAGAGCCAATGCCTTTCGCATATTCACATTGGAGAAAATTTCGTCCTCGGTGTTGAATACAATCCCCAGCGTAGTAGCAGGAATTCCCTGTATAAGGTACTTTTCCTCGTTATACAGACTGCTGTTGAGAGTGGTGAAACACTCCGTTTCGCCCTCTTTGAAAACTGCCCTTATATCCTCCTCATTGTCCTCAATTGAAAAGCTGAGGAATGAGGGCATAATGTCGTAGGTGGTACTCCAGTTTGCGTCATTTCGCTTCATATAGAGGATATTGTTGCTGCCGTATGGGTCATAGAACCATTGTCTAACGAAAAATGCTCCGTTTGACATAACCGAGCGGTCATCAAGTCCGTATCTGCCCTTGGTGGAATTGAAAAATTCCTCGTTGCAGGGATATGCCGCAGGTGATGCCATAAGCTGCAAAAATTCCGCATTAGGCACATTGAGAACGATTTTAAGAGTTTTTTCATCGTCAACATGAATTTCCGCAAAATCCAGCGGTTCAAGCCCATTCATAACCTCAAATGCACCAACGATGCAGGAAAACTGCTCACGGTAAGGGGATTTCATACGTGGGTCAAGAACTCTGCGAAGTGCAAAGGCATAGTCATAAGCCGTAACAGGAAAATATTCATCTTCGGTTATAACGTCATCGTCATTTGCATCATAAAACCAGAAATTGTCGTCTTTTAAAGTGAATGTGTAGACCATTCCGCTTGGGGAAACCTCGTATTTTTTCGCATTGCAGCACACTACATTTCCCATTTTATCCACACGCATAAGACCGCTGTACAGATTTTTTATAACCGTATTCGATGCAGAATCGTTGGCAAACTGTGGGTCAAGGCTCTGTGGATTTCCGTTGAGGGACAGGTCGTACATATGTCCTGACCCGTCCTCTTTATCATCGTTTCCGCAGGAACATAAAATTGCGGAACACATAAGTAAACTTAAAAATAATGCTGTTTTTTTCACGCTAATCTCCATTATCAGTCAACGGCAACAGTTACGATAAATCCGCCTGCATTAGAGCCTGAAACGGTATATGTCTTATCCATTGGAACAGGGATATCAGTTCCGCCGTTTTCAGCCATTGGAACAAAGTACACATTGAATTTCTGACCGTTTGCAGAGAATTCGAGAGGCTCATCAATAGTATGTCCCTTAACCTTTTCGATATACTCCTCGAAGCAAATCTGCTGTTCGTTGATATATGAAGCGTGGGGGAATCCAACGTAACGGTATGTATATGTTCTTGGCTTTTCGCCTGTTTCCTCCTGCTTGCCCTCAGGGTAGCGGAGAATAAATCCATAAGTGCCGCAGTTTTTGCTGAACCACTCATCAGCTGTGAAATAAGCATAACCTGTGCTGCTGTCGCTGTCCATAAGGAACATATCAAATGTTCTGCCTGTGTGGTAATCGGTATGACCTGCTGTAAATGTCTTGGATTTTCCCTCACTGTGGCGGCGAACCTGCTCATCGTATGTTCTGAAACCGTCCTGAACGAAAACATCGGTAGTCGTTTTGCCCTGTGCCTTTGCGTAATCCTCCATAAGGATATTGAGCTGTTCAAGAACTTCCTTGTCAAGCTTTGTAACGTAATCGCCTGCCTGATAGTAGTCGTTTCTGTTGCCTACAATAGTGATAGGGTCAATATCGCCCTCGGGGAACATATATTCGCAGTCGTTGTTTACAAGAATCAAATCGCCCTTGTAAGCTTCCTCGGCGGCATATGTAACAGTTGTAAATTCAGCATTTGCCGATGTTGCAGTTTCCAAAGTGGAAGTTGTTGTATCCTCTGTTTTTGGAGCAGTTGTCTGTTGTTCTTTATTTGGTGCAGTTGTTGTTGTCTTGGGAATTTCAGGGGCATTTGCCTTGTTGTCCACCCCTCTGATTTTGTTAACGCAGGAAGATGCAAGAACTGCAATTGTAACAATTATAAGCAGAAATACGACTAATCTGTCATATCTCACACGGTATTTTTTTCGTCCTCGTCTGCTGTCGCCCTTTGCCATAATATTATCTCCTTTATTTTTCTTTTTCCGTGGCTGTTTTTTTACCACTTATTAATTATATCATAATTAATACCGTATGTAAAGAGATTTTTTTGGATTTTAAGGGGAAAATTATTTTATAAAGCCTTTAGCCGTTAGACTTTAGCAGTTAGCCGTTAGTCATTAGTCTTTAGCCATTAGTCTTTAGCCATTAGCCATCAAAGACTCCAGTCGATAGGTTTGATATTATGATTTATTAAATATTCGTTTGTTTTAGAAAAATGATGGCAGCCGAAGAATCCTCGTGATGCGGATAGGGGAGAAGGGTGAACAGTTTTCAGTATGAGATGTTTGTTGTGGTCGATGAGGTTTTCTTTAGCGATGGCGTAGTTTCCCCACAGGATGAAGACGAGGTTTAGTTTCTGATCAGAGAGCGCTTTGATGGCAGCATCGGTGAATCGTTGCCATCCAATTTTGGCGTGCGATGCTGCCATATTGGCTCTTACTGTCAATGAAGCGTTGAGCAACAACACACCTTCTTTAGCCCATTTCTCTAAGTTGCCAGTCGTAGGAATAGCCATTCCCAAGTCTTGATTTAATTCCTTAAATATATTTTGCAGACTTGGTGGTTTCTGTATTCCATCGGGAACAGAGAATGCCAAGCCGTGAGCTTGTCCTACGTTATGATATGGGTCCTGTCCTAAGATGACGACTTTGACATTATCAAAGGGAGTCAGATTAAAGGCGTTGAAGATTAATGGAGAAGGAGGATAGACTATATGTTGTCTTTTTTCTTCAATAAGAAAGCTTTTAATATCAGCAAAATATAGAGAATCGAATTCATGTTTCAGAATTTCATACCATCTTTCTTCAATATCTGGTTTCTTTATTTGTGTCATTAAAATTAATTTAAGAATTGATATACAAATATCGATAAAATATCGTTAATTTGTATGTTGAATTTGAAAATAATTAAAACTTAAAGAAATGAAGAAATTTTTTGTATTGTTGATTGCTATTGTTTTTTTAGGAATTGTTATGACCTCATGTCATCAAACCAAGCCATGTCCTGCTTATAATAGTTATAAACATTATCAGAGAGAGAATGCTTTCTAGTCTTTGTTAATTTATTTTAATAAAAAAACCGTCCGACCTAATGTCAGACGGTTTTTTTATTATTATGATTTACTTATTAGTAAACGATAACTTTTTCTGTGTATGATTTTGCTCCAGCTTGAACTTTGATGATGTAAGTACCTGATGTAAGGTTTTCTACATTGATAGTAGCCGAGTGGGTACCTTCACCGTAAGTTCCTAATACTTTGTTAGTAATCATACGACCTGATAAGTCATAGATTTGGTAAGATACGTTAGCTTTTGCATTTACGTTGAAGTTAATTGTTGCGTTGCTGAAGACTGGGTTAGGATAGATTTCAATTCCGAATGTTTCAGTCATTGTAACATCTTCAACATCTAGTTCAGGGCTTGTAACATGATATTCATCATTTTTGTATAAGCCTCTACCATATGTCGCGACATAAATCATACCTTCATTAAATACGCCTGGATAAACTATTGTATCAACTTTTCCAACTTCGTCAACGAGGTAGATATATTTGTTATCGTGATTTGTTTGCAATTGTTGTTTGACGTCCATTACAGGAACACCAGCTATACCAGCATTTGACCAGTCGCTACCATCGAATGTATATATGCCGTTTTCTGTTCCAACGAATATAGCCACTTCATTATTATCCAATGTTTTTGCTATGAGACTTGAATATACAGGTCCTAATGGTAAACCTTCTTTACTCATAGGCGCGAATGAAGCACCTCCGTCGTTTGAACGGAACACATAGTTTTCATTTCCGTAATTACCTAAAGTTACGATAATATCGTTCACATTGTTAGGATTGATAGAGACACTTGTGATAGCTTGACCGTTGAATATTGAATCTACAGCAACTTCTTCAAAGTTAACGAGTGGTGATATAGGTTCTACTTCAGGAGTTATGATAATAGAGTCAATTACAGTTTCTGTTTCTACCCATGTTGAATCATAATTAATGATAGAGTCACCAACGATTTCGTCCCATACAAAAACAGTGTCTATTTGAAGTATTGAATCATAGATATATTCAATTTCTGCTGGTGCGCCTTCTAAACCTATTGCTGCGATTTCATTAACAGCATCTGATAAACCATAAGTTTTGTATAATTTACCAGCCACTGTACCTACGTAAGCAACATCACCGTCGCCTGAGATTGTAACGACGTTAGGAATACCTGAGATAGTACCAATCTTCCACCAGTCTGCTACTTCATTGAATACTAAAGCGTCTCTTGTCATGTAAACAGCGTTCTTTACTGCTACGAGGAATGTTGAAGAGATGATGTCTTGTACTTCGATTGAGTCGCCTGGTAATAAATCTTCAGTAAGCACGTAGTCGAATGGGTAGTTGGCGTTACGGCTATTGACCATAACTGTCTCAGATGCTTTTATTGTATCACCTGTTTTATTTATGTATTTGGCTAATTGTTCTGATTTTGTATCGTTGTAGTTTTCGAACAAAGCTATTGGAGTTTTGAAAGCGTCACGGTTCTCGATGCTTGCTGTACCGTCTGTTACCGAATATGAGAAGTTGTCTTTGTCATAGTCTGCACCTGCAGTTTGTGTTCTCATTAAAGGAGTTCCAACGCTGTTAGAACCTGTTGCTGTCACGAACATGATTTGAGGATTGACTGTTGAGATAGCGCAAGGACCGCCAATTTTGCTGTAGTCGAAAGAACCGTATGTTTCAGCAGCGTTTGTTGTAGCGATGTCGTTTGGATAGATTGCACTACCTGTTGTTATGTTATTTGTGTTTGGGTCGCCAAAAACATGTATTGTACCATGATCAAGGCTACCACCTAATGTCATATTGAGGTCACCTGCAAAACCAACGCTGAACATTCTTGCTACAGATGTGTGTTCTTCTTCTGTGACGAAGTAGCGGTTTGCACCCTCAAATAAGTATCCGTTAGCAGCGCTACAAGTTCCCTTGAAGATACCACCTTCGCTACCAACGAAGAATTCGTTTACATTATTTGGGTTGAAAGCAATGCTTTGGATACCTAAGTGGATGTATGTATAGTTGTAATAGAATGCACCACCTGATTGAGCTATTTGGAATCCATTGCCGTTTGAGATACATTCTAATCTGAAGATATCTTCCCCTAAATCATCTCTTAATACCCAGAGGTTTGAACCGCCGATTAAAACTTTTCTAGGGTTGTTTGGATATACAGCAATAGCGTTGTCAATTAAACCACGACTTCCGAAGATATCGTATAATGTTGATGTCGTGTAAGCAGTTTTCCAAGTTACACCGTGGTCGCTCGTGAAGTAAATGTTGCCTGTTCCGTTTGATGCTGTTAAGTAAGCTACATAAATGTAATTGTGATCTGATGGAGAGACAGCTACCATTTTGTATGTTTCACTTGCTGGTAACATGTTTTCATCACCAGTTGTGATAGTGTCTAAACCACCTTCTTCATTAGACATGAAAACATTGTAACCTACTACTGCAACGATATCGCCGTCAGGACATACTTCGACGCCGTAAGCTTCTTCACCTTCCATTACAGGTGTCCATGTTACGTTTCCTGTTCCGATTTCGTAGTATTTAAGACCTTCGTTAGTAGCTGCATAAAGTCTGTTGCCAGATACTGCTAAGTCATTAACGAATTTTGCTGTGCTTTCGATTTGTGTTAATGTACTGCCATCGAATGCATAGATACCTGTGCCAACGAAGCTGTTTTCATAGTTAAGGTTTGATAAACCATTTTGATTGTGAGCTCCACGGCCGTCACCTGTACCAACATAGATAGTACCGTTTTCATCTTGAACCATGCTGCTAACCATCAAATTGTCGCTGACTGATTTCCATGTAATACCGCCATTAACAGACTTGAAAATACCACCGCCCATTGTTCCGATGTAAATAGTTTTGTTTGTTGCATCTTGGTTGTCATAAACGATGCCTCTTGTCAAAGAACCATAGTTGTCAGGTCCTAATGATGTCCAATTTGAACCTTCTCTTGTTTGAGTTCCTCCGCTAACTAACCAAGCTGGGTCAATTAAACCTGTTTCTTGATTAGCTCGAATGCTTTTCATAAACGATTGTGCTGTTGCTTGAGCTGTGCTTCTTGGATTGTACTTCCCTGAATCACCATTGGCAACAACAACAAAACTTGTTTGCGCTAAGATAATGATTGTCAAAAGCAAACTAATTGGTAAAAATCTTCTTTTCATATCACCTAATTTAGATATTTATTACTAATATATAATTCACCATTTAAGGGTGCTAAATTACTATAATTTTTGAATTCACGCAAGTTATTTTCAGAAAAAAAATAATTTTTTTCCGAATCATTGTCGCTAGTAATAGAATATGGTTTTAAGTCTTAAAATATCAGATATTTATCAGTATTTTATAATGCTGGATGATGGCAACCAACCAATGCTGCCGTTGGCTATCTTTATCTTTTCCCACTCATCTGTATTGTCTAGAATTTTTACTTTTGAGCCTTCATGTAAAACAAATAAATCTACACTTGAAGATGATGGAGAACTCTTGACGGTTATGGTTGGACTTGTAATTATTCCTTCATTATGACTTTTGATGTAGTTATATTTCTTTAATGAAATGCTGAATGTACATACAGTAATTATTATGAATACAAAGCATATAAAAAACATGCTTTTCTTGAGCGTTCTGGTTCTTGCTGTGAAATAGAAAAATAGGCTTATCAACATTATGCCTATACTTATCAAGGATATAATAGTCCATGTGTTGATAGTAAATGTGTTACCTAACTTATTCCACCAGCTTTTTAGGAAAAACTCTGGGACTTCTTCTATCTTGTCGCTGATAAAAGCCTTGGCGATGTCAATATTGTGTTTAGTGTCGCTGTTGTTAGGGTCGAGCTTTAGTGACTTCTCGTAATATAATATCGCTAATGGGTAGTTTCTTAATTTATAGTAGGTGTTCCCTAAATTATAGTATAGGGTGGATGATGAATATCCTTTGCTGATAATTTCTTCATAAACTCTTGCTGCAGAGTCGTATGCACTTTCATTGTATAATGTATTAGCTTTTAATAATAAATCTTCTGGCTTTTGTGCCTCTGCTTTGATAGCAACAAAACAACTTATGAATAACAGAAAAGTTATCTTTACGAATATATGTGTTCTTGTTTTCATTTCCTTTTTATTTTAAAATTCTTTCAGCTTTAGTAATTATCTCAATTCCTTTCTGATATAGTTCATCCATTTTTTTACTAGGATCGCCTGGAGCAAATCGTGCAAATTCGCAATTATGAAGCAAGTCGATAAATTCATTAACTATATCTTCATTGATGTCTTTACTCAACATCATTTCTTTTACTGTCTCCATCGAAAGTTGTGAACGAACAATATTTAATTTGTCGGAGATATATCCCCATAGCGCTTGAGAAAATTCTTCATAGAATTTATTTTGATTATTTTCTTTCATGAAGTTATGCGCGCTTAAGAGTCGTTTCTTAGCAACTTTAGTGGCTTGTTTATTTCTAACTAATACTTGGTTTTTGTTGAACTTGTTGATTCTTTTGTATATGATAAGTGCGGCGATAAAGACAATTATCATTAAGCATACAATTATGATATAGGCAGGGGAGAGGAAAAAGTAGACTCCTGTTATATTTAATGTGTTATTGCTTGTATTGATGTGTTGAATGTCGCTTCCTAAATATTTGATGTCAGCTTGTCCTGGGGTATATATTTCCGTTTTGCCAGCGCTGCCTTCAGTTTTGTTGACTTTTATTAAGTATTCTTCGGAACATAAAGTCTCGTATTTACCCAATGTAGGATTGAAGTAAGAGAAATCGATTTCTTCTAAAATGAAATCGCCAGAAACTCTTGGTATTATGATATATTCGGCTTTTTTACTTCCGCTTATTCCTAGTGCGTTGCTTTTTACCGAGCTAGTTATTTTTGGGTCGTACACTTCAAAGTCAGGAGGGAATACTGGCTTTGGTAATTCTAATAATTCAATGTTGCCTTTGCCAGAGACTGTAAGAGTGAGCGTGAAAGCTTCGTTTACGTTAAGTTCGCTTTTGTCAATCTTTGAAGTAAATGTGTATTGTCCAACAGCTCCTTTGAAACTGCTTGGTTTGTTTGCAGTAGGCAATGGTAATACCTCAATTTCAAATGGTTGAGACTTTATGTCTTTTCTTACGTTTGTGTATGATGTTCCTAAAATGTCTCCAAAGAAATCATCAAAAGGATCATATCCTTGCGAACGATTTCTTTGTTGTTTTATTTGAGCGATACAAGTGATGTCGAGTGGATCAACTATTAATTCTCCTGTTTTTTGTGGAAATAATACTATTTCTTGAATGGTTGAAACATAATATTGCTGACCGTCTCTGACGATAGATGATTGTTGAAGAGAACCATTGTTGTCTGTTATATCTTTTGTCCAGAACCCAGAATATGATGGGGCTTTTGAGACAGAGACTTGAGAGATTGGTATGGTGTAAAATAAACGGTATGTAAGTAGTACCTGCTCTCCAAGGTATACCTTCTTTTTGTTTGGAACAGCCTCAAGAAATACTTCTTTGTTGCCAATGCCTACTTGAGTAGTGCTGTTGTTTGTAGAACTTCCAGAATAAGTGGTGCTTCCATTTGACGAAGCAACGACATTTATCTCGCATGGTTCACTTGTGATTCTTTTTTTGTCGACGGTTATCGAAGCTTGAGGAATTGTAAATTTTCCTTCTTTGATAGCTCTAAGATGAAATGAGTATGTTTGTGTGTTTGTTTTAGAAACAGAACCATTAATGATTTGTACGCTCGAACTTGTAGAGGAAAAAGGTCCGCCTACAATCTCAAAATTTGTGAAATTTGGAGACCTAAAATCTTTACCATCGCCGCTTAATTCGTACGAAACTTGAAACTGCTCTCCTACCGAAACTTGCTTCTTACAAATGGTTTTAAAACTAATATCAGATTGTGCCTCAATAGAATATACAATCATGAATATTATAGATAACATACAAAGGATACGCTTTTTCATCTTCTTAATTTTTTTGCAAAAATAAAATCTTATTTAATACTACCAATCTTTTTGAGATTTTCTTTTTTGCATCTGTGATGCTTTTTTCTCGTTCATTTCGTCCATTGTTTCTTTTTCTTGATTTTCAAGAGCTTGTAACATTCGTTCAGCATCTTCTTTAGATAATTGTTGCTGCTGTTGTTGATTTTTTTGTTGTTGTTGCTGCTGTTGTTCTTGTTTTTGCTCCTGTTCTTGATTCTGCTGTTGTTGTTGCTGTTCCTGTTTTTGTTCCTGTTTTTGTTCCTGCTCTTGATTCTGCTGTTGTTGTTGCTGCTGCTGTTGCTGCTGCTGCTGAATCATTTTCATACGAGCATAGTTAAGGTTGTAAATAGCATCTTCATCATTGGGATTTATCTCCAGTGATTTCTTATAAGAGTTGAAAGCTTCGGCATATTTTTCTTGAGCCATCATGGTATTACCAAGATTGTAATATGCAGACGCTTCCATTTCCTTGGATGTATTTCTTTCAGTTACTCCTGTAAATGCCTGGGCTGCATTCTCATAGTTTTTTTGTTCGTAGAGTGCGTCACCTAAATTGAATTCAGCTTTTGGATTGTATTCCTTATCTAATGATTTTCTATAGTTAACCTCAGCTTCAGAATAATTACCTTTTTTAAAGTCATTGTTGCCATGACGGATAAAACCTTTGTCGGTCTGTGCGTTGAGCGACAAACATAGAAAAGCAAAAAATATGCTTGTTGATATTTTATTGATTGTCTTCATCTTTTGGCTCAAAAAAATTGAATTTGTTTTCCCAATCTTTCTTTCCTGAAGAAATTAAGATTTCAATTAATAAAAGTATAATAGCTGTTCCTAAGAACCACTGAAACTGATCTTCATAATCGGTAAACACCTTTGAGTCAATTTCTGTTTTCTCGGATTTGTTTATTTCTTCGAATATTTCGTCTAAGCCTACATTAGAGTTGCTGGCTCTTCTGTAAATGCCGTCGCCAATCTCTGCGATTTGACGTAACATGTTGTCGTCCAATTTTGTGATGACGATGTTGTTTTCTCTATCTTTCTTATATCCAATTCTTTTTCCATATTGGTTGTAAATTGGAATAGGTGCTCCCTCTTCAAGTCCCATACCTATGGTATATATCTTTATTCCTTGCTGAGCTGCGTCTTGTGCGGCTTTAATGGCATTGCCGTTTTCGTGGTCTTCGCCGTCGGATATTATCACAATAGCTTTTTGATGTTCGCTTTCTCCAAATGATTTGGCTGCCAGATTGATAGCTGCGCCTATTTCTGTTCCCTGCGATGGGATAAGACTGGTGTTTATTGTTGAAAGAAACATCTTTGCAGCAGCATAGTCTGTGGTGATAGGAAGTTGTACATAAGCGTTGCCTGCGAAAATGATAATGCCGATTCTGTCGCCGTTGAGCTTGCTTATCAGATTGTTAATGGCTTGCTTCGATCGTTCTAGTCGATTTGGTGCTATATCTTCTGCATTCATCGAATTAGAAATGTCGATGCAAAAATACAAGTCGATACCTTCTCTTTTAACTTCTTCCATCTTCGAACCAGTCTGTAAATTTGCCAATGCAACAATTCCTAAAGCTAAGACAATCATCAAAATCACAAATTTTGTGTTGCTTCTCGACTTTGACGCGAGTGGCACAAGAAACTCAGCAAACTTACTATCAGCAAATTTCTTGAATTGTCTCTTGTTAATGATTCTTAACAATATATATAATGCAATGAAGATTGGTATTACAAGAAGTAAATACAAATATTCTGGATGTTCAAATCTTAAAATATTGGTTTCCATTGTCTTAAAATTAATCGGTTATTGATTTGAAAATCGTGTGCTTTAATATCAAAGATAAAACTAATGCTAGTAAACCCCAAAATACTAGAGGATAAAACTCCTCATGTAATCTCTTGAATTCGTTTACTTCTATCTTAGAGCGTTCCATCTTGTCAATCTCATCATAAATCTGTTGCAGTTTTTCCTTTGTCTCAGCGCGGAAATATTTGCCACCTGTCTCATCAGCAATCTGTTGTAATAATTCTTCGTTGATATTTACAGGAACTTGTTGGTATTTAATGCCGCTGAATGTTTGTACTGGATACGGAGCCATGCCTCTAGTACCAGCGCCGATTGTATACACTCTGATTCCATACAATTTAGCCATTTCTGCTGCTGTTGCCGGGTCGATGGAACCAGCGTTGTTGTCTCCGTCGGTGAGTAAAATTACTACTTTTGAAATTGCTTCGCTGTCTTTGAGTCGGTTAATTGCTGATGCTAATCCGTCACCAATAGCCGTACCGTCTTCCAACATGCCGCACTTCATGTCATTTAACATATTGAGCATCATAGCATGATCTGTGGTTAATGGAACCTGTGTGAATGTTTCGCCACTGAATACTATTAATCCCATTCTGTCGCCAGGACGTCCGTTGACAAAGTCTGATGCTACAGCTTTGGAAGCTTCTAATCTATCAGGCTTCAAGTCAGCTGCTAACATGCTGCTTGATATGTCCATCGCTAAGATAATGTCGATTCCTTCGATGTTTATCTTCTGGTTTTTAGAACTGCTTTGCGGACGTGCTAAAGCTACGATGAATAAGGTTAATGCTATTATTTCCAATGCAAAAACGATATGTCTTAAGTATGCTTTCCACGATTTAGGCAGTTTGTCGAAAAATCCTGTGTAGGAAAAACGCAGATATGCTTGCTGTTTATTACAGCTGAAAATATACCATATAATAAGTAGCGGTATGATGATCAGTCCAAAAAGGAAATTCTGTGACGCAAACTCTATTGAATTCATTTTGTTTCCTCCGTTTCTTGATTTTCGCTTGCTTGTTCTTCAATCTTGTGTTTCTTAGCTTTAGCTTCTTCCTCTTTTTGTCTTTCTAATTCTTGGTGGAAGACGTAGCTTTCTTCTACAAAAGTATTGATATTGTTGAAAGCTATCTCGTTTTGTGATGAGTCTGGATTAGCCTTGGCAAATTTTACGAGGTCGGCGGTTGCAAGTGTCTCTCGCAATTTTTTGTATACGTTATCGTTGAGATTCAGTTTCTTGACTTCTTCGAGAATTTCATCTGATGTCATTTCTATAGCTTCAATGCTGAATTGACCTTCGAGATATTCTCTTGCGATGTCAGTTAAATCAGTATAATATTCTTTTGATTTACCTGATTGCCAGAGATTTGACTCTTTAAGATTGATAAGTCTTTCTCTTGCAGTTACGATAGCTGGAATAATAGGCCTAATTTCCTCTTTTTCTGTTATATCTTTTTTCTTAGAGCGTTTGATGAGATATATTATCAATAGTATCAATCCTGCTAAAACAATAACTCCTCCAAAGTATGGTACTGTCTCTTCAAATGTTATGCTTTGTTTGATTGGCATTTTTATAGGCTTGTATGCCATTGTTGTGTCAACAGAAACACCTTTGACATAAATGTCTTTATAATCGGTGAAACAAGTGAATTTTGTTGTGTCGTCTGTTGACTTAGAATATCTTATGCCAATACTTGGAATCTCGACGTAGCCTGTGTCGAATGTTGTCATTGTTAAATTTTGGGTGAAAACGACGTCGGTACTATTGTTAATAGGTGTCTTTGTGACATCACCTTTCTTAATTATTTCAAAATTGTCAATGCTGTCCTTAATTCCATTCCAGTCGATGATGTAACTGTCTGGCGATTTGACTTCTAATTTGAAATTAAAAGGCTGGCCTGCTGAAATACTATCTCTGTCGATGTTTCCACTTGCTATGATATTTTGCGCTTTACAATGAAGATTAACAAAGAATATCATTGCTAAGGCGACGATTGTACTTGTTGAATGCAATTTTTTTCTCATCTTCTTGATTCTCTTTTCTTAAATAACTGCATTAAAGGTTTTACGTAATCTATATCGGTATAAATCAAAGCATTATCAATGCCATTATTAGCAAAAATCTTATTAAGCTTTATTGATTCTGCTTGAATATGCTTTTGATAAGCTTCGTTCCAGGAACTCATTGAGGTGTCAACCCAAACATCCTTGTTTGTTTCTGAGTCTCTGAATTTTACAAGACCTATTTTGGGTATAACGAGTTCTCTTTTATCTGTTATTCTCAAACATACGAGGTCGTGCTTGTTAGCTGCGATTCTTATCTGCTGTTCAAAGGGCTTCTTTGCTATGAAGTCGGAGATAAGGAATGCTGTTGTACGTTTTTTTATTGCACTAGTCAAGAATCGTAGTCCTTCACCAATATCAGTTCCTTTATGTTGTGGCGTAAATGTAACAATTTCTCTGATAATACGTAAGATATGACTTGAGCCTTTCTTTGGAGGAATAAATTTCTCAATTTGGTCGCTGAAAAATATCACACCTACTTTATCATTATTTTGTATCGCTGAGAATGCTAACACTGCAGCCAATTCAGCTGTGAGGTCTCTTTTTGAAATATTTACGGAACCGAAATCGTTAGAACCCGACACGTCGATGAGTAACATCACAGTCATTTCGCGTTCCTCTTCAAAAATCTTTACGAAGGGGCGATTGAAACGAGCCGTAACATTCCAGTCGATGTTGCGAATGTCGTCACCATATTGATATTCACGAACTTCGCTGAAGGTCATACCACGACCCTTGAAGGCACTATGATATTGACCGGAGAAGATGTTATTGGTCAAGCCACGTGTCTTGATCTCGATTTTCCTAACCTTTTTAAATAGTTCGTTTGTTTCCATAATTCAAAAATAAATCACGGTACCTCAACAATATTGAGAATTTCATTGATGATTTCTTCAGTCGTAATGTTTTCTGCTTCGGCTTCGTATGTCAATCCGATACGGTGTCTCATAACGTCAGGAGCGATGGCGCGAACGTCTTCTGGGATTACATAACCGCGGCGTTTGATGAAGGCGTAAGCTTTTGCTGCCATAGCTAAATTTATTGTAGCACGTGGTGAACCGCCGTAGCTGATGAGTCCCGCGAATTTTTTCAACTTGTAATCGTTTGGATAACGTGACGCGAAGACAATGTCGGTGATATAGTTCTCAATCTTTTCATCAAGATAAACTTCACGGCAAACTTTTCTTGCATTCAAGATTTCTTTCGTTGATGTAACAGGTTTGATTTCTGGATATTCTCTTGTAATATTCTGACGAAGAATGATTTTTTCCTCTTCTTTTTTAGGATAGTCAATCACGACCTTAAGCATGAAACGGTCAACTTGAGCTTCTGGAAGTGGATATGTTCCTTCCTGTTCTATAGGGTTTTGTGTCGCCATTACGAGGAATGGGTCTGGCAACGCAAATGTACTTTCACCAATTGTCACCTGATGTTCTTGCATAGCTTCGAGCAAAGCACTCTGAACCTTGGCAGGTGAACGGTTGATTTCGTCGGCTAATACAAAATTAGCGAAAACAGGACCTTTGCGAACTATAAATTCTTCGTTCTTCTGACTATAAATCATTGTGCCGATTAAGTCGGCAGGCAAGAGGTCTGGTGTGAACTGAATACGACTGAAGTCGGCATCAATAATGCTTGATAATGTCTTGATGGCAAGTGTTTTTGCTAATCCAGGAACACCTTCGAGAAGGATGTGCCCGTTTGATAATAAACCAATCAATAATCTTTCAGTCATGTGTTTCTGACCTACGATTACTTTACTCATTTCAAGATTAACAAGGTCAATGAACTGACTCTCTCTCTGAATTCTTTCGTTAAGTTCACGAATATCTGTCTCTATCATAGTTGACTTATTTTATTAGATTAATGTGCAAATTTAACAAGAATTTGTCAATTTTATTGTATGTAGACCTAATAATTTTTTTAATCAAGACAAATCAACGATTTGTCTTGATTATTGTGACATTTAGTTAGGACAATATTCGCTTAATTGACTCATTAATTTTTTACGGCTATAGAAAATTCTGCTCTTTACAGTGCCTATAGTTAAGTGTAGGCAATCTGCTATCTCCTTATATTTATATCCTTCGTTGTACATGTCGAAAGCGCGTCTGAATTCTTCGTCTAGTTTCTTTATTCCTTTCTCTAATTCTATTGCGTTAAGCATTGATTCAGGGTCGGTGTCTGTATGTGAGTTGCTAATGTTTAAATAGTAAAGATCTTCACTTTGGTCGATGATGGTTTGTGCTTTTTTTGCTCTACGATAATTGTTGATGAAAATATTCTTCATAATGGTGTAAACCCATGCTTTGAAGTTGTTGTGGTTTACATACTTTTCTCTATAAATCAAGGCTTTGAGAAAAGTTTCTTGCGTTAAATCTTTGGCGTCGTCTT
Source organism: Bacteroidales bacterium (assembly GCA_045592965.1). Taxonomy (GTDB): domain Bacteria; phylum Bacteroidota; class Bacteroidia; order Bacteroidales; family F082; genus Limimorpha. The sequence goes on along the minus strand of JAZNVS010000054.1, from coordinate 8,803 downwards.
CGTTGCCTGTTAATTGTTTTGCAAATGCTTCTAAGTTTCCTTGAAGGTTTGTCAAGCTGCTGTTGAATTCGATTGCTGTCATTTTAATGTTGTTTTTAGTTTTTAAAATCGGTTGTTGTTTGTTGTTGTGTTTGCAAAAATAATAATCAATTATATTTTGTCAAGACCCTTTGAGCCTCAATAACCTATGAATTCAGCAATTGTGTTTCTATGTGTTTGATTTATTGAGAGTTATAAAATGTTAAATTTTTGTTAAATTTATAAAGTTAACGGATTTTAATACAAAGTTAACGGAAATTAATAAAAGTTAACGTTTTTTAAGATTAAGTTTTCGGGTTTATTTATGGACTGTTTTTGCTCATTTAGTTTATATGATTATAGGTGTCTATCAATTGGTAAATATTTTTTTCGTATCTTCGTGAAAATTTATTTTATATGATTCCATTTAAGAAAATAGCTTTGATAGGTGCGGGAAATGTTGCGTGTAATATTGTTAGGACGTTGAAAAATAATGGAATTGAACCTTTTTGTATCTATACTCGTTCGGAGAATAAGATTAAAGAAATACAAGAAAAGATAGGTGTAAAAGCGGTTTGTAATTATAATGAAATGCAGGATTGCGATTTGATTATAATTGCAGTGAAAGATGACGCGATAAAAGAGATTTCGTTAAATCTTAATAATTTTAAAGCATTGGTGGTTCATACTTCTGGGACGCAGAGTTCTTCTTTGTTGAATCATCTTGAAAACTACGGAATTATGTATCCTCTGCAAACCTTTTCAAAAGATGTAGATGTCAATTTCAAGGAAATACCTTTTTTGATTAACGCATCTTCTCAAGATAATCTGGAGAATCTGAAAATGTTTGTTAAGAATTTATCTGATGTTGTAATAGAATGCACCGATGAAAACAGATGCTTTATCCATATGAGCGCAGTGTATGTGTCTAATTTTGTTAATGTTATGCTTCAAATTGGTAATAAGTTTCTTGAAGAAAAAAGTCTTGATGTATCAGTGTTGAAACCTTTGGTGAAAGAAACTGTAAATAAGGCTTTTGCAATGGGAGCTGATAAAGCTCTGACAGGTCCGGCAAGAAGAGCGGATTTCAATACGATTGAAAAGCATAAGATTATGCTAAACGATTATAAAGATGAGAAGAAAATCTACGAATTGTTAACAAATTATATCATAAAAAAATATAACAAATGAAAAATTATAAGGAAAATTTGAAAGATATTACAACTTTTATCTTTGATTACGATGGAGTTATGACTCAAGGTGATGTTTTGGTTGATGCTGATGGCGTGCCTTTACGTAGCAGTAATGTTAAAGATGGTTATGCAATTCAACTTGCTGTGCGACTTGGTTATAATGTCGCTATAATTACAGGTGGTTATTCTGTTTCTATCGAGAAGAGAATGATGATGTTGGGTGTAAAAGATGTTTTTGTCCGTTCTGCTAATAAAGTTGAAGTCTTGCAGAAATACATGGAAACCAATAATTTAAAACCTGAACAAATTGTTTATATGGGTGACGATATTCCTGATTATCCTGTGATGAAAATGGTAGGATTGCCAGTTTGCCCAGCTGATGCTTCTTCTGAAATTAAGGATATTAGTTTATATATCAGTCATTATAATGGAGGAAAAGGCGCTGTGAGAGATATTATCGAACAAGTGCTTAAAGCCCAAGATAAATGGATGAAAGATTTTGCTTGCTATATCTGGTAAAACGATAAAAATGAATAAGATAAAGGCTTTTTTTAAGTTGACTCGCTGGTCAAATCTTCTTATGATTGCAATAATGATGTTGCTCGTCTATTATTGTTTGATGTCGCCTTTGTTTACTTCAGGTATTGCCTCAGTGATGCCATCACAGCCGGCATTTCTGTTACTTCTTATGTCGTTGATTTTCATAGTTGCCGGCGGATACGTGATTAATGATTTGTTCGATGTGGAAATTGATAGACTGAATAAACCAGATAAATTTATAGTAACGAAAATATTCACAGAAAAAGAAACCAAAATTTCATATATAATACTGACAACCATAGGACTTGCTGCAGGATTGGCATCAAGTATTATGATTGAAAAAAGTGATTTCTTTACACTATTTGCATTATTGTCTTTATTGGTCGCAATATTGTATTCTTACTCGTCAACGTATAAGAGGAAATTTTTTGTTGGTAATTTAATAGTTTCATTGTCAGTGGCTTTTGCTGTGTTTTTGCCTTGGCTGTTCGAATTGTTATATTTATCCAACAACCTTTTGGTTTTATCAGCAAGTAAGGAATTGATGATGGGAATTCTGCCTTTCGTCATGATTTATACGGCATTCGCTTTTTTAATGACACTGATAAGAGAAATAATTAAAGACGTTGAAGATTATAAAGGCGATTCTGTGACTCATTGTAGGACTTTACCAATAGTGTTAGGCGTAAAGAAGACAAAAACAATACTTTACATTATGATTGCAGTTCTGATGTTGATCTTGTTTTATTATAGTTTTATCCTTTTTAACTTAAAATTATACGTCGCATTTGTAATGATGTCGCTGATTGTTGTTTGTTCAATCCTACTAATTACAAAAATTTTAAAAGCTGATGATAAAAATGATTTTCATTTTTTGTCAAGCTTGTCTAAGATAATGATGCTCATAGGAATATTGTCAATGTTATTTATAAGATGATGTTAGAAAACTTAAAGAAATTTAATATAATCCTTGCTTCTAAGTCGCCGAGACGACAAGAACTTTTAAAAGGTATTGGCCTTGATTTTCAAATATTAACTAAAGATGTGGACGAGTCTTACCCTGAGAGAATGTCGGTTTTTGAAGTTGCACCATATCTTAGTGTAAAGAAAGCTAAGGCTTTTGATGAGAATGAACTTCCTGATAATTATATGGTTATCACTGCTGATACCATAGTCGTGGTTGATGATAGAATATTAGGGAAACCGAAAGATGCTGACGATGCTCGAAGAATGCTGCGCTTGATGTCAGGTAAGAAACATTCTGTTATTACTGGCGTTACAATATTGACGAAAGAAAAATCGAAAACGTTTTCTGTTACTTCTAAAGTGTCGTTTGATGTTCTTGATGAAGAAGAAATTGATTATTATGTAAGTGAATATAAACCAATGGATAAAGCTGGCTCTTATGGAGTTCAGGAATGGATTGGATATATTGGGGTTAATTATGTTGAGGGGTCGTATTTTAATGTGATGGGATTACCGACGCAGAAGTTGTATCAAATGTTAAAATGTTTTTAGATGAAAATAATAAAAAAAGATAGTTTCTTCATAGGCGTAATGTTGACAATAGTCGTCTTTTTCGTGTTGTATAGCGTGATTAATTTCTTTACAGATTATCCGTATTTTTCACAAGAACGTGATTCTTTGTGGGTTTATATGGTTTCTCTAATACCAAGTCTGATATTGTCGCGTTTTATTCTGGTGAAGAGTGAATTGGAGTTGACGGGAAAAGGAATGATGTTTACTACATTGATTGCCATAGTTTTCGTAATGTTTATTGTGTTGAAATGAAATATTATATAATAGCGGGTGAGCCTTCAGGAGATTTACATGGCTCAAATTTAATTGCATCAATAAAGCAAAAAGATCCTCGTGCTAAGATTCGTGCATGGGGCGGAGACCTTATGAAACAGCAGGGTGTTACTTTGATTAAGCATTATAGAGACCTGGCTTATATGGGGTTTGTGGAAGTTTTAAAGCATCTTGGAAAAATCTTAAATAATCTTAAGTTTTGCAAAAAAGACATCTTGAAATTTGCTCCAGATGCGATTATTCTCATCGATTATCCTGGTTTTAATATAAAGGTCGCAAAGTTTGCTCATAAACATAATATAAAGGTATATTATTATATATCTCCACAGGTTTGGGCCTGGAAAAAACAACGCGTTCACACTCTTAAGCGAGTCGTTGATAAGATGTTGGTTATTTTGCCTTTTGAAAAGGACTTTTACAATAATTATAATGTTGATGCTCATTTTGTAGGACATCCTATCCTTGATGAATTGTCTAAGTTAAAACCTGTTAACAAAACTATCTTTTCTAAACAAAATAATCTTAATCCTAAAAAGGAAATTATAGCGCTTTTGCCTGGAAGTAGAAAACAGGAAGTGTCGCGTATGCTAGAAGTGATGCTAAAAGTTGTTAAGATGTTTCCTGAATATCAATTTGTTATTGGTGGTGCTCCTTCTTTGTCTGAGGATTTTTATAGGGGTATAATAGGGGAGGAGAACGTTGAGATTGTCTTTAACAAAACTTACCAATTGATGCAGGTGGCTAGCGCTGCTGTGGTGACGTCGGGGACCGCTACTTTAGAGGCGGCGTTGCTCTATGTGCCTGAGGTTATTTGTTATAAGGGAAATCAGATATCTTATCTCATAGCTAAGAATCTTATTAAAGTTAAGTATATATGTCTCGTTAATCTCATTATGGATAAACCTGTGGTTAAAGAGTTGATACAGCATGATTTAACTCCTGAAAATATAGCTGATGAATTGAAACATATTCTGACTAATCCTAAGAAACAAAAAGCTCTTCTTGAAGATTATGAAGAACTTAGGTCTGTTTTGGGAAATACCGGTGCCTCAAATAATGCAGCTTCAATTATAGTTTCAGATCTTAAAAATAAATGATATTTCTTAATAAATTTTAACATAAAATATTGAAAATCATTTGATTGTGTATCGATATTTTTATTATCTTGCAGCCGTGTTTTAAGATGTGTGCTGTATGGAAATTTCGTGGTTCAAATATCCGTTTATCAGAATATTGATACCATTTGCCTTTGGTGTTTTCGTTGGATTTTCAACAAGCAATTTCCTTTTTCTCCAAAATGTTGTTCTTCTTTTGTTAATAATTCTTACGTTTTTATTAACAATTTTTATTGTTGTTTCTCAACTGGTAAGGAATTATCGTTATAGATGGTTTTTCTTCATATTATTTAATGTGTTCTTTTTTACGCTTTCGTTTACATTAGTTAGAATACATGATTATAAGTTAAGAATCAATGTGTTGGATAATGCAAGCGTAATTCCTGAATATTATGTGGCGCGTCTTTCTGAATGTCCTGCCGTCAAAGATAAGTCGGTGAAAGTCAATTTGGAACTTTTATGTGTGTCAGATTCTGTCAATAATTTGATTGAAAAAAATACAAAAGTCATTTCTTATTTTGAGAAAAATGAAAAATCACTTTCGTTGAAGTATGGCGACTGCATAGTTTTTTTTACTGATCCGAAGGAAATTGAACAACCTCCAAATCCAGAGCAATTCGATTATAAAGATTATATGTATAAAAAAGGTGTGAATTATCAGGCTTATTTGAAGTCTGACGAGTGGTTTAATCTTGAATATAATAAGTCGAATGTGATATATGAGTTCTCTTATAGGATTAGGGATTATCTTCTTGAGACGATGCAACGACTTGGTGTACAAGGTGATGAATATGCTGTTGCGTCGGCTATATTACTGGGCCATGACGATAGTCTTCCTTTGGAGCTGCGGCAGAAATATGTTGCGGCAGGGGCGATGCATATCTTATGCGTGTCGGGGCTTCATGTGGGAGTGGTGTTTATGGTGTTTTCTTATATCCTTGTATTTCTGAATGATAGAAAGAGAATCCAAAGTATGGTAAAGCAATTGTTGCTTCTTTTGCTTGTTTGGTTTTATGCTTTGCTTGCAGGGCTTGCTCCTTCAATATTGCGTTCAACGATTATGATTTCTTTTGTGATAATAGGAAATATCATCAATAGAAAAGGTGTGCTGCTTAATTCTCTTGCTGCTTCTGCTTTTATATTGTTGTGTTTTAATCCTTCAAATTTGTTCGACGTGGGATTCCTTCTTTCGTATGTCGCAGTGATTGGAATTGTTGTGCTTCAAAAACCTATTTCAAGGTTGTTTTATTCTAAATATAAGATTGTTAATAAGATGTGGGAAATTACTTCTGTGACAATTGCTGCTCAAATTGCAACGACACCTTTTAGTATATATTATTTCCACCAATTCCCGATCTATTTCTGGCTGAGTAACCTTTTTATGACGCCAATTTCTTCTATCGTTATTATCGGTGGAATGATAATGCTGTTAGTGTCGTTTGTACCTTATCTGAATACGTTTGTGGCTTGGTTTGTCTCAAAGATGATTTTTGTAATGAATTGTGGAGTGTCGTGGATTGAGTCACTCCCGTATTCTATAATAAAAGGTATTTATATTGACTCACTTCAATTTGTGATACTTTTGATTATATTGCTACTGTTCTTATTGATGGCGGAGTTGAAGCGTCGAAGAAATCTGATTCCAATAATGATTATGACATCTTTGTTTTTCTTGATAAATGTTAAAAATATTATGAATAATAATAAGCAGAGTGGTATAATGATATATTCTTTAAATAATATGACTGCGGTTGATTTTATCAATGGAAGGGAACATTTGCTCCTGGCAGATTCTGCTTTTTGGGAAAACAAATCTGCTTTTTCATATAACATTGAGAATTTTTTGATAAGAAATGGTCTTTTTCATAATGGAAAAACAAGGTTTATTCAAGATGATTTTGATGATGTTTTTGTAAAAAAAAGAAAAAGTGTCGTAACTTTTGGGGGAAAACTACTTGCTATGTGCGAAAATGACGTTTTTTTTAACGACAGTCTCGATTATCGAATTCCAGTAGATTATATGTTTGTTTATGGTAAATACAAGAAGGATTTGTCACGGCTTTTGAGGGTGTATAGTTTTGATAATCTAATAATTGACTCGAGTGTTCCATATTATCTTTCATCAGAAATGATTGAGGAAGCGGAAGATTTTGGGATAAAATGCCACACTTTAAGAAAAGAAGGAGCAATTTTTATTGAATAATTTTTTTAAGAAATAAAATCTTGATAATCAGTTGTATGAAAAATATTTTTGAAAAAATGTGAATTTTTTTTGAAAAAATGCTTGCAGATTTGAAAAAAGGTCGTATCTTTGCACCCGTAATCAACAACAAACAAGCGCTGGTGCTGTAGTTCAGTTTGGTTAGAATGCCTGCCTGTCACGCAGGAGGTCGCGAGTTCGAGTCTCGTCAGCACCGCAGAAGCCTCTCAAATTTGAGAGGCTTTTTTTGTCTACAAATCTTCACGAATTTAGGGCCCAGTCAGAAAAGTCGGCAGGTGCTAAAAAGTAATGCAAATAACATCGCCAATTAAAACTTCCTGAGAAGCTTTGCCAATGTATTTTTTTTAATGAAATCATAAAGGTAGTTACAAAAAATACTGGTTTATGTTAGGATTTGTTACAAAAGTCTTATTTTTGTGAAAACATCTTTCAGTATGATTGAAAAAATAAAAGCATTAACAGAAGAGATAAAAGATGACATTATTGCATGGCGTCGCAAGATTCATAAGTCGCCGGAGTTGAGTTTTGAAGAATATGAGACTTCGCAAATGATTCATGCTCTGCTTGATTCGTGGAAAATAGAAAATGAATCTGTCAATAATACTGGCGTCGTCGCAACAATAAAAGGCAAGAATCCTAAAAAGAAAATGGTTGCTCTTCGCGCTGATATTGACGCTCTTCCGATACAAGAGGAGTCTTCTGCAGAATATTGCTCGGTAAGAAAAGGCGTTATGCATGCCTGCGGCCATGATGCTCATACCGCTATGCTTCTTGGTGTTGCGTACGTTCTCAATCATTTGAGAGACAGTTTTGAAGGAAGCATACGACTGATTTTCCAACCTGGAGAAGAGAAACTTCCAGGAGGCGCTAAGTTGATGATAGAGAAAGGTGTACTTGAAAATGTCGATGCGATAATTTCTCAACATGTTTTTCCAGATTTGCCTTGTGGTGAGGTGGGATTCTGCACTGGCGAATATATGGCTTCCTGCGATGAGATAAATATCACCGTAAGCGGAAAAGGCGGTCATGCGGCTAAGATTAAAGAACGCTCCAATACAACAGTCGCTGCTGCTAAAATGCTGTGTGCTATATCAGAACTGAGCTCGGAATTCATTAATGAAGAAAAAGATAATCCTATAATAATAGCTTTCGGAAGTCTTATCGCTGACGGTACTTACAACGTGATTCCTGACAATGTAAATCTTAAAGGAACGATGCGTACTTTCAACGAAAAGGAAAGAAAATCAATAAAAAATAAGATTAAGAAGATTTGTTCTGATATTGCTAAAGAAATGAATGTAAGAGAGAGTGTCGTTATCGAAGAAGGTTATCCTGTTTTGATAAATGATATAAGCCTCACAGAATCATTGAAAAAGACTGCCGTTGAATTTATGGGTGCAGATAAGGTGAAAGACATTCCGCAGATGATGACGGCAGAAGACTTCGCTTGGTATTCGCATAAAACCAAAGCCTGCATGTATCGTATAGGGACTTCAAATCTTGAAAAGGGCATTGTTTCTAAACAACATACTTCTACTTTCGACATCGACGAAGACGCTTTGAAGATGGGAGTGGGGTTGATGACATATTTGGCGTTGACCTAAAAAACTTTCATATTTAGTCGTTGTCTTTAGACTTTTTACTATCTTTGTGCTTTCGGTATTTGTTTATTGCTATGAAGAAGTTACTCCTTGTATTATTGACATTTATCTCCCTAAATGCTGTCGCGCAGATTAAGGTGAAAGAGGGTTCTTTCCATCAGATTGAAGGTTTTGTGATGTTGGATAAGAACGAACATTTGGATATGAATAATGCTCCTATGGCATTGATAAAGATTTCTACGGAAAACATAAAGGCTGAAGAGCGCCGCCGCATCACCTTCAAAGGTAATCTCGCTACATATT
>JAZNVS010000053.1:0-13055 GCA_045592965.1 Bacteroidales bacterium | reverse complement strand
CGTGTACGCCTTCAGCTTCCATTTTCTCTGTCGGTACGAATGGGTCGAATGCCCATACTTCCATGCCGAGAGCCTTAGCTTTTTCAGCTACAAGGCGACCGACATTACCGTAAGCGTGGATACCAACGATTTTGCCTTTTAATTCGCAACCTGTACCAGGTTTGAATGTGTTACGTGCCATGTAGATCATCATGCCGATTGCCAATTCAGCGACGGCGTTTGAGTTTTGACCTGGAGTGTTCATGGCGACGATGTTCTTTGCTGTACATGCAGCGAGGTCTAAGTTGTCGAAACCAGCGCCAGCGCGGACAACGATCTTGAGGTTGTTAGCGTGGTCTATGACTTCTTTAGTAACTTTGTCTGAACGTACGATGAGAGCGTCAGCGTCTGCTACTGCATCGTAGAATTGTTGTACGTCTGTATATTTTTCTAAAAGTGCCAATTCGTAACCAGCTTCTTCAACGATTGTTCTGATACCGTCAACGGCTGCCTTTGAGAAAGGTTTTTCTGTTGCTACTAATACTTTCATTTCTTTGTTTTTTTATTTTGTTATGAAATATTATTTGTTAGCTGCTTCGAAATCTTGCATGCATTGTACGAGAGCTTTAACTGACTCTACTGGGCAAGCGTTGTAGATAGATGCGCGGAAACCACCAACTGAACGGTGACCTTTGATACCTACCATACCGCGTTCTTTAGCGAATTCCATGAATGCTTTTTCTTTGTCTTCGTGACCTGGAGCCATTACGAAGCAAACGTTCATGATAGAACGGTCTTCTTTAGCTGCTGTGCCGATGAACATTGAGTTGCGGTCGATTTCGTTGTAGAGGAGTTCTGCTTTCTCAACGTTGATTTTGTTCATTGCTTCAACACCACCGAGGTTCTTGACCCATTTTAATGTTTGGTACATGACGTAGATAGGGAATACTGGAGGTGTGTTGAACATAGAGATGTTGCGATCTTCTTCTGCTGCGTGTGTACGGTAGTCAACCATTGTTTGGAGCTTGCGTTCGCCTTCGAGTTTGCCGAGGAGGTCACGACGGATGATGACGAATGTTACGCCAGCAGGACCTACGTTCTTTTGAGCACCACCATAGATGAGAGCATATTTGCTTACGTCAACTGGACGGCTCATGATGTCTGATGACATGTCAGCTACTAAGTCGATTGGGCAATCCATATCGTAACGGATTTCTGTACCGTAGATTGTATTGTTTGTTGTGATGTGGAAATAGTCAGCGTCTGTTGGAATTACATAGTCTTTAGGAATGTAAGAATATGTTTTGTCTTCTGAAGAAGCTACGATTTCAACGTCGCCATAGAATTTAGCTTCTTTAGCAGCTTTCTTAGCCCAAACACCTGTTTGAAGATAAGCAGCTTTGTTTTTCAAAAGGTTAGCTGGAACGTGGAAGAATTGTGTAGAAGCACCACCGCCGAGGAATAAAACTTCGTAGTTTTCTGGGATGTTCAAAAGCTCGCGCCATAATTGACGTGTTTCTGCCATTACGCGTTCCCAACCTGGAGTACGGTGTGAAATTTCGAGGATACCGATACCTGTGTTGTCAAAGTCACGGATTGCTTCAATAGCTGCTTCAACAGCTTCTCTTGGAAGGACACATGGTCCTGCGTTGAAATTGTGTTTCATCTCTTAATGTATTTAAAGTTTGTTAATTGAATTTTTAAAATTATGATGTTTTCTACGTGGCAAAGATAACCAAATAAAAGTAATAAACAACACATTAATTGAAAAATGTTTGCTTTTATTTTTTCTGATGTAAAATCTCTATTACATTATTAATATAAGCCGACAGGCGGCAGACTTCGTTCATGTATGTCTGTTTTGAGACTGATGTTTTGACATCTATGCTTTTTTTGTCTTTTGTCACTGCTATGTAAACTTTAAACCATATCATTCCTGTTTTTATTATGAAAATCAATAAGCATTGATGTGTTTAAACTCTTGATAATTACAATTATAGAAAAATGTAAAAAAAGTTTTTAAAAAATTATTTTCGTTTTAATAAAATTAGTATCTTTGCCGCTCGAATTAGAGGAAAAATAAAAGAAATTATATAGCAATGAAAAAAGACATTCACCCAAAAAATTATCGTCTCGTAGTTTTCAAAGACATGTCAAATGATCACGCTTTCATGTCACGTTCAACAATCAATACAAAGGAAACTATCGTATGGGAAGACGGCAACGAGTATCCATTAGTAAAACTCGAAATTTCTAACACATCACACCCTTTCTACACAGGTAAGATGAAACTTGTTGACACAGCAGGTCGCGTTGATAAATTCAACAACAAGTACAAAAAATTCCAAGAAAGCAGAAATGCTAACAAATAAAAAAAATGAGGCTGCCAGTTTTGACAGCCTATTTTTTTTAAACTATTCCCTGATTTCTAATCTGCGTGTACAAACCTGATTCTCCTTTCCGTCATCTTTAATGACCTTGATGATATATATACCTTGAGGTAAATCGTGGGTGTCTATCGTCGCATAATCACCGTCCACATCTTTGTGATACGTTACTTGTCCCGTTAGTGATAATATCTCTACGTTCTTCATATTGTCGCAAACGATATTTACAATGTCATTTGTCGGGTTCGGGTAAATCATGATATTGTTTTCATAGTTCTCTTCTGTGGCATCAGGCTTGACGGTGATTGATGTTGGTTCCGATGGAGCGGAAACAATTCCATGATAGTTTGTTCTTATCGTATATTCGTATGTTCCGTGTTCTGGAACCTGGTCGAGATATTCATTTTGTGTTATGTCGACAGCAATCTCCTCGCCATCACGATATACATTGTATGAGTAAGATGCGTCGCTTAATATTGTTCTGAACAGCCATGACTTATTATTTATCGAAAAGAAATTGACTCCGTCAATTGAATATAAGCAGGAGTTGTCGCTTCCGCTGTAATATGTATGTACCGCAGGATAATCTATGTTGTTGTTATTAAGAGTTATGATGATGTCGCTGCTGCCGTCTATCAAAAATGGGGTTGTAAGGTCTACTGTCACCCAGCTGCCGTTTCCGTCATAGTTGAAAGGCTGCGACATTTGTTGTTCCGGTGTGCCGTTCACATCCTTATATATGAGCAGAGTATAAGTGTCGCTCTCCGGCAAATAGGCCTGGAATGATGTTATTGACAAGCCTGCATATTCAGATAGTTGTTCCGCTGTGTATTTTTGTCCCCAATATAATTTCAGATAATTTCCTCCGTATTTGTCTTCCGAAGATTCTGCGTCTCCGTATTTAAGTACAGCAGTGTTTGTTTCAAGACAGTCCCAGTTTAGCTTGACATTATATCCGTCTTCTTGTTCTGCTGTCAGATTTGTCGGGATAGGTTCCTGATATGATACGACGGCTTCAACGGTATTGGAAAACACTGAGTAATATCCGTCGGCTTTTACGCTTCTGACTAGGTATTCATAAGATCCGTAAGCCAAATAAGTGTCGGTGAATGAATTTGTAGTGATATTATCGTTGATAACAAATCCGTTACGGTATAATTTATAATGATGTGCGTCTGCTTCCGGAGCCCAGCTGATAGTGACGTCGTGGCCGTTGACTTCTGTGGTGACGTCAGATGGTGCATCGATGGGAACATCGCCAGGTTCTACGCCCAATGCCATATAATTATGACAGTTGACAATTATTGAACCGGGATTCAATGCTCCAATAGCGAAGTATCCGTCATGAGTGCCTCCCCATCCCCAATTGAAGTGGAAATAATCGTTTTCGTCGTATCCGTCACAAACAAAACTATGTCCACCTCCACCAACTTCTTTGTACTTTCCTGAATAAAGAACAGGACGTTTTGCATCGAGTTCGGCTTTTAAAAGTGTTATCCATTCTGAATCAGAGTAGTCTTCTTTGTAAGCATGTTGCATATTGTGACTATATCCGAAATATGTTTCCAAGGCGTAAGGGATATCATCGGTATGAGCGCTGCTGGAGTTCGGACCGTAATACATTTCTATTGATACTCCGCAATGATATGCAAGTGTTGCTACTGCATCCTGTTCTTCCTGTGTGCATGTGATGTCTGGCTCGACAAGCATATTGTCCCAATCGTATATTGTGGAGGAGAAGTCGGCTTCTATTGTTCCGTAACTGTTTAAATGATAAGAATGAGACCCTTCGCCTTTATGAGGCCATTCCCAATATCTCATAACCTGAGCCATCGCTATTGCTACGCAGCCTGCTATGGCTCTGTCGCCTGATGAATCTGTTGGGCACATGTCGTTGAATGGAGTAGTCTGTTTCCAGCGTGTCTTTATAAGCGGCTCAACAATAACAGTGTTCTTAGGTTGAGGCTTGACTCCTTTTTTAAGATTATCCCACTCAGATTCTATTTCCTTCGAAGCCTTTACGTCATTATCGATGGCGTATTGTATTTCATCTTCAAGGGAATTCAGCCAGTATGAAATATTATCCGGCATGTTTTCCGTTACAAAAGGAAATTCATTGGAATAAGCCAATATAGGCTTTGCTCTGTCGTCGGCTGATACTATTACAAAACTGTTTTCTGTAGTGAATATGTAAAAATTGTCGTAATCTGTATTCCTGCTCAAATCGATGAACTCGGTTTCATGCATGAAGGTCTTGGCGATTTTCATAGCGAGAAGCCTATCCACTCGTTCTGCCATTGATGACAAAGACGAGCATACTGCTATCAATAAAAAGATGTAATTTCTCATAGTGCGTTTAAATTTGGTTTGTCATTACTTCAGTACTGCAAATTTATATTTTTATTTCTTTTCTCCAACTTTTTAATTAAAAAAATGGGTGGATTGTGTGTTTTTAAAATAAATCATTTCTAATCAATTACCATCTTTTTGGCATAATTATTGACGGGCGGGCGGACGTAATTATTAAATATATAATGATGGACAACCAAAGAAATCACGATTTATTTTTGACAGATATAGTTGAGACTGATACTGAATATATTCCACTTCTCACACCGGAAGACGAGAAAAGAATGAATGAAGAGGAGATCCCGGAAGAAGTGCCAATCATGACGCTGCGTAATGCAGTACTCTTCCCTGGAGTCGTAATCCCAATAACTGTCGGCCGCGACAAGTCCATAAGGCTAATAAAAGAAGCATATAAAAAACATCAGACTATTGGCGTCGTGGCTCAGCGAGATGCAATAGTGGAAGACCCAAACCAAAATGACCTTCATGAAATAGGTACCATGGCAATGGTGATGAAAACCTTGCAGATGCCTGATGGTAACACAACAGTTATCATTCAAGGCAAACGCCGCTTCCAGTTACAAGAAATAACACAGACAGAGCCTTATCTGAAAGGTAAAGTCACTCCATACGGCGAAGGTCTCGTCATTCCACGCGACCGACAATTCAAGGCTTTGATACAGTCGATAAAAGACCTCGCGATGCAGATTGCACAAAAATCGGGAACTCTTCCTTTCGAAGCTTCCTTCGCATTGAAAAACATAGACAGCCCATGGTTCATGATGAATTTCATTGCGAATAATATCGTGCAGTCGATGCAGGAAAAACAAAGACTTCTCGAGATAAATGACATAACGACATTCGCGACAGAACTTCTCACCATACTTTCTAACGAGGTGCAGATGATTGAACTGAAACATCAGATTCAAAGCAAAGTTAAGATGGATATGGATAAGCAGCAACGTGAATATCTTCTTAACCAACAGCTTCGTACTATCCAAGAAGAACTCGGAGGAACTCCTAACGAAGTCGATATCAAGGTTCTCAGAGAAAAAGCTGCCAAGAAAAAATGGCCTAAGGATGTTGAAGAGACTTTCGAGAAGGAACTCCAGAAACTGCAACGCATGAATCCTCAGGTGGCTGAATATGGTATTCAACACAACTACCTCGAATATATCGTAGAACTTCCTTGGAACGAATATACCAAAGACAACTTCGACCTTAAACATGCTCAGAAGGTTCTCGATAAAGACCATTTCGGACTTGAAAAGATAAAAGACCGCATCATTGAATATCTCGCAGTTCTTAAACTGAAGAATGATATGAAATCACCGATTTTATGTCTCGTCGGCCCTCCTGGTGTTGGTAAGACATCTCTCGGAAAATCTATAGCAAAGGCATTGGGTCGTAAATATATAAGAATGTCGCTCGGTGGCGTGCGCGACGAATCGGAGTTGCGTGGCCATCGTAAGACTTATATAGGCGCGATGCCAGGTCGTATAATCCAAAGTCTTAGAAAAGCTAAGTCGTCGAATCCGGTATTCGTACTCGACGAAATAGATAAGGTAAGCGGCAACAACGTGAACGGCGATCCGCAAGCTGCCTTGTTGGAAGTTCTCGACCCGGAACAAAATATGGCGTTCTCCGACAACTTCTTGGAAATGGATTACGACTTGTCGAAGGTATTATTTATCGCTACAGCTAATAACTTGTCTACCATTCATCCTGCCTTGCGCGACAGAATGGAAATCATCGACTTGAGCGGTTATCTCCGTGAAGAGAAGTTCGAGATTGCTAAGCGTCACCTCATTCCTAAGCAGCTGAAAGAACACGGACTTACATCCAAAGACGTGACATTCTCTAAGGATATGGTGATGAGAGTCATCGACGATTACACTCGTGAAGCAGGTGTTCGTAACCTTGAACGTCAGATTGCCAGCGTCATTCGCCGTAAGGCAAAGAATATCGTGATGGGCGATGAGTACGACAAGAAAGTCACTGAGAAAGACTTGAAAGACACTCTCGGTGTCGGCATGTTCCACGACGGCGATGAGGTGAAACACACTACTCCAGGTGTCGCTATCGGCTTGGCATGGACTCCTGTGGGCGGAGAGATTTTGTCGATAGAAGTGAGTTTGAGTCGCGGACATGGAGCCTTGCATCTCACAGGAAATCTCGGCGAGGTGATGAAAGAATCAGCTACGATAGCATACGAATATATCAAGTCACATTCTTCGCAACTTGAGATAGATCCTGCTGTCTTTGACGAATGGAACGTTCATATTCACGTGCCAGAGGGTGCCACACCGAAAGACGGACCTTCGGCTGGCATCACGATGCTGACAGCACTGACATCGGCATTTACACAGAGAAAAGTCAAAGACCAACTCGCCATGACAGGTGAGATTACGTTGAGAGGCAGAGTGTTGCCTGTTGGCGGAATTCAGGAAAAGATGCTCGCAGCAAAACGTAACGACGTTACAGATGTCATCTTGTCAGTCGAAAACAAACGCGATTTCTCCGACATTAAAGAAGATTACGTAAAAGGCTTGAACTTCCACTTTGTGAACTCCATGATGGAAGTCTTGGAACTCGCATTAGAGAAAGAACAAGACGTCAACGACTTAGATTATAACCAATATCTTGTCAACTCGCATAAACGTGTCGCAGGATTTTTAAGTCAGCAAGATGGCGATGCGACAAGACAACGAGTGAATTGAGCAATAATAATGTAGAGACGCGTCGACAACTTTTGAATTAACAATTAACAATTTACAGTTAACAATTCCGGGAGATGATGAATTTCTCGGAATTTTTTATTTTTAATTCTCAACTTTAAATTTTTTTCCTATCTTTGCAAGCGCAACGGTTCCGAAAGGATTAATAGGGAATATCGTGAAAACCGATAACAGTCCCCGCTGCTGTAAATTCTAATAAGTTGATGTTCAAAGCCACTGTTAGTGAGCCATCACAATAATGGGAAGGCACATCGACCAAGGAATGAGTCAGAAGACCTGCCGTCGCAGATATTGTAAATTAAAACGCGGAATTTTTTAATTACAAATTTATACATCATGAAAAAGAGTTTTTATAAAATTTTTATCATTGGATTGTTGTTTCTATTCTCTTGTGGAGAAGAACCTATGCCAACACCAACACAAGAACATTCTATCGCTAATGGATTATTTATCCTGAACGAAGGAACATTTACTTACGCTAATTCCTCGCTTACGTTCTATGACCCTGAAGCCGATAGCGTAGAAAACAATTTGTTCTACAGAGTGAATATGGCTCCTTTGGGTGATGTCGGTAATTCTCTAATGGTTGACGAAACAGGAATGTATATCGTTGTAAATAACAGCAGATATATATATAAGGTGAATCCTGAGAATATGAAATACAAAGCGAAATTGGGAGATCTTACTTCGCCACGTCATATAATATCAATAAATAAGAATAAGGCTTACGTCTCTGATTTGGGATCGAAAGGTTTATGGATTATCAATCCTGAGACTATGCAGAAATCTGGATTTATAGAGTTAGGTAACACCACAGAGAAAATGCTTCGTGTTGATGATGAGGTCATAGTGACAAACTGGTCGAATTTTTATCAGCCTAACACTTCCAATTCGACAGTTCAGTTTGTTGACGTAAATACAGACGAACTTGTCGGCGAAGTTGAAGTCAGCGCAGAACCAAATTCAATTGTTCTGGATAAGAACGACAATGTATGGGTTTTGTGTGGCGGAGGTTATATGCCTCCATTTGAACCTGCTTTATTCTGTATCAACCCAAAGACTCGTCAGATTATGAAACGTTTTGACTTCCAACAAGGTAATTATCCTTCTTCATTAGTAATAGATAACTTAAAAGAGAACATATATTTCCTGAATGGTGGTTTTGAATCATTAGACCTCTATAAAATGTCTGTTGATGATGAGACTCTGCCGACAACGCCTTTTATCAATAGTCAGACGCATGTTTTCTACAATGTAGCAATTTCTCCGACCGATGGTGACATCTACATTACTGATGTCAAGAATTATCTTCAAAATGGAGACGTGTTGCGTTATACCTCAGAAGGTGATTATGTTACATCTTTTGAAGCAGGAATAGTCCCTGGATTTATGTTGTTTTCAAATAATAATAATACAAATTGATTAAAATATAATAAGTTCATTGTCATAGTTTAAATATCTTTGTACCCGCAACGGTTCCGAAAGGATTAATAGGGAATATCGTGAAAACCGATAACAGTCCCCGCTGCTGTAAATTCTAATAAGTTGATGTTCAAAGCCACTGTTAGTGAGCCATCACAATAATGGGAAGGCACATCAATCAAGGAATGAGTCAGAAGACCTGCCGTCGCAGATATTGTAAATTAAAACGCGGAATTTTTTAATTACAAATTTATACATTATGAAAAAAAATCTTTTAGTGACGATCTTCTTGATCGTGAGCGGATTTTCAATGTACGCTCAATCTATCTTAAATGCTTCCGAAGGTTATGTAACGGAAACTATTTTGTCTGACTATTCAAACCTTTCTGTGTTTGATGTCAACGGATTTAATTTGTATGCAAGTGATGGTAGCAAAATCTATCATTTCGACCTTGCAACAAATGAACTTCTTGATACATACGTTCTTCCGGATTATATGACAGGTACTTACACTTATCCGTCATTCTTGAAAATCTCTCCCGATATAGAGACTCTGTGGTATGGTATCACAAGCGGTCCTAATGGTGATGAGATTTTCTCGTATAATATCGAGACAGGAACATGGAGTGAAGGATATTCTCTTCTATGTAATTTCGATATGGAATTCATAGGCGAGCACATCTTGGTATCAGGACTTAACAGCACCAGTTGGTCTGATCCTAACTGCATCTCCTTGCTGGATGTATCGGGTAATGATAATCATAGAAAAATTATCGATGTGGGTGGTTATTCTGCTGGTTTAGGCATCGATGATGAAGGTAATGTATATTACGCAACATCAGGTGTAGGTTCTGAAAAATTATACCGCTGGGATATGGAAACTGTCATTAATGTAATAAACGACAGCTCAGCTGAAATATTGACATTAGATGACGCAACAATTCTATCTTCAATTCCAGCCGGTGCCTACGATACAGATGTCGATGAAGCCGGTAATGTTTTCTTCGATTTCAGCGATTATGCCACAGGTGTCAAGAATGTCGTGATGTGGAATGGAAATGAAGGTGATAATGAAAACTTCGAGATATTGGCTTATAGCAACGACCCAGCCGTAAGTCTCACATTGGTAAATTCCAAAGGCAACTTCATGAATGGAGGAAAAGACAACGGTATCATAGCCGGTGCATGGGGCTTGCCTCTAACATTGTTATACAAAGAAATAAATCTCATCGCTCCATCTGACTTGGTCGCTACAACAGAAGGAATATCTTCAATATCGCTATCATGGACTGCCGTAGAAACTGCTCTGAGTTATAACATCTATCAAGGTGAAGAATTGTTGACAAATGTAAGCGTAACATCTTATATTGTTGAAGGATTAGAATATGATACAGAATATTGCTTCGCAGTGACTGCTGTTCATGATGAGATAGAATCTGAGAAATCGGAAGAGGCATGCGCCAAGACAGCTGGTGAAAGCATAACTGAATATGAAATGAATTTCAGACTATATCCTAATCCTACAGACGGAATTGTATATATTGAAAGCGAAGCAAATGTTGAATCCGTTGAGATATATAATATGATGGGACAAAAAATAGCTTCTCAAAAATTACAATCTTCATCTGTAGATTTGTCATCTTATCCTTCAGGATTTTATACCTTGTTGCTTGAAGTTAATGGTAATAAAGTTCCAATGAGAATAGTTTTAAGATAATGAAAAAACTAATCATCATAACTCATTTTTTACTCATATCTGTATTGTTAAGAGCTCAGTATATCGTTGATGTATTGGAATATGTTCCTGCACCGGGACAGTTCGTCAATACATCGACGGCTGGCTCGCCGATAATATCTACTAATTCTATAATGAACGGACTGACAGGATGCCTGACTCTCGGTTCTTTCGGAGGTTATGTGGTATTTAAATTTGAGAATCCTGTAGAGAATCATCCGGATAATCCTTACGGAGTAGATTTTACCATTTTCGGAAATCCTAATGCCATGCCTGGAACAAACCATGCACTCACGGCTGAGCCAGGAATTGTTTATGTGATGAAAGATGAAAATGCTAACGGAATTCCAGACGATATTTGGTATGAACTCGCGGGAAGCGACCATTTCTTCTCAACAACAATAAGGGATTACGAAGTCACATATTTTAATCCTGAAAGTGATGTGGCAGAAGACGTTCCTTGGGAAGATAATCTCGGAAACACAGGTCATATATTGGCTAACTTCTATCATAATCAGCCGTATTATCCAATGGCGGATTCCTTTCCTGAGATAGATCCGAACCAATATACATTGAGAGGAACGCTCCTGGAAAACAGAGTCGATATGACAAACCCGCAGATGGTGAGTTTCATGCCTCGCACTTTCGGATACGTTGATAATAATCTGAGAGGAGAGGAACCTTACGGTATTCCAGACAATCCTTATACCCGTGAAAGAGAAAACTCGGGCGGCGATGCTTTCGACATCTCTTGGGCTATTGACGAAAATAATAATTACGTCGATTTGGATGAAATAGATTTCGTGAAGGTACAATCTGCAGTGTTGGCTGATGGTGGCTGGATAGGTGAAATATCTACAGAGATAGCCGGAGCCATCGACATAGAACCTGATGCTTCAATAAACGGAATAGAAAGTGTCGTTGTCATCAAAGACCTGCCAAAAGAGATAAATACACAAAACTATCAGATGGAAGCCTTTGTCTTTCATCAAGGAAGATATTTGAAAGAGGCTGAAATAACATGGGAAACATCATTAGATAATGTCAATATTGATGCAAACAATATTCTGACTTTCTCTGATTATGGTGAGGTGGAGATTACAGCAATATGGAAAGATAATCCTGATATTTACACTATTGTTACAACCAAATTAATCAAAGGTATTGGATTCGATGAGAATTATCTTACTGATTTGAACATCTATCCTAATCCGGTTAAAAATCATTTCTATGTAGAGACTGATTGTGAAAATCTCAATATTGAGATCTATGATATTATGGGTAGATGTACTTTTGCAAAAGAAAATATCGACAATAATTCAATCATCGACATCAGCGACTTGAAATCAGGCATTTATTTCGTTAAGATAAAAAATGATTATCAAAATCATTTAATAATTAAGATTGCTAAAATTTGATTTATGAAAAAACTATCATTATGCATTAAGAATTATGCATTATGCATTATTATGAGTCTCTATATGGTTTCATGCGGAGGCGATAACGGAGACGATGATAATAATGGCGGTAGTGGAGAGGAACAACCACAGGAGATTGCCGGTTATAGATATGTCGATTTAGGACTTCCGAGCGGACTTAAATGGGCTGTCCATAACATGGGAGCTACATCTCCAACAGAATACGGCGATTATTATGCTTGGGGCGAGACAGCAACAAAAGACGAGTTCAACTATAACGAATGTCCTATCAATGGCGTAGAAATTGACGACATCTCCGGCAATCCAGAATATGACGCGGCAAGAGCCAACTGGGGCTCTACATGGCGTCTGCCTACATTTGAGGAAATAAACGAGTTGGTCGATTACTGCGTATGTGAATGGATGGCAGATGGTCTGATACATGGAATCAATGTCGTTGGACCCAATGGTAACTCTATTTTCTTTCCGGCTGCCGGATATCGTAATACGACATTCTTGAAGTACCCCAACGAATATGGCGCTTATTGGACCTCAACATCTGGTAGTGACCGCTATGGAGCTCACGCACTTGCTTTTGACGAAGACGGCACAAGAGCAGGTTGGGGAAACGGTCGCTATATCGGTCGTACTATAAGACCTGTTTCAAATTGAATTTATTTTTAATCTACGGTATAACAGACAAACAAATAAATTTAATTATATGAATAGGAAAAAATATTTTGCTTTGTTGCTGGTGTGTTTAATGGTTCCAATAGTTTCCATGGCACAAAACGAAGCCTTCTTCTATAATAACTACAACGAATTAGATAGAGATGGTAATGCCGTTTTTGCATTTGAGAACTTCTCATTGGGAAACGGAATGGGATTTAATAACTTCAACGATAACTTTAATGGATTCGGTTTCGATGACTTCTCCAATAATGGAGGAGGTTTCAGCATCGGAAATTTTGACTTGACAAGCGATGTGCCTATAGGAAACGGTCTGCTTGTCTTAAGCGCAATGGCT